>CAZMXB010000546.1:1609-2797 GCA_964569855.1 uncultured Rhodoferax sp.
TCGGAGGTCTTAGCGAAACGACTCGTCTTTAATTCTGGGAAGACTACCTTGACTATGTCCAACACAGACTTGACCTCACGCCCTAGCCTTCCGATCGTGTTCTTGTTCATCGGATTGTTCCCCATCACGCTGTCTAGCGCACTCTTCCGATCCAGAACATCTTGTTTTTCGATGGACAACATAAACTCAGAAATCAATTCGACCGCTTTCATTCGAGTGATTTGGCCGTCACTAAGTATTCCCATTTCAGTGAAATAGGCGTGATATTTCTTTGTTTTGGCAATGCCCTCGGCCTCGCTTAGCAGATCACTATTTTTGTACCACTTCGCGTGGCGAATTTCCTGAGGCTCAAGCTGCTTGCCGGTGGAGTTGATGCGAATGAACACTTGCTCAACAGAGGGTAGATCTCCTCGAACGACGACCACGGGAAATTGATAATTCAAAAATTGTTTGACGATCCGAGTTTCCGATGACTGCAACTTTTTCCACGACCACTCCGTTGCATCTCGGTTCTCCCAATCAACATTGTCCTCTGGATCAAGTTTGACGGTCAGCGGCAGCCTGTATCTGGTAAATGCCAAGAGTGACTCAATTCGCTGTTTTCCATCAATTACGTCGAAGATTACTTTGTTACCCTCCTTGTGCTCCCAGAAGAAAAGACTTGGTAACGGCATACCTCTAAGGATCGTATCGATGAGTAACTTTTGATCCTTTTCTTTCCAGACAGATTCGCGTTGAAAACCTGGATTCAGATTTAGCTTGCCCTCCTCAACAAAGGACAGAATCTGCTGAGTTGAAAGCGACTTGTGTTCTTTTGAAAAGTTCATGGTTTCCCCTGGTTTAGCGATGTGCGTATGGTCAATCCAAATGGGCCAACAACGACCCCGTCGGACGTGTACACAAGTGCTAAGCCATTTCATGACGGCATTCATCTCGTGTCAACGCCGATTCTTGCTTATTTGACATAGAAATCCGCGGACGCGCGAAGCTCGTCACCAATTCTTTCCCTCAACTCAAGTGGTTCGAGCACCTCCACGCCCGCCCCAAAACTCAATAGCCACCAGACCAGCCGCTCACTTTCAAGCACCGTCGCTTCCACCATCCAATCGTCATCCTCGTCCTCGCCACGAGTAACAGTTTGATCTTCACTCATGTGTGATTCGAGCAGGATGCGGCCGAGGTAGGGTC
>CAZMXB010000547.1:0-2788 GCA_964569855.1 uncultured Rhodoferax sp.
TGGACGACCTCATCACCAAGGGCGTGACCGAGCCCTACCGCATGTTCACCAGCCGGGCTGAGTTCCGCCTGCAACTGCGCGAAGACAATGCCGACGCCCGTCTGACCGAGACCGGTCGCAAGCTGGGCCTGGTGGACGACGCGCGCTGGGATGCATTCTGCCGCAAACGGGACGCAGTTTCACGTGAAACAGAGCGGTTACGTGGCATCTGGGTCAGCCCTCAGAACTTGGCGGCGAGCGAGTCCGAGCGCGTGCTGGGCAAATCCATTGAGCACGAATACAACTTGGCGGACCTGCTGCGCCGCCCGAACATTGCCTATGCCGCAGTGATGTCGCTGGACGGCGGACGCTATGCCAACCGGGATCTGCCAACCGCTGCCAATGTTCCACGTGAAACAACCGAAGAGGGCTTCGAAGCCGTTGCTGCGGTATTGGCTCAGGATGTATTTGTGGCCGCCGTTATCGAGCAGGTGGAGATTTCCGCAAAATACTCTGGCTACATCGATCGGCAGAATGACGAGGTCGTGCGCGCTGCCCATTATGAAAACTTGCGTCTGCCGGCCGAGCTGGACTATATGCAGGTTACGGCTTTAAGTATTGAAGCCCGCCAGCGCTTGAACAAGCAGCGGCCCGAAACCCTGGGGCAGGCATCGCGCATGTCGGGCATCACACCAGCCACCATTTCATTGTTGCTGATCCACTTGAAGAAGGGTAACTTTCGGGGTTTTGCTTCCGTGCCAGCGCCGGAATCGGTTGGGGCCTCGGCCTGATGTCCACGATGGACACCCAGCTGCGCAGGGGATTGTCAGCCCTCGGTTTGGAGCTGAGCGGTACGCAGGTGCAGCAATTGTTGCAGTACGTGGACTTGATTCAGAAGTGGACCAAGGTCTACAACCTGACGGCCGTTCGTGATCCGGCGGAGATGCTGACGCACCACCTGCTGGACAGTCTTGCTGCGATACCGCCGTTGGATAGACAATTGCATGCGCGTGGGATCATGACCACAGCCGCTCGTTTGTTGGATGTGGGTTCTGGTGCCGGGCTACCGGGCATCGTCATCGCCATCTGTCGCCCCGATATCGTCGTGCATTGTGTGGACACAGTCGCCAAGAAAGCGGCCTTTATCCAGCAAGTGGCGGTGACCTTGAAGCTGCCGAACTTGCGCGGCCTGCATGCGCGGGTGGAGTCTTTGACCCAGCCGTATGACGTGGTGAGTTCGCGGGCTTTTGCAGCCTTAGCCGACTTCACCAATTGGTCGGGCGGGGCGCTGGCGGAGCAGGGCGTCTGGATGGCTATGAAGGGCAAGCATCCAGCAGATGAGATCGGGGTCTTGCCGTCTTCGGTCGAGGTGTTTCACGTGGAACAATTGAAGGTGCCGGGGTTGGATGCAGAGCGGTGCATTGTTTGGATGCGTCGTTCGTTAGCGGGCACTTGATCGCCCGCTCGTTGGGCGGGATCGATCGGGTCACGGGTTCTGCTCCGTGTCCCCGCCCGCTTTGCGGGCTCCTCCTTTACCTGCAGAACGCATGCCCCGCACATGATGAGTGCGAGAGAACTCGAGATCAAAGTGTCTCTAGCAACAGAACACAACAAAACCAGACCGCCCGAAAAAATTCCAACGTAAACTCGCTCTTTCCCCAGAAAGAATCCCACCATGCTTGGCGTCACCGACTACGGCACCTTTGTCGTCACCATCATCGTCTTCCTGCTGATCCCTGGCCCCGGAAATCTGGCCCTGATCACGTCGACCAGCAAGGGCCGTATCCGCGGTGGGCTGGCGGCGACCATGGGTGTGATTGCCGGCGACCAGGTGCTCATGTGGTCGGCAGTGGCCGGCGTGGCGGCATTGTTGGCAGCGTACCCGGACGCTTTTCATGCCGTACAGTGGGTGGGCGCCGCCTACCTGGCTTGGCTGGGTGCCAAGATGTTATTGGCCGAACCTGGCGGGGCACCGGTCCTCCACATCACGGCGGGACACTATTTCCGCCAGGCATTGATGATCACGCTGTTCAACCCCAAGGCCATTCTGTTCTACATGGCCTTCTTCCCGCTGTTTGTCGACCCGGCACGCCAACAGGGCTTGGTGACCTATGGCTTTATGGCGGTAACGATTGCGTTCATCACTTTTCTGTACGGGTTGACGTCCGTGTTGCTGACCCATTTTCTGGCCGAGCGTATCCGCGCCAACCCCATGGTGTCGCGGGTGCTGGAGAAGATAGCCGGGCTGTTTCTGATTGGCTTTGGCATCAAGCTGGCGGTTTCAAAATAACATGGCCAAGATCTTTTGTGTAGCCAACCAAAAAGGTGGCGTCGGCAAAACCACCACCACCGTCAACCTGGCCGCCGGTCTGGCCAAGGTCGGCCAACGGGTGTTGATGATCGACCTGGATCCCCAGGGCAATGCAACCATGGGTTCGGGCGTGGACAAGCGCAAGCTGGAGCTTACGGTCTACGACGTGTTGCTGGAGTCTGCCTCGATCACCGAGGCCCGCACGCAAAGCGACAAGCTCAAAGACAGCGGCTGTAGCTACGACATTCTGGGTGCCAACCGCGAGTTGGCGGGTGCCGAGGTGGAACTGGTGGAAGTGGAGCGACGCGAGAAACGCCTGAAGCACGCCATTGCCGAAGTCGCTTCCGAATACGACTTTCTGCTGATCGACTGCCCGCCATCCCTGAGCATGTGGACGCTCAACGGCCTTTGCTGTGCCCATGGGGTCATCGTGCCCATGCAGTGTGAATACTTTGCGCTCGAAGGCCTGACCGACCTGGTCAACACCATCAAGCAGGT
>CAZMXB010000548.1:0-2195 GCA_964569855.1 uncultured Rhodoferax sp.
ATCCCTTGCGCAGCCGTTAGGAGACAGTTATGAAACTTTCTATAGAACAGGTTCGTGAATTGTTTGATTACGAACCTTCAACGGGTTTTCTACGCCGCAACTATAATAGATGCGGCATTGTAGTTGCAACCGGCATTCGTGTTATGGGGAAGTGGTATGCTGTTGCAGATATTTGTTGGGCTCATTATTACGGTAAATGGCCCGATAAAATTCTTGACCATATAGACCGTGACAGGTATAATACTGAGATAAATAACCTGCGCGAAGCAACAACACAACAGAACGGGTATAATCAAGTTAGATTCAATCCGCACGGAATGAAAGGTATAACTTACGACGAAACACGATCCAAGCCTTGGCGAGCGCAGATAAGAATCAAAGGCGTGAAAACAAATCTTGGGCGATTCTATACAAAAGATGAAGCCTATGCTGCATATTGTAAAGCTGCGGCTGAGCATCATGCGGAGTTTGCTCTCTATGACTGAATCCCCTGAGAAGCCGATAGAATTTCCAAACGCCAGTGCCAGAGCAGGCTTTGTGGTTGGCCTTGACCTTTGCTCGCAGGTTCTTTGGAAATTCGCAGTCCGAATCAAAGACGATCAGTCCCGAGGCTTCTCCGAACGTAGAGCGATCGTGAATGTCCTAAACAAAATTCATCAGGAGTTCATGGCAGAAATGGAGAAGGCTAATGACCCCGAAAATCAAGATAGAGTCTGACGGTGAGATTTGGATTTCTGTGGGCTATACAGGTGGCAGAACTAATAGGTTTGGTCTTATTAGAGAGGGTGAATGGCAAAAACTCCGTAATGAAGTTGCTGCGAATGAACGTAAAAGATTCATATTTCTTCTAGATCATATGGAAGAATTTATGGATTGGATACAATTTCGCGGCAATCCTAAAGAAATTGGTAAATTGCAAGATGTATCCCCGATTCAATGGCCTAAACACGTAGAGGATATCTGATGCCTTCCCTAGCCAATCATCAATCAAACCAGTTTACTAAAGTCCTCCTGATCGGTGACGCCAAATCCGGCAAAACCGGATCGCTCGTTTCCCTCGTCAAAGCCGGATACAAACTTCGCATCCTCGACTTCGACAACCTTCTCGACATTCTCAAGTTCAAAATCATGGAAGAATGCCCTGACAAGATCGAGAACGTCGAGTTCGTCACCGTCCGCGATGCCTATAAAGCCGGAGCCAGTGGGAGCCAGATCGATGGAAAGCCAAAAGCATGGATCAACGCCATCAAGCTCTTGGACAGTTGGAAATATGAAGATACAGACTTGGGACGACCAGCAGATTGGGGACCTGATTGCATCCTTATCGTAGATAGTCTCTCTAGGCTTTGCGATGCCGCGTACGACTTCCATGAGTCTATCATCCCCAGAGGAAAGTCTGGGGATTATGACGGTAGAGCAGTCTATGGAAACGCTCAAGATGACGTGGAAAAAGTCCTCGCCATGCTCACCAGCCGAGGCTTCGCCACTAACCTAATCGTCATCGCCCACGGCAGCTATATCGACCTGCCCGACGGCACCACCAAAATCTTCCCGCAAGGTATTGGCCAGAAGCTTTCCCCGAAGATTCCCCAGTATTTTTCGACATATATTAGATATAAAAATAGTGCAGGTAAGCGGATGATTCAATTGCAATCTGATGCTCTGATAGACCTAGCAAACCCAAATCCCAGTGCTTTTACTGAAAAGATGCTTCCTATAGAAACAGGACTGGCAACAATATTTGAGGGTTTACGTGAAAAGAAAAAGCCAGAATCAATTAAATTAGTGAGGAAATAAAATGCCAGCCCCTCTTATATATGATAAAAATTATCTGCTATCTCGAATAAAAATTGCAGATAATGGGTGTTGGATTTGGATTAAAGGTACCGATCGTCATGGATATGGTATCGTACCTCTAAATTCTGGCGTTAGAAGTTCTCATAGATTGGCTTACAAGCTTTTCTGTGGTGAAATAACAGAAGGCTTATCGATATGCCATATATGTGACAATCCACCTTGCTGTAATCCAGAGCATTTGTTTCTCGGTACTCACGCTGAGAACATGCAAGACGCTTTGCAAAAGAATAGATTTCCACATAGAGCAACTGCATGGGCGGCTTCGGTGGAATCTAGAAAAATTCCTCGGAAGGTCGCTGAGGAAGTTATTCTTAGATACAATAAAGGAGAGCATAAAG
>CAZMXB010000548.1:2205-2783 GCA_964569855.1 uncultured Rhodoferax sp.
CGATGAGTCGCCCACTGAAATCGACCGGCCCAAGCCCATCCCCACCGGCACCTACCTCTGCCGCGTTCAAGGCTCGCCGGTTTACGACAAGTCTTCCAAGAAAGGCACCCCGTTTGTTCAGTTCACCCTAAAGCCAGTCTCCGCCGAAGACGACGTTGATGGGGACGACTTGCAGGAAATGGGAGGGTTCGACAACAAGATCCTTCGCCTGACGTTCTACCTCACCGAAGACGCCGTATACCGGCTGGACGAGTTCCATGAACACTGTGGATTGGACCTTGGCGAATCCGCCAGCCGCCGATCCCGCAACGATGAAGTGGTCAACGCCGAAGTTCGCGCGTTGGTAAAGCATCGTCCGAGTGATGATGGCCAGACGGTGTATGCGGAAATTTCCCGAACCTTGAAGGCAGACTAAAAGCCAACTGGGGCGGGGAGTGATTCCCGCCCCAACTATGCGAGGAAATTATGAAGCCTATACTTTTGGTTGGGGAAGCAAGGGGTGAAGCCGAAGCCCGACTCAATACTTCCTTTGTCGGGCCATCTGGCGCTGAACTTCTCCGGATGCTCAACGAAGCCGG
>CAZMXB010000549.1:0-2760 GCA_964569855.1 uncultured Rhodoferax sp.
GAAGGCGAGCCCGGCACCTTCAAGGACCGCACCTACCTGGAGCGCGACCCGCACCGCTTTCTGGAAGGCCTGTTGATTGCAGCGCAAGTAGTGGGCACCGAGCGCTGTGTCATTTACCTGCGCGACGAATACCACGGCTGCCGCACGATGCTGCTGGCCGAACTGGCCAAGTTGCAGGCCGAGCCGCCCTGCCCTTTACCCATCATCGAACTGCGACGCGGCGCGGGTGCCTACATCTGCGGCGAAGAGTCCGCGATGATCGAGAGTATTGAGGGCAAGCGCGGCGAGCCGCGCATGCGCCCACCCTATATCGCCGAGGTCGGCCTGTTCGGCCGCCCGACGTTGGAACAGAATTTTGAGACGCTGTATTGGGTGCGCGACATTGTCGAAAAAGGGCCGCAGTGGTTCAGCAGATTTGGCCGCCATGGGCGCAAGGGCTTGCGCAGCTTCAGCGTAAGTGGCCGGGTGCAATACCCGGGCGTCAAGCTGGCACCAGCCGGCATCACGGTGCAGGAGTTGATCGACGAGTACTGTGGCGGCATGCTGATTGGCCACACGCTATATGCCTATCTGCCGGGTGGCGCGTCGGGCGGCATTCTGCCGGCCAGCCTGAACCAGATCCCGCTGGACTTTGACACTTTGCAGCCCTATGGCTGTTTCATCGGCTCGGCCGCTGTCATTGTGCTCAGCCAGCACGACCGTGCCCGGGACGCAGCGATGAACGCCATGCGTTTTTTTGCGGACGAAAGCTGTGGGCAGTGCACACCGTGCCGCGTGGGCACCATCAAGGCAGTCGCACTGATGCAGGCTCCGGTCTGGGACAACGCGACGTTGGAGGATTTGAGCCAGGTGATGGTGGATGCGTCTATTTGCGGACTAGGCCAGGCGGCGCCGAACGTGGTGCGCTCGGTGCAAAAGTATTTTGCGCATGAGATTGGGGGTGCGGCATGAGCACCAACATTGCATTCACGCTGAATGGCAAACCGGCCACCGCCCACGCGGGCGAAAGCATTCTCAAGGCGGCGCAACGCCATGGGGTTGAGATTCCCCACCTCTGCTATTCGGACGGCCTGCGTGCAGACGGGAATTGCCGGGCGTGTGTAGTCGAGATTGATGGGGAGCGCAGTTTGGCGCCAAGTTGCTGTCGCAATGTCACTGCGGGCATTCAGGTGAAAGCCCAAAGCCCACGGGCTCTGAAGAGCCAGGCCATGGTGGTGGAGATGCTGCTGTCAGATATGCCGGATGTGGGGTACAAGTGGAATGACTCTGGGGTCGCCTCTGGCGCTGCTGGACCTGGGATTTCAACCGTTGTGGGGCAGCATGGGGAACTGAGTGAATGGGCTAGCCGCATGGGGGTGTCGGTGCGCCCGTCTTTGCGAGCCCTGCGCCGTGAACAACCACAGCCCGACATCTCGCATCCGGCGATGGCGGTCAATCTGGACGCCTGCATACAGTGCAACCGCTGTGTGCGGGCATGCCGCGAGGAGCAGGTCAACGGTGTCATCGGCTACGCCCATCGCGGCGCGCACAGCGCCATTGTGTTTGACCTGGGCGACGCCATGGGCACCAGCAGTTGCGTGGCCTGCGGCGAATGCGTGCAGGCCTGCCCAACCGGCGCGCTAATGCCCAAGACACAAATCGGCTCGCAGGCTGTGGACAAAAAGGTGGACTCGGTGTGCCCGTTCTGCGGCGTGGGCTGCTTGATCACCTACAACGTCAAGGACAACGCCATCATCAGCGTGGACGGGCGCGATGGGCCGGCCAACCACAACCGCCTGTGCGTCAAAGGGCGCTTTGGCTTTGACTACGCGCACAGCCCGCAGCGCCTGACCGTGCCGTTGGTGCGCAAGGCAGGTGTGCCCAAGGACCCTGCCGCCTTGCAGCACCTG
Source organism: uncultured Rhodoferax sp. (assembly GCA_964569855.1). Taxonomy (GTDB): domain Bacteria; phylum Pseudomonadota; class Gammaproteobacteria; order Burkholderiales; family Burkholderiaceae_C; genus Allorhodoferax. Next base: position 1,890 of record CAZMXB010000549.1, read on the forward strand.
AACCGCAACTCGGCCGACTGGTCGGATGTGTTCCGTGAGGCCACGTGGGACGAAGCGTTGGCGCTGGCGGCGGGACCTTTGAAAGCGCTGCGCGACAGCCATGGCGCTAAATCGCTGGCCGGTTTTGGTTCGGCCAAGGGTAGCAACGAGGAAGCCTACCTGTTCCAGAAGCTGGTGCGTACCGGTTTTGGTTCCAACAACGTGGACCACTGCACCCGCCTGTGCCATGCCAGCAGCGTGGCGGCTTTGTTGGAAGGCGTGGGCTCGGGCGCGGTCACCAACCAGGTCAACGACGTGGAGCACTCGGACCTGATCTTTGTCATCGGCTCCAACCCCAGCAGCAACCACCCCGTTGCCGCCAGCTGGATGAAGAACGCGGCCCAGCGCGGCGCCAAGATTGTGCTGGCCGACCCGCGCATCACCGACCTGGGCAAACATGCCTGGCGCACATTGCAGTTCAGGGCCGACACCGATGTCGCCATGCTCAACGCGCTGATCCACACCATCATAGAAGAAGACCTTGCAGCCCTCGATTTCATTGAGCAGCGCGCTATTAATTTCGAAGCATTGAAGGAGAACGTCAAAGGCTACAGCCCCGAGGCCATGGCACCCATCTGCGGCATTCCGGCGCAGACGCTGCGCGAAGTGGCGCGCGCCTATGCCACGGCCAAGGGAGCGATGATTTTGTGGGGCATGGGCGTGAGCCAGCACGTGCACGGCACCGACAACGCGCGCTGCCTGATCGCACTGGCCACCGTGGCCGGGCAGATCGGCAAGCCGGGCTCGGGTCTGCACCCGCTGCGCGGCCAGAACAATGTGCAGGGCGCCAGCGACGCCGGGCTCATCCCCATGATGTACCCCAACTACCAGC
>CAZMXB010000550.1:0-712 GCA_964569855.1 uncultured Rhodoferax sp.
CGCGTGAACTGGCAGAACAAGGTGGGACAACGCATTTGCGAAGTGGACCGATCCACAGGCAACGTGCTGTCGGTCTCTGCGGACACCCGCTTCAACTACCGTTTCAGCAGTGCCGCTCTGACCAGTCTGGCCGACGCTTGGCTCACGTTGCCGGCGCATCCGACGCTGATGGTTGCGTCTCGCAAGGTCAGCAAGGCCAGCTACGACACCGCGTGGCGACTTGGCGTCGCACTTGAGCAGGCCAATCGCCGTGTCGTGGTGAAGTCATTCCCCGCTCCTGGCGATGCGATTGACACGACCGGATGGCAAGTGCCCGCTGGACTGGCAAACCTGCCGGCTTTCGCCGGTCTTGCACAAGGCAATGCCAAATACGTGCTCAAGGATGCCGCCGAGGTGGGTGCTTTGGTGGTGCTGGGCTCTTCGCTTGCTACCGGCGACATCGCTGTAGTCGACACCGCTCTGCAACAGGAAATTGCTGCTGCCCTTGATGCGCTAGGCGCTCAACTGGGCGGTGACGCTGATGCGGCGCGTTCTTTCGCAAGCTGGCGCAGTTTGCAGACAGCGGTGGCCGCAGGAGCCCTGCCATCGCATTCGATTCGTCTGGCGACCTTAGGGGCACGTCCGGTGATCGTGGTGTCAGAAGATGCTGGCGCAAAGGCCGCAGGCGTTTTCTCCGACGTCTGGCGCAGCGCCATGACCACGCGCGAAGTGA
>CAZMXB010000550.1:729-2742 GCA_964569855.1 uncultured Rhodoferax sp.
CCTGACCAATCTCGGTGGCGGCGATGCGAGTTTCGATGTGCTGGCGCGGGGTGACTGGACGGCCACCATTCCGCTGGGAGCGGTGGCGGTCAATGGCCGGATGCCGTCCGATCTGGTGGTGGACGTGGCCGCAGCACCCGGCGCTTCATCTACCCGCCCGGTGGCGTCGGTGTTCTGGAACAACGTGTTGCTCTCGGCCAAACGCCTTCAGGCCGATGGGCGTCCCGAGCGTCTCGACGCGCGCATTCCGGGCTATGCGCTCGGACTGAGAAATGTGGTGCGCGTATCTTTCCAGCGCCAGCCCTATTCCAATGACTGCAACGAAACACCGCAGGCATTTCCGGTGAACGTGCTGCCCACCAGCTACGTGCGCGGTGGTGATTCGGAACCCGATGGCACCTTCGTCGGATTGCTTCCCCTGATGTCAGGCACGCCGCAGATCATCGTTCCCGAAGCCTATCTGGCAGACGCGCCCGCAAGTTTGATGCGCGTCGTTCGCATGGCCGTGGCAGCAGGCGTCACGCCCATACGCGCCGAGTTTGTGGTGGCAGCGCAAGGCCAGGCGTTCACGCCGAGCCGTCCCTTTCTGGCCATGCAGGTGCCAGTGGATGGCGCCAGTTCGAAAGTTGTGATCAAGGACGCACAACTGCGAATCAACGGGAAAAAGGCTCCTTGGATCGATGTCGATGGTTTGGCGCGCCTGAGCGCCGTCGAGGTGACCAGTGCGCATGCGCAGCCGGGTCTCCTTTGGCAGCCGCTAGGCGCACAGACTACAACACAGGACAAGCCCTTCGTACTTAACCGTGGGGATATCGCTCTGATCGGCGCTGAGGGTCCAGTGAGCTGGGTGGATAGCAGCAACCCATCGGCGAGCCAGCCTCCTCGGGCAGGCGAAAGCGCCTTCTACGAATGGCGGCGTTATCTGTCCTGGAGCGTGCCTCTGGTGAGCGTCGCGCTCCTGGTGCTGTTGCTGTTGGTTGTCTGGGCCTATCGCATCAGGCGCAGCCGCAGGAAGTCTTCGTAAGCGTGCGCATTTTCTACTGATTGCTCAGCATGTTCACGCTGTACTGGCCCTACCTTTTTGCCGACTACTACCGCAGTCTTGAGATATTGACCGCGGCGGTCAGCGTGATCATCCTGCTCTCCAGCATCGACGATCTGTTCATCGATGCCTGGTACTGGGTTCGCGAGAGCTACCGCTCGTTGGTAGTGCGGCGCCAATACAAGCGGCTGACGGCCGAGCAGCTGCGGGAGCACCCCGAGCAGCCCATGGCCATCATGGTCCCGGCATGGCTGGAATTTGATGTCATCGCGCCCATGCTCAGCAACATGGTATCAACGCTTGAGTATCGGAATTACACGATATTTGTGGGCACCTACCGCAACGATCACCGCACCATCGAGGAAGTCGAGCGTATGCGCAGGCGCTATCGGCAGTTGGTGCGTGTGGAGGTGCCGCACGACGGGCCCACTTGCAAGGCCGACTGTCTCAACTGGATTGTGCAGGCCGCCTTTCAACAGGAGCGTATCCAGTCCCATACCTTTGCTGGTTTCATACTGCACGATAGCGAAGACGTGCTTCACCCGCTGGAGCTGAAGTACTACAACTACCTGCTGCCGCGGATGGATTTCATCCAACTGCCGGTGACTTCGCTCGAGCGCAGCTGGTTTGAACTGGTAGCGGGTACCTACATGGATGAGTTCGCCGAGTGGCACAGCAAGGATCTGGTCGTGCGCGAGAGCCTTTCCAACATGGTTCCATCAGCCGGTGTTGGCACCTGCTTTTCCCACAGTGCGATGCAGCTGCTCGCGGCGACATCCCATAACGAGCCTTTCGATGTTGAGAGTTTGACGGAAGACTACGACATTGGCACCCGGCTCAGTCGGATGGGCATGAAGCAAATTTTTGGCAAATTCGATGTGGACTACTTGACCCGCCGCACCGCCTGGTTTGGTCTTGGACGCGAGAAGATCGGTTCGATTCAAATGCCTTTGGGGGTGCGCGAATTTTTC
>CAZMXB010000551.1:0-2742 GCA_964569855.1 uncultured Rhodoferax sp.
GATTCAGATAGCTTGCCGCGACAAGTGGGCGCTACTGGAGAACTACATTTTCACCGAGCGTTATCCGCTTGATGGGCTTGCGCTCAAGACGGTGCTTGAATTCCTTGGCAGACGTGCAGGTCTGGAAACGAGCGCGATCAACATCACGGATTCAGGGTTCATTATCCCACGTGAAGCTGGCGCGGAAGCTGGTGACTTTGGTTCGATGATCGAGCCGGGCGACAATGCCGCCCAGTGGTTCCAGCGCTTGGTTGAAACCTACGCGCCGAACTGGTACTACGGGTTCAGACCACGCGGCGGTGATGAGCCTGAACTCTTTGCGCTATCTGAGGACGATCTTGGCAGCGCGCCATTGCTCACGGTTTATCTGGACGAGGATGATGCGCGCGGCGAAGGTCTTGGCACAGACTGGCTCGACCGCCAACGGTTCAAGGCGCGTACTTGGTCATCGCAAATCCTTGAGCCGTTCGCCAACGATATCCGGGTGACGGGCTGGAACCCGAGAACGCGAAGACCGCGGCAAGCGCACTGGTCAGACGCGGATTCTCAACGCGTCGATACACCGGTAACTGAAAGACCATCCAACTGGCTTGGCACGGTTCGCCGGTTCGTGATGGTGGACCCTTCGATCACCACGAGCGCGGTTCTCAATAGCGTGGTTGACGAGCTGGTGATTGACATGACCGTCGCGCGAGAAGCCGCTGAAATGGATTCAGATTTGCTCATGCACGACGACGGGTACCCGCTATGGCGTGGTGACCCTATCCACGTTCGGCGCAAGGGCATTTACAGGATCGAGGCATTCTCTTGCGGGTTCCAGCTTGAGGATACGCCGGAAGATGAAGGCGTGGACACCATCAACTGGCGAAACGCCACTTACACACTAAAGAAGGTAGCAAACGAATGAGAAAACCCAACACTTCACTCGCCGACTTGGTAGCTCGAAGGCAGATGCGAGCCTTGCGCATGATTGTGCGCCGCGGTAATGACCGGATCACTTCCCGGTCGCTCTCCGTTGTGGTAACGCGCTCATGATGGCAACGATCAACCTTGGCGGCGGTGACACCGAAGCGACAATCACGCTGGTCGGCTCGGTCACAGAGATGCGGGCGTTCATTCCGGCTTTGACGGAGTTTGCAAACGGCTGGGTGAAGTGCCGAACAAAGGATCTGAAGACTCGCCCGGTTGTACGCGCTGATGGCGGGTGTGGTTGTGTCTGACTACGGGCTGGTCGAATATAACGAGGTTCTGCGGTTCCAACTTTCGCTCGGCGCGTCCATGTCGTGCGGCACAGAAGCGGCCAGGGTAACTTGCGGGGCATCATTGCACCAGTGGAACGACGTGGGATTGATTGGCGACGGGCCGAGTGGTCGAATCATGTCCAGGGGCGTGATCCTGACGTTGGCAATGGATAACGTCAATATCGTCGGCGTGGACCCGATCCGTGAAGCATCCATGACGCTGTTCGAAGGGTCATTTTTCGAGCAGTACGAAACTTATAGCGCGGTCGGCCTTGGCAGTATTTCCACGACGCTGGATTTCATCAATTACCGGCTTTATGCTCGCGACGATTTTTGGTGGCTCGCCCAGTGGGATTCCATAGAATGGAAGGTAGACGGCGTTTTGCAGTGGTCAACTTCTGACCCTGCTTTGATTTCGGTCGAGTCGCCTTACCTGTCGCCGGTCGGTATTCCCATGAAGGGGTTCACCGTGGTCGCAACGTCGCTTCCGGCGGCTAACCCGGTGGTGGCATTTCCGCACGATAACAGTACCGGCGGCGTGTCGGTGAGTGCTACGGCGGTGGGCGGTTACACCAGCAAGATTGACGGGACTTGGTTCGCTGATCCGATTTCGATCCCAAGTGCGGCACCATTTCTCACACCGGCGGGGAGTTACCACTCGGTGGGTAGTCTGGTTTCTGCGCCGTCAGGTTCCAACACGGCGAACGTCACGGTACACGGTTTGCTATCCGGCCATATGATTGAGCGGTATTCGGAAGAGGTGGCGATCTTTGCGAATCTCGACAAGGGTTGGATGCGCTTCAACGAACGGGTTGACGAATTTCATTTGATGGCGCAACGACGAACGTTTCCACGGCTCCGGCGCCGGAATGCCACGATTACCAACAATATTGATGGCCTATCCATTGATCCATTGTCAGACCTGGTGGATGAAACGATTTACGCGGAATCCAGTTACATGGTAAGCGCCATTGGCACCGACACGCACGTCATGGAAGATGTTTTCGACGAGCCGACGATTTGCCTATACCAGCGGCATTATGTGGGTGATTTCGGGGATGGTGTCCGTTTTGGAACTGAGCACTCTTGTACGGAAGGGGTCTACGACGTTCAAAAACTTAGTTACGCCGGCTCTGACGGGTTGGAGATTTTAGACAACTACCAGAACGGTGGGTTTAACCCGATCTTGGACGGGTCCGACGAACTCGCCCCCCACGCCGCTAGATACTGCAACTAATGGGCGAATCCGCACTGGCGAATGGGGCCGCGCAACGAAGACTGGGACGTGGACGGCACGACCACGAACATGTGGTACCGGTACTGGGGCAAAATCGGGGAACAGTGGCTTTACAACTCGTCGCTACCAGTTGACGAACAACTGAAGACGCGTCCCAAGCTCGTATCAGAACCTCTGGCTTACGACGCTGCTTGGGATGGGACTGAGTATGTTGGATTCTCAGCAGACCAGATTAACTATTACGGGAACCACTGGCTCGGCGTG
>CAZMXB010000552.1:0-2739 GCA_964569855.1 uncultured Rhodoferax sp.
CACCCAGAGCGCATTGCGCGGCGGTTCGTGCGGGACGACTCTCTGGATTCAATAATGTTGCCGCCGACCGAAAACTGACCCACTTTTAGAGGTTGTGCCGACCCAAAATTGACCCAGGTGTTTTACTGGCTCTGCCCGTTTTTTGGGCAGGAGCAAATAAAGGTGATCACCATGGAAATGTTGGGAAAAGTTAAGCGGCTGTATGCGCGTGACAAGAAGTCACTGCGAGAAATAGCCAAGGCCACGGGGCTGTCGCGCAACACGATACGCAAGTGGGTTCGGGATGAATCGGAGGTCAAGAAGCCAACCTACGAGCGCAAAGAAGTGCCGTCAAAGCTAACCGCCTTTCATGAAGTGCTGGTGCAGGCGCTCAAGGCAGACTCCCATCGCACAAAGGAAAACCGCCGCACAGCCAAAGCCCTGTTTGGGCAAATCAAGACGCAGGGCTACTGCGGCGGCTACAGCCGCGTCACCGACTTCATCCGTGCGTGGAAGGAAACGCAGGGCAAGGCACCCAAGGCATTCGTGCCGCTGTCGTTCGAGCCTGGTGAGGCGTTCCAGTTTGACTGGAGCGAAGAAGGCATGGTGGTGGGCGGCATCTTCTACAAGCTCCAAGTCTCGCATTTAAAGCTGTGCTTCAGCCGGGCATTCTGGTTGGTGGCCTACCCCAGCCAGGGGCACGAGATGCTGTTTGACGCGCACACCCGATCCTTTGCGGCATTGTGTGGAATCCCTCGGCGGGGCATTTACGACAACATGAAAACGGCGGTGGACAAGGTCAAGAAGGGCAAAGGCCGGGTGGTCAATGCCAGGTTCATGGCGATGTGCGCGCACTACCTGTTTGATCCGGACTTCTGCAACGTGGCGTCGGGCTGGGAGAAAGGCGTTGTGGAGAAAAACGTGCAGGACAGTCGTCGGCGAATCTGGCTTGATGCCCAGAAGATCAAGTGGGCCTCGTTTGCAGAACTGAATGCCTGGCTGGGTGAGCGTTGTCGCGCCTTATGGGCAGAGTTACATCATCCGAAGTTTCAGGAGTTCAGCATTCAGGAAGTGCTGGAGCAGGAGCGCTTGGAGATGATGCCCATGCCGACTGGGTTTGATGGCTATGTCGAGAAATCTGCGCGAGTGAGCAGCACTTGTCTGGTGGCGGTGGCACGCAACCGCTACTCGGTGCCTTGTGAATTGGCGGGTCAGCGGGTCAGCACCCGGCTCTACCCCAACCGGGTGGATATTGCCACTGCGCAGGAGGTTGTTGCCAGCCACGCCCGGCTGGCCGACAAGGGGCACGTACGTTATGACTGGCAGCACTACATCGCGCTGGTGCAGCGCAAGCCAGGAGCCTTGCGAAACGGGGCACCCTTTGCGGATCTGCCGGCTCCATTGCAGCGACTGCGCCAGGGCTTGATGCGCCACAGCGGCGGCGACAAGGTGATGGCGCAGGTGCTGGCAGCTGTGCCCACTGCGGGCTTGGAAGCAGTTTTGGTAGCCGTGGAATTGGTGGTGGAGACCGGTGCACTCAGCGCCCAGCATGTGCTTAATGTTGTGGCCAGACTCAGTTCCACTGCGGTGCCGGACGCTGTGCAAACCACGATGCAAATCAAACAGGCACCGCTGGCAAACACCAGCCGCTATGACAGCCTGCGCAGCGAAGTGGAGATCAGTGATGCGTCTTGATGTCACCACCGAACTTAAGGAATTGCGGTTGTTGGGCATGGCCAGCGCTTGGGACGATCTAGTGGCCCAAGGTGAAGATGGGGTCGGGTCATCCAAATGGTTGATCGAACACTTGCTGCAAGCCGAGCACACCGACCGGGGGATGCGTGCCATCAGCCACCAATTGAAGGTTGCTAGGTTCCCGATCCATCGTGATCTGGCCGGGTTTGACTTCACCTGTGACTCGGCCAAGGATATTGACGAAAACCAGATCCGCAAGCTTGCAACGCTGAAGTTTGTGGACACCGCGCAGAACGTGGTGTTCATTGGCGGGCCGGGAACTGGGAAGTCCCATTTAGCCACCGCCCTTGGTATTGCTGGGATTACGCAGCGGTGCCTGAGGGTGCGGTTCTATTGCACGGTTGATTTGGTCAATGCACTGGAGGCGGAGAAGGCCCAGGGCAAAGCGGGACGCATTGCACAGTCACTGCTGCGCATGGACCTGGTCATTCTGGACGAGCTGGGGTATTTGCCGTTTAGTCAGGCCGGTGGCGCACTGCTGTTTCATCTGCTGTCCAAACTCTACGAGCACACCAGCGTGGCGATCACCACCAACCTGAGCTTCTCGGAGTGGACGGCGGTGTTTGGGGACGCCAAGATGACCACCGCACTACTGGACCGATTGACCCACCACTGTCACATTGTGGAAACGGGCAATGAATCGCACCGGTACAACCAAAGCAGCCAGGTTGCCAATACGCGGATAAAGGCGCGTGAGCAGTCGCGCAAGAAGATCAAAGCCAAAGCGCAAGACGAGCCGTTCTGACGATGCCGCGCACGGGGAATTCCGCTACGGGCTACGCCCTTCGTTCCATTCCCCGTGCCGGAAATGCACAACACGGACCGGAAAGGAGAATCTCACAAACAGGCAATTCGCTACACTTATCCACAGTTGCCAAATCAAAAGGTAGCTGTCCGTCCTGGGTCAAAATTAAATCGGCAGGGTGGGTCAGAATTCAATCGGCGCGAACATTCAATAACTCTAACGCACGGCTCGCATGCGCATAAATCGCTTCAGCCTCGTTC
>CAZMXB010000553.1:0-2736 GCA_964569855.1 uncultured Rhodoferax sp.
GGTCAGGATGTTGAACTCCAGGAAGTCCACTCCACCGCAGGTAGGGCAGGCTTCGGTCATCTCACACCCCCGCCGCAGCGGGCTCCGTGGTGGTGGGTTGAGGGTGGGCGGCCCGCCTTGCTACATTGGTGGCTCCTACACCGTGCAACTTCACGAAGGGGCTACCCATGAAAACAATCACAGTCGCAGAGCTGCGCGCACAACTTCTCAACCAGCTCAACAGCCTTGCAGACGAGGACCTTGTCACGTTTGGCGGAGGACAACTCAGCCTGCACCGCGTCAAAGACAGGGGGCCAGTTACTGGTCGAAAAATCATCGACGTCGAGTTCAACGAGGTGTTCGTGGTCACAGCCGAGCCTTAAGCCTTGTGGAGCGTCAGTTCGGCGCGCAGCTCCCGCAACAGCGGGCCAATATTGGCCACAACACTGTCGTCAGCGGCGTAGTAGAGGGCGTTGAAGTCCCCCAGGCGGTAGGCGCGCAGCAAAAGTCTTCCGTCGCTCAATACCGACAAAATGATGTGCGCATCGCCGTGAAGGGCCTCTGCGCTGCGACCGTTCACACTTGCGTGAATCAACATGGGTCAAACACCCGCAGCAGCGGGCTCCGTGGTTGGTTGAGGGGTGGCGGCGATCTCCGCCAGGGCCTGCGCACGATTGCGCTGAACGAGGCGGGCCACGCGGTCGGTTGGTTCGTCCGCAAGTGCTTGCTCGGCTTTCTCAAGACCGGACTGCAGCAAGGGCACCATGGCAGCAGCAGCGGGCTCCGTGGTTGGTTGAGGGGTCGGCAACTCGCGCTGGGAATAGATGTCGTCAAACGACACGCAGTGCCCCAACTCTGCAGCAAAGGCAATCAGACGGCGCGCCATTTCGGGCGGCAGGCTTTGCCCGCGCTCGTAATGCCCCACGTTGCCCTGCGTGCAGCCGATGCCTTTGGCCAGTGCCTCCTGGGTCAGTTCGAGGCGCTGGCGAATTGCCTTGACGTTGTTCATGCGGCCAAATATTAGCGGCACTCGTTCTTTATGTCAACAGTGCCGCTTCTTTTCTTTTGCGATGATGCCCATGATCATTGCCAAATGGCGACTGACCTTCGAAAAGCAAAAGTGACCAGCGAGACTCTTCTGGAGTCGGAAAAGCTGCTTGACCTATGGGAAAACACAGACCCCAGACCGTCGCAGGTAGAGTTTGGCGAAAAGTTCGACATCGGCAGTCAGTCTGCTGTTTCAGGTTTTCTAAAGGGCAAGACACCGATATCATTGAAGGCCGCGCGCGGCTTTGCCAAGGGATTGCAGTGCCAGATCTCCGATTTCAGTGAGCGGCTGGCCTAGGCGGATGCGGCCGCGTGGCCGTTCGCACTGGTCGACCGCGGGCGCTACGAAGCGCTGAGCCCGGAGGCCCGTGGCGCTGTCCAACTGCGCATGCTGGATGCCATTGCCGAGCTGGAGCGTGCCGCCCTAAAAAACGGGACCGACAGATGAGCGGCGCCGCGCTGCTGTACCAATTCCCCAGCGGGAAGCGCTTGGCGCTGCCCGCTGGCTACTGAGCGAACCCCTCCACCAGGCCCACCATGCACATCACCCACGCCAATACCCCGGTTCCAGAGCGCTTGCCAATGCCTACACCAGAGCGCCGCGAGCAAGCCAAAATACCGCCAAAGCCGCTGCGCATGCAGGCAGTGGCGTGAGGGCGGTGGCCATATAGGCTTTGTCCAACGCGAGGCCCAGCGCCTCGTTGCGCTTGCGCCAAAACACCTGGCGGTCTTGCACGCTGAGCAGCTCGGAGCGGCGCAGCGCTGGCAGGTCATGGGTGTACTGCAGCAGCGTTTGCGGCTCATTGCCGGGCGGGTACAGCTCTTTGCTGACCAGGCAGTTTTGGGTCGTCCAGGCGGCCAGTACAAACCACAACGCGGCTGCCACCAGCACACCAACGGCAGCCCAATGCAGGCGCGGCTTGTCGAGCAACGCCACCCCGAATGCCGCCAACGCACCACCGCCGCCCAGTTGCAGTGTGGTGAGCGTGTGGGCGCGCTTGTTCAGCAACTCCATGGTTTCCAGGCGAAAAGCGGTCAAACGCTGGGCTTGCGCCTCCACGTAATCGAGTGCATCCATTTCAGATCCTTTTGAGGTTGATTCGCTCAGGCCGCAAACAGCGTACACGGCATGGGCGCACGGCCCGGGATTGGGTCGTGAAAATATTTTCGCATAAATATAAGCGGCACTGTTGACACAACAAAGAAGCGGCACTAATATTCACTCCACACCGCCACCCCGGCGGCAAGGAGTGAAGGATGCAGCTTCTCAAGGACATAGCCCAGCAGGCCCGGTTCGCGGCCATGCAGCCGGCGGCAGTGCAGGCAAGGAATGACGACGCAGCCGCCCAGTCGCCCAAGCAAGACACCATCGTGGCGACCTGGCAAGCCAATGGCCGCAACTGGCGCGAACTGCGTGTCTGGTCGAATGGTCGTTTCGCCTACTTCGCGCAGTGGGAATTCCAGCCTGGGGTGTGGGCATGAACGCCGCCACCATGACCGAGCGCCAGGCGCTCGACGCCGCCATCAAGCGCGCGGTCAGCAGCGCGCCCTTTGTTCGCTCTATCAGCGCAGCCCTGGCCGGCGTGTTGAAGCCAGACGACGGCACCTGCGTGCTGCCACCGCTGTGCCAGCAAAGCCGCAAATTCAGATGGAGCTACTGGGGGTGGATGGGGTATGAAGTCCGTGACAACGCGGGCTATGAGCTGAACG
>CAZMXB010000554.1:0-617 GCA_964569855.1 uncultured Rhodoferax sp.
GCAGTGAACGTCCACGTCTGCGCCGCGTATGTCGCCGTCGCCACGCTACCCGACTGCGCCACAACCCACGAGGTCTTGGTCAGTTCCTTACCCGGGGACGAGTACCCCAGCGTGTTTCCGAACTCCGTGAAGTCCGCGACAACCAGCGAGTCGGTCGCCGTGTTCACATCGGTCACGTACAGCTTGAGGTACTGATTGCCGGGGACCGTGACCCCCAGCGCGAAACTCAAGAGGTTGTTTTCGCTGGCTGCCGGAAGAATGAGGGCCATGGTTTGCTCCTACTGGAAAGGGTTTCGGGGGAGTGTAGCACTAAATCTGAAGCGTATACCCGGAGAGGTCACGAGAAGCAAGATCGGCCAGCATCTGCGTCTTGGCGGCGGAGTTCGGCAGCTCGTTGGCCAGTTCGGTCAAGCGCGCAAATAGCGCGTCCACGAACCCGTCTGTTGCATAGAACTGCTGCTCCGGAAGGAGTACCGATGTTCTCCCTTCGGCGGCTTTTGTAGCTGCCGCAAACGCGTACACGGTCTGTCCATTTACCAACGCGGAGTCGCCATTCACGTATGCAGACTGCGACACGCGCTGCCGCCACCCGTACCCAAAACGCCTATTAGCTAAGT
>CAZMXB010000554.1:672-2291 GCA_964569855.1 uncultured Rhodoferax sp.
ACGAGGAGTATTGCGGCGCGATCCCATTCGGCGATTGTAGCAGGGTAGTGGTTATCCCCAGATCCCGCGGAAAGTTACGCAGTTCCATCTCCGATCCGCCAGATGTCAGCGCGTAGTCATGTGACATCTTACGCACCTCGCCGTCTCCTACAGCGAACACTATGCGATGCTCATATCGGAGCCCCGGTACTGGCGATGCAGTATGCACTACTGCGACAAACGTGACCTGCGCCGGAGCCCCAACAAACCCAACAAGTACGGGCGGATCGCCGAATACCGCCGTGGGAGCCCCCGTCAAGGACTCCGCAGATATTGCCGAGCTATGCCCTGATACGTGCATTGCCGCGGCCGATACGCCATCCCACACAAACCGCACCTCCAATAGCGAGTTGCGCGCGTACCCTACAAACAGCAACGCGTTGAGCGTCCAGAGGCCGTCATGGGCTGGTAGCGTCGCAGCGGCGTATGTGCCCGCCGTCCCGTCGGATACTAGCCTGCGACTTTCCTCTACAAACGCAGCAGGTGCCCCTTCGATACGCCCCCGCACCTCGTACACTTGGGCTATCTCAAACACGTACATGCCGGTGGCAGCTGCGGACCCAGCCATGGCCGCGTCTTCTGTCCACCCCACAACGCTCGGGTCATAGTCGTCCGGACTGCCTTCGCCGAAGTACAGCCACGCGCTCGCGTTATCGACCCCAAATTGGTGTAGCCCGGTAATCGGCCAATATGGCGTCGCTCCGAAGTCCCATATGTAGAATTTGGGCACAAAGTGTAGGTATGCCGTGCCGTCTTCGCGGCACACGGTGCCGCGCAGCCCCTCTACCGCCGGCTGTGCTTCAGGCCATGTACGATATCCCACACCGGCCTGAGTCTCGCCGACCCTAAGTAGCGGCCGTGAAACCACCCCAAACTCGGCAACGGTGGGGCGGTATGAACTTGCGGCTTTAATTGCTTGTCCGGGCGCCCAAAACTCGCCATACGCGTGAACTCGCGCCCCGCCCTTAGCCACCGACTGCTGCAAATTAAGCAAGAGAAAAAGCGCCCCAACGCCAGACGCGATGTGCGCAAACCCCAGCTCGTCACTGACCCGACGCAGGGTGATGGTCACGTCACCGATGGGGATGACGCGCCGCAGCGCGCCTGTCTCGACCATCCGTTGCAGCTGCTTGCGCGCGAAGCCGAACCACGGCGCAGCCGTGGGGCCGTCGTCGTAGGAGAGCTTGACGTGCACGCTACAGGACTTCGGCTGCGCGGGAGGCTTCGCCCGCGGTGTAGTCAGGGCTCTGCGCCGCATCTTCCACCGGATCGGACAGCAGCGCGATGACGGACTGGTGGCCGTCCGTGATGTCGAAGCCCATGGCGCCGCGGCCGTACTTGCCCACCGCCAGCTGGTCTTCGGTGACGTTCTTGACCTGCCCGCCGAGCGTGCCACGCACGAACCCGCGATCGGAGAACCACATCACGTCCTTCGTGTCGGGCAGTTCTGTCACAGCGCCCTCGACTGCCCGATAGGGCAGCACCGCGCGGCGGCGCACGTCTTCCGTGCCCACGTTGCTGTAGAAGTACGTCTGGTCAGACGAGATGTACAGTCCGTCCGGCACCGCAGCCAACAACGT
>CAZMXB010000554.1:2301-2736 GCA_964569855.1 uncultured Rhodoferax sp.
GATGCATGAAGAAGTTGCCGACGTTGTCGTGCACTCCGTATCGCAGCGCTTCCGTGTACCACACGGTCGACCCCGACGCGATATAGATAGCGCCGTTCAGGTACGCCAGCAGCTGCCCCGGCGGAGGCGGGGAGTTGAACTGCGTACGCAACGGAGCGCCATTGGCAAAGAACCCGGACAGGGTTACCGTTGTCTGGCCTGCCGACACGTCCGTGTTGCGGTAGTAGACCTTGCCGTCCACGTTGGTCACGTAGACGCGCGTGGCTACTACGCGAGAGTCGCTGGACTGAGGGATGCCCGCGAGGCGAATGGTCGGTTCGTCGCCACAGAGTACCGACACGACCGGCCCCGCGCCCGACTCTTCACCGCTGGCGGTGACGAATGTGCACGTCACGTCGTAGAGTCGCGGAAGCGCGCCCACCGTCGTGCCTGTGG
>CAZMXB010000555.1:0-2716 GCA_964569855.1 uncultured Rhodoferax sp.
GCTACACCTCGATGAGCCTGCCGTACCACATCGGCAACGGCTGGTTCGGCGGCCTCTTGCCCACCACCGCGTTTGCCATCGTGGCGCAGACCGGCAACATGTACAACGGCCTGTGGTACCCGATCATCGTGGCCGGCATGACCTTTGTGATAGGCATGCTGTTCGTCAAGGAAACCAAGGACGTCGATATTTACGCCAACGACTGATCATCGCGTGAGTTAACGGCCCCGGACCTCCATGGACCGGGGTCTTTTTTTTTAGGAAATCGTATGTGGAAAATTGCTGTGGGTTTTGCAGTATTTGCCGGTTTGGCCCTTTTCGTTTTGAGCAAAGGCGGTGACATCGACATGGGCGGGGAAAAACATGGTGCCGAAGCCACCCATGTGCCCGAAGTTGTGGCGTCGGCGCCAGTTGCGGCACCTGCTTCAGCACCGTTGCCCAGCGCCAGCAAATAATACGAAAAAGCTCTTAGGCCGGGGTATCATTTGATGCTCCGGGCTATGCCGATTGGTAGTCTCCAGATAGGATGCAACCATGAAATACATCAAGACAGAAAATGGGCAACAGGCTTTCAAGGCGCGTTCTCCGCTGTTTTCTGCGCGACAACGCACGGCCTTCATCATGTTCGACGGCAACAAGACGGTCGAACAGGTTGTCGCTGGCGCAGCCGGCTTGGGGCTGACCACGCAGGATGTGACGCACATGGTCGAGCAGGGGTTCCTGTCGCCCGCTCCCGGTGAAGCCCAGATGGCCAAAGCCCAGGCGGTGCAGGCAATGACGCAAGGGGCCGTGGAACAGTCGTTCAAGACCCACTCGGCGCAAGACCGTTACAAAGAGGCCAAGCCCTTGGCCACCAAACTGACCGCCGGTCTGGGCCTGCGCGGGTTCCGTTTGAACCTGGCAGTCGAGTCGGCCAGCGGTTTTGAGGACTTGTTGGCCCTGCTACCCAGGATCAGGGACGCCGTCGGTGCCAAAGCCTGCGAAGAGTTGGAGCGTACGCTCACCACCTAGCACCAGGGTGATTAGCGCATAAACCGGCCATCACTGCCGATGATGGACAGGTCTGCAAAATCCAGACCCGAATGGTCGTTGACGCCGTAACTGACTTCAAGGCCGCCCAGATCAAACCGGTTCAGGCTTTCGAGAGCGTCCCGCAGGCTGTTCGAAGTGGGTTTGGGGCCGGCACGGCGCAAGCCTTCCACCAGCACCTTGGCTGCGGCAAAACCTTCCATCATGGCAGGGGACACGCCGCCCAGGCCGCCGGCCTTGGCCAGGTCTTGCGCTTCCTTGATGAGCTTGTAGGTTACCGCCCGCTCATTGGGGAAAACCTGGGTAACAACGACTCCCCGGGCATGCTCGCCCAATAGCTTGATAAAGCCTTCCGATGCATTGTTGGACAAGGTGACGACCTGCGCGCTGGAACCTGCCTTGCGCAGGGCCTTCACACCTTGTGCCACATTGCCGGATGAGCCGAGGTACAGCACCGCCTGTGCGTCGCTGAGAATGATCTTGGCTGCGAGATCGGCAACGTCGGGGTTTTCACGTGGAAACTTCTGTACCAGCACCGGTTTGAGATTGGCGGCCGCAAAGCCCTTCTCCGCGCCAGCGGCCGAGTCGGCACCAAATGAATCGTCGGTTTGCAGCACCGCAATACGCGTGATGCCCACACTCACCAGGTGACTGACGGCCTTGATGGCTTCGCGCTGGTAAGGCGCACGGACATTGAACACCCAGTGCTGCACGGGCTCGTGCAGCGCCAGAGCGCCGGTGCTCGGGCCCACCAGCGGCACGTGGTACTCGGCCAGCAGCGGCAACAGGGCTTGCGCATGCGGAGTGCCGCGATTGAGGAACAGGGCCAGTACGGCTTTCTCGGTGATCAGGCGACGGGCGGTCGTGACGGTGGTTGCCGGGTCGAACTTGTCGTCCATGGAAATCAACTCAACGTTTTGCCCGTGCACGCCGCCTGCACGGTTCACCGCGTCGAAATACAGCTTCGCGCCTTCGGTGTTTTCCTTCACGCCGGCGGCTACCGAACCGCTGAATCCTGACGGCTGACCGATGCGCAACTGCGCCTGTGCCGCGGGGAGCAGCAAAACCACTAAGAGTGCGGCGCACAGATTCGGGACAAGTCTCATGGGAAGTCTCCTCGGGTGTTGGGGCTCCGATTGTCTGAACGCCACCGCCGGGGCGCCAGTTGTGGACTTCCACATTCGGGTTTGCCCTTGTAGTGGCTGGTGCCCCCACGCTGCGCTGCTGCGCGGGTCGCCCCCCCCCGAGGGCGTGCGTTTGGCAAAACCCCAAGTCCACGCCTTGGGGTGGCCCGGCGGCGAAACCCGTCTGCATTCCCTTGCACCCAATGGTCTGGCGCCAAATCCCTAGAATGATCGGCCTCATCCAGAAAGACACAGTCACATGACCCAGGGAATCATCCGCATCCGCGGCGCGCGCCAGCACAACCTCAAGAACCTGGATCTGGATATCCGCACCGGGGAGTTGACCGTGGTGACCGGGCCCAGCGGCTCGGGCAAGTCCAGCCTGGTGTTCGACACGCTGTATGCCGAGGGCCAGCGCCGCTACGTGGAGACCTTCAGCGCCTACGCGCGCCAGTTCCTCGACCGCATGGACAAGCCCGCCGTGGACAAGGTGGAGGGCGTTCCACCCGCCATCGCCATCGACCAGACCAACCCGGTGCGCAGCTCGCGCTCCACCGTGGGCA
>CAZMXB010000556.1:0-2716 GCA_964569855.1 uncultured Rhodoferax sp.
GCCCGCCCGAAGGGAACGCCCCCCGAAAAAACCTTTTTATAGTCGGAAAAAACATTATAAACATGGAGTGTTTGACTATAATAAAACAGAATCCCTAGCAAACAAAACAAACTAGGGATTCAATGATAACACTTCATTTTTAGGGAAAAACACCAATCTACATTCTAATAATAATCTATTTTACTAATATCTTTTTCTTCAATTTTAAAAAGCAAACAAGCTAAATGAAACATTGTTTTCGCTTGATATTCTTGCTTTAACTGATTTATATATTTTTCGACTGAACTAAGAGAGTTAGGCTTTATGTTAGCATTCTTCAAACTGTCGGAAATTTCCTTTTGAGAAAACCCAGATCTAAGAAGTTGAATAATTGTAAACTTAAATTCCATGGTTCAAAAATAGAAACAAAGAATGTAAGATAATTACGGATTTCCGTAAAGGAGAAATTTAAATATTAATATATTTGTTGTAATACTCAGGTTTTTATTGAAGAGTATTTCATGGTTATTAGTTTTTATCCTCGCTAAAGCGGGGATTTTGTATGTATAACCAGATCGAACTGAAAAAAAAAGGAGTGTCTAAAAACACCCCTAAATTATTATAATAAATATCAAATTAGCAATCTCCATAAGTAGAATTTACAGCAAAAGCTAGCTCTCTAATAAATCCCGGACTTCCATCTGCATTATCAGATTGAAAAAATACAGTATTAGTTCCTCCACATGCATTTTGATAAGAAACTGACCACCAAGCAAAGAAAGCTGTTAAAGCTTGTTTTTGTTCTTTTGTTAACTCTTTAACTTCAGCAATCTGAGTAGTTTTTTCTTCTGAAGTTTTTACTTTTACTTCTTCTTTAGTACTTGCGAAAGTAAGGCAGGATAGAAGCAAAGCTCCTGTAAAAAATAATTTTTTCATAATTAATATTTTTATTGTTAATGAGTGTTAAATTTATAAAATAATCTCAAACTACCAAATTAATTTTTATTAAAAAATTAATCAATCTAAGAAAGTATTAATTTTTTTAATTCTTTCAGTAAGCATTTTAGTTTTATCATTTCCATTTTCATCTAAAACCTTTAAATTTCCATTGTACATGGAAGGATTTTCAGAATAATTTTTTCTTGCTTCTAAGAACTGTTTTTTAGATTTTGCTTTTATATCATCCCCATAGCTTAAAGGTTCGATTTTTTCTTCAGATTTTTTAATTTCTGTAGCATAAATTTCTATGGTTTTAGTTTTATTGTAAACTTCCAATATTAACCCTGAAAGTCCTTTGAACCTGAACGGACCATCTGATATAGGAATATCAGGAGTAAACCAAGCGAAAAAAGTATCTCCGGTATCAGTTATTGTTTTAGCTAATCTTACTTTATAACCTTTTAAATTTTTTACATCTTCTAAAATCTGCCATTGTAATTTTGGTTCTTCAAAAGTGAAAACATATTTTCCTACTGGTAAAGATGCTGTAAGAGTTTCACTATCTTTGTATACACTTGCTACAGATTTAGGATATTTAGGAATTGCCCCGAATGAAGTATTAATTTTTTGGGTGGACGTTCCATTGTAAAAAGCTTTTGCTTCTCTATTAAAATAAACTGATTGTTTATTATTACAAATCAGAGTAGAAGCGAAATAAGAGACCTTATCTCTACTCAAACTGTCGGAAATTAATTTAGTTTCATATTCTATTTCCATCACTGCTTTATTCTCCTGAGCTGATAAATTTAAACTGTAAGATGCTATAATAAAGCAAAATAATTTCTTTTTCATAATATTTGTTTATTTAATTGGTATTCTGTATTTTATATTTTCAAACTAAACATAATAGGGAATTATAAGATTTTTCCCTTTTTTGGTTATGTTTGATTTTCAGGATTTTAGCCTGTGGCGCTCTCCGGAGCTTGCGGAATTTACAAAAAATCCGGATTGTAGATGAAAATTTCATAGTTAAACTAAGATTCTAGGTTATAGATCTCGTAAACTATTGTAAGCGTTTCTTTGTTCGATACTCCAATTTGTATTGGACTAAAAGTAGTAAAGTACCTTACCAGTTCTGCCGTATCTCTCTTGAATAATTCCAGAGTATTAGTAGATATTAAATTATAAATACTCAGCTCTATATGAATGAGAAGCTTTCTATCTCCGATTCTTACTTCAACTTTGTCTCTACCTCCCTGAGAGAAATATTTTTCTGCAATGGGCTGGATCTGTTCAATTAATTTTTCTTTCATTTTTAATTTCTTTTATAGATATTATATTCCATTTAAAGAAGATCACGCCAGCACCTGTTCCTCTGTAAGCTATAAGACCTTCAGTTAAAGAATCTTGTACTATTGAATTTTTCTCTTTTACTTCATAGTATTTCTTAGTTCCGAAATTAATCATTACTGCATCCACCGTAAAAAATACGAATAACATCAAAGCAATAATAGCGGGGATATTTTTTTTTCTTAGCATAATTTTTCTTTTTTAGCGCAACTTTTTTCTTTTATAGACAGCATCTATTAAAAATTTTGTAGATGTTTTTTCCGACTATAAAACCTTGTCCGAAAGGACAAATAAAAGCTCGTGAGCTGAAAGCGAACACCTTTTAAAGGCGTTAGCCGACTATAACAATTGTTTTATAAACCAAAAGCCTAATCTTGCATGTGCTTTATCGCCTCTGGGAAATACTATGAATAAAGGATCTACAGAAATCTCTACGGACATGAATCCT
>CAZMXB010000557.1:0-2698 GCA_964569855.1 uncultured Rhodoferax sp.
GTCGGCGTGCTGGCGCAGCACACGGGTGATGGCTCCGGGGCCTGGCCCGAGCTCGAGCACGGTTTTGCCCTCGCCCACCAGCCGGACAATGTGGGCCGCGGTGGAGTCACCCTCGGGGTCAAACGCGTAGTCGTAGCGGTCAATGTGGGTCACGATTCACCTCCTCTAGGGCAGGATGCCACATCTGATCCCACAGTCCCCAGTGCCACCAGGCCCAGGGACGCTCGCGGACATCGGCGTGCAGCGTCTGGATGACTTGGTCAATCGCCTGCTGCGGTTGTTCGGGAAGCCTCTCTACGGTCACGGCCAGCCTCGCGGGACCCTGCGAGTGCGTCACGGCATGCAGCAAGGCTGCGCCCGTGGAACGCGCGAGCCGCTCGATGCCCGTTGGCAGGCGCAACTCACCGCCCAGAAAGCGATGGCTCCGCAGGTGCGTGAACTCTGCACCCCAGACATCCGCGAGGATGATCCAGGCTTGCCCGGCCCGCAGGCTCTCATGCACGGGCCGCAGGGATTGCGCCGAAGTGCGCCATTGCCCCCCGGTGATGCGGTTGAACGCTCTGATCTTGTTCATGAGAAACCCGCGCTGCACTTCGCTCAGACCAGGATTTTCCACAATCGGCATGGTCAAGGTATTGAGCGTCAATCCCTTCAAGGCCAAGGCGATGGGCGCCGTCAGCAGGCGGTCGAAGTGATTGAGTACCAGGATAAAGCCTTTGCCTGCGCGGGTCAGGCGCTCAACGTGCTCCCAGCCCGCGAGCTCAATGTCTGGCCCCCCGCTGCGCCCCATGCGGCGCAGCGCAGAGGCGTCCATGGTCTCCTGTGCCAGCATGGCCAGATGCCAAGCTGCCCATTGCTGATGGTCCTGGGCACTCGCATGCGGAAAGACATGGCCAAAGCGCCGCGCCAGAAAATCAAGCGTGGCCCTGCGCTGAGCCCAGGAATCCCGCCCGAGCCACGCGGCCAGGTGCCAGGGCGCAGTCGTCGGCATGCGCCCCAGAGCGGGAAACGCCATGTCAAGGCGCCAATCGCCCTTCATTCCAGGGACAACCATTCGTGGTCCAGCCACACCAGTCCGAACTCACGATGCTTTTCATTCAACACGGTAAAAGGTTGGACCAGTTCCGCCATATCCAGCACCTGCAGCCCCGTGTCATCCAGTGTGTACACGTTCCACAGGTATTCCCCCGACAGCAGGGCCAGGCGTGGAAATCGCACGCGCAGGCGATGGCTGCCTTGCCCGTGCAAAGGCGTCGCGTTCGGTTGAAACTGCGTGCTGGTGCCAAACACATTGTCTTTGTCCGGCCGGACAATCGAGAAACCAACGTGAAACTGGGCATCCGTGTACGACTCCAGTTCAATCTCTACTGTCAGATCCTGAAACGAATCAAGTTGGGCAGGATTGAGGCCATCGGCCGTTTCGGTGGTCAGCCGCACGATCTTCACCAGGGCGGTGCCGACAGCCTGCGCAGCCGTCGCAGGCATCTCCTCCGTGTGGGTGCCAGGCAACTCTTGTGCTCGCAAATGTGCGTAGCGCCGCCGCTCGTGTGCCTCGTAGGCGGTCACTACGTCTTCGGTTTTTCCAAGTGCCGCGATTTTCCCGCCATGGATCCAGGCCGCGCGCTGGCACAGGCTGCGCACCTGGTAGAGGTTGTGCGAACAGAACAATACTGTCGCCCCCTGCTCGCGCAGAGCTAGGATGCGGTTCAGACTTTTTTTCTGGAAGTGCAGGTCGCCCACCGACAGGGCTTCGTCCACGATCAGCACGTCGGGGTCGATGGCCGTGGCCGCGGCAAATGCCAGGCGCATGAACATGCCGGACGAATAGGTTTTTACCGGCCGCTCCAGCGTCTCGGCCGTCAGCTCCGAAAATGCCGTCGCGCGCTGATAGAAGGCTTCCATGGCCGCGCCCTCCAGCCCATGAAGCGCCGCCATGAAGCGAATGTTGTCGTAGCCCGACTCTTCCGGGTGGAAGCCCGCGCCCAGTTCCAGCAGCGCCGCCACGCGGCCTTCGCGCTCTACTTGACCCTGCGTCGGACGGATCGTGCCGGCTGCAATCTTCAGCAAGGTGCTCTTGCCGGCCCCGTTCTCGCCGATCAGTCCAAAAGTCTCTCCCGCCTGCACGGCAAAATCGATTCCGGACAAGGCCACATGCACCCGGTGGCGCTGCCGCCCGGTGATCCACTCCAGCAGGCGATCCTGCGGCTTGGCATAGACCGGGTAGATTTTCTCCACGCCTTCAAAGCGAATGCTCATGGCCTACAGCGCCTCGCCCAGCACAGGCTTCATGGAGCGGAAGAACCACCAGCCGCCGCCGCCCAGCAGCACGACCCATAGCACCAGCGCCCAGGCAGTCCCCTGCGGCACGGGCATATGAAGAACCACCGATTGCACGGCAAGAACCAGGCACGCCACAGGGTTAAGCAGAAACCAGATGTGAAACCGCTCGGGTACCTGGGCCAGCGGGTACACGATGGGCGTCAGATAAAAACCGAGTTGCAGCGCAAACCCCACGGTAGAGCCCACATCGCGCCACAGAAAATGCGCCATGCTGAGCACCAGGGTCAAGCCAAACGTCAGCACGACCTGGGCCAGCACCAACAGCGGGAGCCAGGCCCACGAAAGGAAGGGCCCCACGCCCTGCCCGATCGACAGCACCAGCAGCAGCCCGTAGCCGATGCCCAGCACCAGCAAGCTG
>CAZMXB010000558.1:0-2695 GCA_964569855.1 uncultured Rhodoferax sp.
TACCCGCTTTGTGCTGATGAACTGCGAAGGGCAGGACTGCGGCCTGAAAGAACACACCAAGGAACAATGCGCTGTAGGTGGAGACGCGCACGGCTACCTGGACTTCAGCGCCGCAGACCGCTGGATTGTGTCCATGCTGCAAAAGGCCGAGGCGCAAGTGGCCCAGGGCTTTGCCGACTACCGCCTCGACAATGTGGCCAACACGATCTACGACTTTGCGTGGAACGAGTTCTGCGACTGGTACCTGGAAATTGCCAAGGTTCAGATCAACACGGGCAGTGCGGCGCAACAACGCGCCACCCGCCGCACGCTGATCCGCACGCTGGAGACCTTGCTGCGACTGGCTCACCCTGTCACGCCCTTCATCACCGAAGAGCTTTGGCAAAAGGTGGCACCGGTCGCGGGTCGCGAAGGTCCGTCCATCGCCATTGCAGCCTACCCCATCAGCCAGCCCGAGCGCATTGATGACGCAGCGATTGCCCATGTGGCCAGGCTCAAGCAGTTGGTCGATGCCTGCCGCAATTTGCGCGGCGAGATGAATGTGTCACCTGCCACCCGGCTACCGCTTTTTGTGCTGGCCCAGACAACCGACGAGGGCAATTTCCTGAAGTCATCGGCACCGGTGTTGCAAGCGTTGGCCAAGCTCAATGAAGTACGCCTGTTCGACGACGAGACTGCCTGGCAAGCTGCAGCCCAGGCTGCGCCGGTAGCCGTGGTCGGCGAGGCACATATCTGCCTGCACATGGAAATTGATGTCGCAGCCGAGAAGCTGCGCCTGGGCAAGGAAGTGGCACGTCTGGAAGAGCAAATCGGAAAAGCCCAAGCCAAGCTGGGCAATGAGGCCTTTGTGGCCAAAGCGCCCGCCGCCGTGCTGGAACAAGAGCGCAAACGCATGGCCGACTTTGCGGACACACTGGCCAAAGTGCGTGAACAGCTCGGGCGGCTCGGTTAGCGCCTGCGCATGACGTGGATGAATTCGCCGTTGACGGTCTGCTGCTCGATCAATTCATTGCCGGTCTGTTTGGCAAAGGCCTGAAAGTCGCGTGTGGAGCCGGGATCGGTCGCCACGACCTTCAGCGTCTGCCCAGTCGTCATTTCCGCCAGCGCCTTTTTGGCCTTCAGTATGGGCAAAGGGCAATTCAGGCCCCGGGTGTCGATTTCTTTGTCAGCTTGCATGGTGGTGTCAATCCTGCTTGGGGAATTCAATGAAATTGGGCGTGTACCCGCGCGACTTTAACCAGTCGGCGAGGGCATAGCCCGTTCCGGCGGGCCAGCATTTGACACTCTGGGGCGCATACAGCCGGTAATCCACCAGTTCGGGCGACAAATGCACCTCGCCATGGCACACCGCATGGTAGGCGATGATGATCTGGTTCATGCGCTGGAAGTCGTACACACCGATCAAATCCAGCGAAACCGTGGTCAGGCTGGTTTCCTCGGCTATTTCCCGGGCAATTCCGTCCTGGGGCGTTTCGCCAGCCTCCATGAAGCCGGTAATCAGCGCGTACATCTTGCCCGGCCAGGCAGCGTTGCGGGCCAACAGTATCTGGCCTTCGTATTCGATCACCGCTGCCAATACCGGGACCGGGTTGTTCCAGTGTGTGTAGTTGCAGGCCGGGCAACGCAGGCGCATTTTGTCGCCACCATCTTCCGCCTGGGTGATGAACGCCAGCGCGGTGGCGCACTGGGGGCAAAACTTGAAAGCCGGTGTCATGCTGGGAATACTCCGGTAGACAGGTAGCGGTCGCCGCGGTCACACACGATGAACACAATCGTCGCATCCTGCTCGCGGCTGGCAATCTCCTGCGCCACCCAGCAGGCGCCCGCAGCGGAAATGCCAGCGAAGACACCCTCTTCGCGCGCCAGGCGGCGGCACATTTCTTCGGCGTCAGACTGGCTCACGTACATCAGTTCGTCCACGTTGGCAGGGTCGTAAATCTTGGGCAAGTACTCAGTAGGCCACTTGCGGATGCCGGGAATGCGCGAACCCTCGGAAGGCTGCGCACCGACGATGCGCACCGCAGGGTTCTTCTCTTTCAAAAAACGCGCCACGCCGGTAATGGTGCCGGTAGTGCCCATGGCGCTGACGAAATGCGTAGTGGATGCGCGGGTTGTCGGTATTGGCAAACTGATCCAGCACCCGCCCTTTGCCGTCGCGTTGCATTTGCTCGGCCAGGTCGCGGGCGTATTCCATGCCGCCACTCTTGGGCGTCAAAATCAACTCGGCACCAAAGGCTTTCATGGTTTGCACCCGTTCGATGGACAGGTCCTCCGGCATGATCAGCAGCATGCGGTAACCCTTGATCGCCGCCGCCATGGCCAGCGCAATGCCGGTGTTTCCCGACGTGGCTTCGATCAGGGTGTCGCCGGGCTTGATGTCGCCGCGCTCCTGGGCTCGCTGGATCATGGACAGGGCAGGGCGGTCCTTGACCGACCCCGCCGGGTTGTTGCCCTCCAGCTTGCCCAGCACTACGGTGTTGCGCCCTGCGTTCGCTCTGGCGCCGATGCGTTGCAATGCAACCAAAGGTGTGTTCCCGATCGCGTCTTCAATAGTTGGGTATTTCATGTCCTTAAATGTGCCATAATTTGGGTCTCAGTTTTAGCGTCGCCCGGGTGGTGGAATTGGTAGACGCACGGGACTCAAAATCCCGCGCCGCAAGGCGTGCCGGTTCGATTCCGGCCCCGGGCACCACAG
>CAZMXB010000559.1:0-482 GCA_964569855.1 uncultured Rhodoferax sp.
CCATAGCCCTCGGCCGCGTAGAGGGGCATGCCGATCGCCTTCATGCCGGCCTGGATCTGCGTTTCCATCGGCGGATTGAGGAAGCCCCTGCCTGTCGGGTCGGTGACGCCGATCAGCGTGCAGGCGATTCCGCCGGCGACCAGGCATGCCTCCTTGGCCGCCTGTGCTTATTACTTTGTCTGTGCTAAATGAATAGACCGATATCTCGCCTACCAGGCCGACATTATTGAGATTTTTATCTGCACCAATCTTGGCACCAAGTGCATGGGAGCAGTCTTCTATTATTTTCAGTTCGCGTCCGGCCCGCAGCTCAAGTAATTTAGTCAGGTCAACCGGTAGACCGAACATATGAGGAATAAGAGCGATGGTGGCATTGCTTTTAGCGGCAGCAGCCAGGTCGATGTTGGGCCCGTTGCTGTCAATCAAGACTGCTTTAGCTTTGGCTAGGGCAAGAGCGTTACGCAAACCTGATGAGTAGGCCG
>CAZMXB010000559.1:492-845 GCA_964569855.1 uncultured Rhodoferax sp.
CAGAGAGCCAGATAGCGCGCGGCTGTGCCGCTCGATAGTGCTACGGCGTGACCTTCTTCGAGGCCAAGAAACTTGCAAAACTCATACTCAAACTTGGCAATTTCAGAGCCACTGCCAACATAGCCTGAGTGAATCACTTTCGAAGCGGCTTGCTCCTCTTGTCGGCCCATGGTGGCCTTGCAATGAGAGATTATGTGAGCCGGAAGTTCGACTGGTTTGACGACCTTCTTTTTCGGTGGATTGGCGACCTTGATTTTTTTCTTTTTCTTGAGAGGTTTCATTTTGATGCTTTAGTTTGGTTTTATAGGGTAGCGCATGTACGATGATTTAAAATGTGTATATTGTCAGGAGCC
>CAZMXB010000559.1:855-2690 GCA_964569855.1 uncultured Rhodoferax sp.
AATTTTTCGCGCATTGCTCTTGTATAGGGGTTGTAGCGCTGCATGTCTAGAAAAAGCTGATACTCGTCTTTGCTGACTTGTTCTGTAACTTCTTTTAGTTTTTGACTGCCAGTTGTGGCAACTTGGCTTTCTGATAGATGCATTTTACTCAGTATGCGCCCAACCAAGTGGGTTAGAGCCTGACTGCCTGCCATTTGTTCGTCGTGCTCTTCGGCGGTCATTTCAATTACTTTTAGTTGTTTCTCTGTGAAATAGTTCTTCCAGAATTTATAAGTTTCATCACTGGCTCGAAATTGTTCGACGACAATGCGCTGACCGACTAGGCCAAATTGATTGACGCTATCGGGGCCAAATAGCGGATGACAGAGCATGGCCTCGAATTCTTCAGGCAATTCTCTCGTCAATATTTCTTTGGCGTGCACCTTTACTGAAAGCAAATCAATTATGACTTTGCTCTTGCCCAAAGTCTTTAGAATGCGAGCATGCTCATTGATAGTAGTGGCAAATTCTGAAATCGGCACACTATAAAAAATCACATCGGCTGCTAGTGCATCTTCTAAGGTAGCCACTGGCACGCCTGCTTTACTGGCTTGTTCTAAGGCTGTCTTTGATTGATCATAAACTTTGACTGGAAAGTCTGACTTAATCAGTGAGGCCCACAGTTGACCAAAACGACCGAAGCCAATGATGCTGACTTGAAATTGATTTCGAATCTGGTCGTGAATTTGATCTTGAATTTGATTCTGGCTCTGGTCTTTATTCGGTTGCTGGTTGGGTGTGCGTTTTTCCATTGACCTAAATCAAATTGATAGCGGCATGAGCCATGGTGACAATTTCATCTAGTCTCTTTGAGTGAGAGGGCTCAGTCAGTCTTGAATTGGTCAAATAAGTGAAGGAAACTCCACTATTTGGATCAGCAAAGCTATAAGAAGTGCCAACACCACCATGACCAAAAGTTTCAGCAGGGGCTGTACTGCCGAGGCCGCGAATAGTTGGTGTATTTCCTCGCACATGTACGCCCAGCGCGCGATGCATCGGTGCTCCGAAGAAATGGTCGATGCGGTCTTCTGTGTGATTGCGGGTGGCATATTGCACCATATGCGGTGAGAGCAGTCTAGTGCCATTAAGAGAGCCTAAGCCCAACAGCATTTGATAAAAAAGAGCAACATCTGAGGCGCTGGCATAACCTCCAGCACCGGGCATGCCCGATTGATAGAAAGACTTTTTATCAAAGTTGAGGTCGGTTAAATGATTGGTGGGCTCATTAGCGTCGGGGCAGTAGTAAGCTCCAGCAAGGCGATGCTGCTGGTTCTCTGGTACGCCAACGAAAAAGTCGTGCAATGCCAGGGGCTTCAGTATTTCGTCGCTAATAAATTGGCGAAAATCTTTTTTTGTAATTGCTTCTATCAAGACTGCTAGTACCCAGTGGGCGGCATAAGAGTGGTAGAAGACTTTGCTGCCTGGTTCAAAATCAAGTTTGAAGTCGCAAACTGATTGGCTCAACAGTTCGTGATCAGCCCAAGCTTCTTCTGGCACCATAGCGTTGGGAAAGCCAGCTTGGTGGGTGAGCAGGTGATAGGCGGTGAGGTTTTCTTTGCCGTGTTTAGCAAATTCTGGAATATAGAATGCTACCGGTGTGTGCAAACTCAATTCGCCGCGCTCGGCCAGTATCCAGATGGCGCAAGATGTAATTGGCTTGGTTTGTGAATAGAGCAGCCAAAGTGTGTTGCTATCGGCTTTCTGGGCTGTCATATCATTTGTAGCTAAGCGGGCTTGGCCAAAGTTGCCACTAACTACTACCTGGCCGTGCCGAGCGAGGAGCTTTGGCGGGGCCA
>CAZMXB010000560.1:0-2685 GCA_964569855.1 uncultured Rhodoferax sp.
AAAACTACCGCTCCACCAGCGCCATTTTGCGCGCCGCCAACAACGTGATTGGCCCCAATCCCAAATTGTTTCCCAAGACGCTGTTCAGCGAGTTGGGCGAAGGTGAACCAGTACGGGTGGTGGATGCCGACAACGAGGAGCATGAAGCCGAACGCGCGGTGGCCCGTATCCAGAGTCTGCGCGCAGAAGGCACCTTGGCCCAGGCCGGCAAGCAGTACAAAGAGTTCCGGGACTTTGCGGTGCTCTACCGCGCCAACCACCAGGCCAAACCGTTCGAGAAGGCCTTGCGCAAGGCCGGTATTCCGTACAAGGTATCGGGTGGCCAAAGTTTTTTTGACCGGGCCGAGATCCGTGACCTGTGCGCCTGGTTCCGCCTGTGGGCCAACAACGATGACGACCCGGCTTTTTTGCGCGCGGTGACCACACCCAAGCGCGGGATCGGCCACCAGACGCTGGGCACGCTGGGCGTGTTTGCCAGCCGGTACAAGCTGAGCTTGTTTGAATCGTTGTTCTCCAACTCATTGGGCTCGGTACTGGCGGCCAAGGCGGTCGGCAGTCTGCATGAGTTTGGCCGTTATGTGAACGATCTGCAGTACCGCGCGGGTCAGACTGAAGGCGCTGAGGCGGCCAGGGCTTTCATGATGGATTGGTTGAAGGACATCGCTTATGAGAAGCACCTGCTGGACGGCGAAGACAGCGAGAAAATCGCTGCGGCCAAGTGGGGTAATGTGTTGGAGTTTTGTGACTGGATGGCCCAGCGTTGCGGGGAACCGCTGGACGATGTGGCGGGCATAACCGGCCGCGGGGTCAAGTCACTTCTGGAAGTCGCACAAACGATTGCATTGCTGTCTACCATCAGCGAACGCGAAAAGGACCAGGACGTGGTCACGTTATCCACGCTGCACGCCTCCAAGGGGCTGGAGTGGCCGCATGTACTGCTCGTGGGCGTGACGGAGGGCATGTTGCCATTCAAGCTGGGCGACGGCGCCAACACGCCGGGCGGCTCCGAGAAAGCCCCTGAGTCCGCCAATGAAGACATGGCACAGCGCCTGCAGGAAGAGCGGCGGCTGATGTATGTGGGCATCACCCGCGCCCAGCGCAGCCTGGCCGTGAGCTGGACGCGTAGGCGCAAAAAAGGCCGGGAAATGGTGGCTGCATTGCCCAGCCGTTTCATTGGTGAAATGGGGCTGGACCAGACCACGACGCGCGAAGACCCGCGCGAAAAATTGAGGGCTTTACGGGCTGAGTTTGCGCAAAAGGCGCTGCTCAGTGCGGCCGCGGCGGCACAAAGCCGCTGAAATGCACGATCAACGGTTACCGTCGAGCCCGGTGCGCACCGTTGGATCGGCGAAACCCAACTCTTTTTTTCCGCCAAATGTGCCCACTTCGGCGTCGTGCAGATCAGCCAGCACCATCATGGCCTCGGCAGCATCCTGGTTAAATCCCAGTCGCTGGTGCCCTTGACGGTCGCCCCCGTCCATGATCAGCTTGGAAATGTAATCGCTGCATTCTTTGTAACCCCACAGGCTGCGAATCGATTTGGCAATCCGGCCGTGGTGCAGTTCCACTGTTTGCAAAGCAATTTCCCGGCGTTGGGCCGGTGTCAAATCCAGCTTCGTCAGGTCAGCGCCAAGGCCGCCTTCTTCCATGATGGGAAGGGGGACGGTGTGGAGAAAAGCGCCAGCCGCATCGGGGCGTGGTTGCGGGACATCCAGCGGGCTCATGCGGGAATCCTGCTCGGCAACCGCGTCTTCCCACAATCCCCAGGTGGTGTCTGGGTCGTCCTCGACAACTTCCAGGCCGCGCGAATCCAAGGCGTCCCTGGTCGGCGATTTGCCCGATTTTTTGCCTTTTCCAAGAAAACCACCGAACATGCGCAACCTCCGAAATGAACCGTGATGCTACCCCATGTCTGCCATTTTGTACCCAATTTTCCCGCTTCGGTCGATGAAAGGCACCGAATCTTCAGGTCAACGGCAGGCGTGGCAAGGCGCTGGTCTCGGCGAGACCCGCTCAAACCCGCACTTCCCCTTCCCCCAGTACCACGTACTTCAGCGAGGTCAGCCCCTCGATGCCCACCGGTCCGCGGGCGTGGAATTTGTCGGTGCTGATGCCGATTTCCGCACCCAGCCCATACTCAAAACCATCGGCAAAACGCGTACTGGTATTGACCATGACGCTGGCCGAATCGACCTCGCGCAGGAAACGCTGGGCGTGTTGGTGGTCGCGGGTCAGGATGGCGTCGGTGTGGTGACTGGAGTAGCGGTTGATGTGGGTGATGGCTTCGTCCAGGTCCGCCACGACCTTGATGCTGATGATCGGGGCCAGGTATTCCTCAAACCAGTCCTGTTCGGTGGCCAATGACAATTGGGCGGCACCGGTCTGAACAGAATTTGCTCCTGATTCAATAGCGTCTTGTGCACATTTCACGAGGGCTGGAGGCAGATTTTCCTCAAGGATTTGCAGCGCCTCGGCATCACAGCGCATTTCCACGCCCTTGGCCGCATAGATGGCACCGATCAATGGTAAAAACTGCGCTGCCACGCCGCGCGCCACCAGCAGGCCTTCGGTGGCGTTGCAGGGGCTGTACTTGCTGGTCTTGGCGTTGTCCGCCACCTTGACGGCCATGGCGATGTCGCAGGGGTCGTCCACATAGGTGTGGCAGTTGCCGTCCAGGTGCTTGAT
>CAZMXB010000561.1:0-1060 GCA_964569855.1 uncultured Rhodoferax sp.
GTGCCGGCGGCACCGGGTAGGGCAGGGGCAGGGCATGGTGCGACGCCCACTGCCGGGCAGGAGGTGACTACACTCGGCGCCCTCCACCTGACAACAAGATCCGATTGATGAACAAGTCCGAACTCGTGCAGGCGCTGGCTGCGGCCACCGAACAATCGCGGGCCGCGGCTTCCAGGTCACTGGAGGCCTTCACGAGGATCGTGTCCAAGGAGCTCGCCCGCGGCGGCGAGGTGGCGATTCCGGGGTTTGGCAGCTTCAAGCGGGCCGAGAGAGGGGAGCGCTCGGGGCGCAATCCGCAAACTGGCGAAGCCATCACCATCGCACCCGCGACCGCGACCGCCATCGCAGCCGCGACGACGGTGAAATTCGTGCCAGGAGCGGCGTTGAAGGCGGGCGTCAACAATCCCAAGTAGCAGGCGTCCCGTTTTTGGCAGGGGGTGGACCAACGGGTGCGTTCACAGCGGTTATTTCTGGGCCACCGGCGGAGTCTGCTAGCCATCGGCAGCAGGGCTGATGAGAAGTTACTTGGAGCCCTTGACGATCCACGCTCGGAGGTCAGTGCCCTCCGGCAAGCTCCCCAGCTCTTTTATCGCCGCCTGCAGAAGTGCTGCTGCACGTTCACGCGTGCGGCGGACCTCTGCAAGCAACTCTTCGCCAAGCGGCGAAGCGCCACTGCTGGAGACCCGGGTCAGAAGTTCTTCAGCGGCCACAGCTTCCCTGTGCGCGTGGCGCCATTGCTCCGGAAGTGACCGTTCAGTGCTCACTTGTTACTCCTCTCGATATTCGGATGTTACCCGCGCGATGGTGTCGTTCGAATCGTGCGCCAGGGCGTCGGGCTCATCCCCGAAGACCGCAAGCTCGAAGGCCTGTACCTCGAACTGCCCATTGCCGACAACATCGGACTGGGGCTGTTGCGCGGACGCGGGCTGATGCGGGGCGTGGAACTCGTGGAGCAGGACGGCGGAAAGACCCCGGCGCCAGCGCGGGCGGCGCAGGTCCTGGAGACGATGCGAGAGCTCGGCGTGCTGGTGGGCAAGGGCGGCCTCTTCGGGAACGTCCT
>CAZMXB010000561.1:1070-2683 GCA_964569855.1 uncultured Rhodoferax sp.
GCGGCGGGGGATGTGCCGCCCGCCGGGCTCCGGCGCGCGCGGCCGCCGCGGCCGCCCTTCCAAGCTGCCCGAGGATCAAGTCCTTCGCTTCCTCGGCGCGCCAAGCCTTGATGCGTCGCTGCAGTGTTCGCAGCTGCGCCTTGCCCGCGTAAGCAATGGGATGGACGCCCCCACCCAATGACGGCAGCGAAGTGCCACAGTGGAAGTGTCACCAACCACCAAAAGCAGAAGGAGGCGTCATGAAACAGATTAAGGTAATTGGACTGGATTTGGCAAAGAATGTATTTCAGGTGCACGGCATGGATGCGACAGGTAGCAAAGTCGTCAGCAAGAAACTTAGGCGCGGCGAAGTACTGGCTTGGTTTGCGCAGCAAGCACCCGTCTTGGTGGGGATGGAAGCCTGTGGTGGTGCCCACTACTGGGCACGCGAGATCGCAGCTCTCGGGCACCAGGTCAAGATGATGGCGCCCCAGCATGTCAAACCGTATGTTCAAGGCAACAAGACTGATGCCCGCGATGCGGCGGCGATCGCTGAGGCAGCACAGCGCGAATCGGTGCCGACAGTCGCCTTACGCGACCTTGCCGGGCAGCAAATGCAAGCGCTCCACCGAGTACGTGACCTGTGGATGAAACAACGGGTGGCATTGTCTAACCAGATACGTGGCCTGCTGGCCGAGTTCGGTCAGGTCATGCCACTCGGCTTTGCAGGGCTTAAGACCGAAGTCGCCTTATGGCAGGCGCGCGAGGAACCGACTCTTGTGATTCTTAAGGGTCTCGTCACACAACTGATGACCGCACTGGGCGAACTAGAAACCAAGATCAGCCAGGTCGATGTCCAGATTGCACAGTTGCACCGGACAAATGACGCAAGTCGGCTGATCGAAACCATCCCCGGGGTGGGCGTACTGACCGCCACAGCGGTTGTGGCCAACTTTGGGCAATGCGCTCAATTTCCCCGTGCGCGCCAGTTTGCCAGTTGCCTTGGCATCACCCCACGCGAACACAGTAGTGGCGGCAAGCAGACGCTATTGGGCATCAGTAAGCGTGGCAATCCGTACATCCGACGACTGCTGGTACACGGTGCCCGATCGGTTCTCACCACGCGCATGAATAAACCGGCCTATGCTGATGACTGGGCGGTGAAGCTGGCGATACGGCGCGGGCACAATATTGCCGTCGTGGCGTTGGCCGCGAAGAATGCCAGACGGATATGGGCGATGCTGCGTTCGGCAGAGGTGTTCCGAGCCGATCATACGCAAGCCAAACCCGCTTGCGTATGATCAACCCGGCAGGATAAACACCGGGCGACCGGACCGACTCACCAGCAATGCGAACGAACACGGAGGGAGCGCAATCGATTGCCTGAGCAATCTCAAATGATGTCAACCACAGGTCAGACCGGGATCGTCTTAGCGCGCGGGATCCAATGTGCCTTGAGCACGTCAACTTGTTTGCGCGACGATCAGCGAATTTCATCATGTGTCAGCGGCCAGATAGTCGGCTGCACCAAAGACCGAATGTATGGCTGCAGTCGACTCCGTGTGTCGTCGTCATCAAAAGATTGCTCTTGCAAACCGGGGGCGTCCATGTATGGATCCCGACCTTGTCGGGAT
>CAZMXB010000562.1:0-2682 GCA_964569855.1 uncultured Rhodoferax sp.
GCCTCCATCATGCCCACACTCATTGGTGGCAACACCAATGCCCCCAGCATCATGATCGGTGAAAAATGTGCCGATTTGATTCGCGCCGCGCACTAACACATCGCCCCTATTTGCCGCCTTAAAAAGAGGAGACCTCAACATGAAACACAACAAACTTGCCCCCACAGTGACGGTACTGGCAGCCGTCCTGGCTCTGGCTTCGGGATGCAGCAAAACCAGTGGCGTTGGTGGCACGTCTGGCGACGCCACACCCGAAACCCTAAAGGTCAATGCGGAGTTTGCCAAGAACCTGAACCTGGCCGACCAGCAGGACTTTGACAATGCCAAAAAGGGCTTTATCGCCAAACCCACGGGCAAGCTCGTACAGCCTGACGGCACGGTGTTGAAAGACTTTGATGTGTACCGGTTTCTGGACGGCAAGCCCGCTGACACCGTCAACCCCAGCCTGTGGCGCCATGCCCAGTTGAACGCCAACATTGGCCTGTACAAGGTGATGGACGGTGTGTACCAGCTGCGCGGCTTTGACATTGCTAACATGACACTGATTGATGGCAAAACGGGCTGGATTCTGGTGGACCCGCTGACCGCCCGGGAATCTTCCAAGGCGGCGCTAGAGTTTGCCCGGCAACACTTGGGCAACAAACCCGTGTCGGCCATCATCTTCACCCACGCGCACGCCGATCACTACGGCGGAATTCTGGGTGTCGTGTCGCCCGAGGAAGTCGCGCAGCGCAAGATACCCATCATTGCCCCCGAAGGTTTTATGGAAGAAGCCACCAGCGAAAACGTGCTGGTGGGCACCGGCATGGCCCGCCGCTCGATGTACCAGTTTGGCAAAAATCTGCCGCGCAGCGCCACCGGCAATGTGGACACTGGGCTGGGCAAAGACGTGGTGTACGGCAGCATCGGCATCTTGCCACCCAACGCCTTGGTCACCAAACCTACGCAGCCCATGCAGGTTGATGGCCTGGACTTCGTTTTCCACAACGTACCATCCGCCGAGTGCCCGGCCGAGCTGAGCTTCAACATCCCGGCACTCAAGCTGTATGACGGTGCCGAGAACATGGTGCACACCATGCACAACCTGCTGCCGGTGCGCGGCGCCAAGGTGCGTGATTCGCTGCGCTGGTCCAACTACATGGACGAGGCGATACAACAGACCCAGGATGCGGAAGTCTTCATCGGTTCGCACAACTGGCCAGAGTGGGGCAACGCGAACATCAAAAAGATGTTCACCATGCACCGCGATGTGTACAAATACACCCACGACCAGACGGTGCGCTTGATCAATGCCGGCTACACCCCGTATGAAATTTCCGACATGATCAAGCTGCCCAAGTCGCTGGAAGGATTCTTCGGCGCGCGTGGCTACTACGGCGACCTGCGCCATAACGTGCGTGCGGTGTACCAGTTTTACATGGGCTACTACGACGGCAACCCGGCCAATCTGAACAAGCTGCCACCCAAGGAATCCGCCAAGCGTTACGTAGAACTGATGGGTGGGGCCGACAAAGTAGTGGCCGCAGCACAAACCGCCTTCGACAAGGGCGAGTACCGATGGGCTGCCGAGTTGCTCAACCAGGCTGTTTTTGGCGACCCGTCCAGCAAGGCGGCCAAAGAGCTGCTGGCCAAAACCTACGACCAGATGGGTTACCAGTCCGAGGCATCGACCTGGCGCAACAGCTACCTGAGCGCCGCCATGGAACTGCGCCAAGGCCCGCCCACCAAGGGCATTGACAAGTCATTCCTGATCGAAGCGCTGATGCAAACCCCCATTGAACGCTTTTTGGAAGCCATGGCCGGTGGCCTGAACGGCCCCGACGCCGACGGCAAAAACCTGAAGGTGAACCTGGTGCTAACCGACCTGAAGGAAACCTATGTGTTGTGGATCGAGAACGCGGTGCTGCACTTCCGAAAAGCGCCCGCAGAGTCCGACGCCAACGCCACACTGACCCTCACCCGCCCGATCTTCATAAAGATGATTGCAGGCACTGCCGGTGTGAAAGACACCCTGATGAGCGACGACCTCAAGGTCAGCGGCAGCAAGATTGACCTGGTGCGCTTCTTTGGCCTGATTGACAAGGCGCCAGGGACCTTTAGCATCGCGACGCGCTGAGCGGTGTGCCGGGTTCGGGGCCAACCGCCCCAAACCATTTTTTGGGGTCAAATCCGCGATTTGCGCTTGTGAGACGTGCGCAAAAAGCTATGAAAACAATAGCAAATTATCCTCCTTGTAGCGGCATCCTATAATCTGACGATCCAGGTCAGAATATAGGAGGCTCTATGCACACATGGCAAATGCAGACCGCCAAGGCGAAGTTTTCTGAAGTGCAGCAGCTATCAATATCGAAGCATCCAGCTACACCGGCTCGACCGATCTGGACTGCGACGTGCTGGTGCTGGGCGGCGGCCCCGGCGGCTACAGCGCCGCGTTCCGCGCCGCCGACCTGGGTCTGAAGGTGGTGCTGGTGGAGCGCTATGCCCAGCTCGGCGGCGTGTGCCTGAACGTGGGCTGCATTCCCAGCAAGGCTCTGCTGCATGTGGCGGCGGTGATGGATGAAGTGGCGCACCTCTCGGCAGCGGGTGTCGATTTTGGCGCGCCCCAGGTCAATGTGGACACCTTGCGTGGCCACAAGGAAAAGGTCATTGGCAAGCTCACCGGTGGGCTGGCGGCCATGGCCA
>CAZMXB010000563.1:0-2682 GCA_964569855.1 uncultured Rhodoferax sp.
AGGGGCTCATGGTCGCGTCGCCCACAAAGATCAGCTTGTAGTCCTTGTTGTACTTTCGGATGATGTCCCAAGTCTCAAACTTTTCGGCAAAGCGGCGCCGGTTGTTCTTCCACATGAAGTCGTAGACACAGTTGTGGAAGTAATAGAACTCCAGGTGCTTGAACTCGGTCTTGGTGGCGCTGAATAACTCTTCGACGCGCTGGATGTGGTCGTCCATGGTGCCACCGACGTCCATCAGCAGCAGCACCTTGACGTTGTTGTGGCGCTCGGGACGCATCTTGATGTCCAGGTAGCCCGCGTTCGCCGCCGTCTTGCTGATGGTTTCGTCCAGGTCCAGCTCGTCCTCATGGCCTTCTCGGGCAAACTTGCGCAGGCGGCGCAGTGCCACCTTGATGTTGCGCGTGCCCAGCTCTTGGGTGTCGTCATAATCTTTATAAGCACGCTGGTCCCAGACCTTGACGGCGCTGCGGTTGCGGCTCTTGTCCTGGCCGATGCGAATGCCCTGCGGGTTGTTGCCGTAGGCGCCAAACGGCGAGGTGCCACCCGTGCCAATCCATTTGGAGCCGCCTTCGTGGCGCTCCTTTTGCTCTTCCAGCCGCTTCTTGAGCGTCTCCATCAGTTCGTCCCAGCCCATTTTTTGCAGCTTGGCCAGCTCTTCGGGGCTCAGCATGCCCTCCAGATTCTTGCGCAGCCACTCGGCGGGGATGTCCTTGGTGAAGTCGGCCACCATCTCCACGCCCTTGAAGTAGGCGGCAAAGGCGCGGTCGAACTTGTCGTAGTGCTTCTCGTCCTTGACCAGTGCAGTGCGGCTCAGGTAGTAGAAGTCGTCAATCTTGTAGCCGGATGGTTCAGAGTCGTCTTCGGGTGTGGGCGCATTCGGGCCGACCACGCCTTTTTTCAGGGCTTCGAGAAGGGTCAGGTACTCCTTGACGGAGACCGGCAGCTTGGCGGAACGCAGGGTATAGAAAAAGTCGAGCAACATGGTCTGGTACCTCTGGCAATCAGCGCGGCTTGGCCAACAGATATAACAGTTGGGCCTTGGCTTCGGGCCACTCGCCGCTGCGCATGCTGTACATCACGGTGTCGCGGATGGTGCCGTCGCGGCGTAAAGCGTGGCCACGCAACACACCGTCTCTCTTGGCACCCAGACGCTCGATGGCGAGCTGCGAGGCGAAGTTGAAATTGTCCGTGCGCCAGCCCACCACATGGCAGCCCAGGGTTTCAAATGCATGGGTTAATAACAGCAGTTTACAGGTGGTATTGACGTGGCTGCGCTGGCTGCTTTTGCCATACCAAGTCCAACCGATTTCCAGGCGTTTCAAGGCGGGCACGATGTCGTGGAAGCTGGTGCAGCCCAATACCTTGCCGGTAGCGCTTTCCAGCACGGCAAAGGCAAAGCGGTTGCCAGCTTCGCGCATAGCCAGGGCATTCTCAATGTAGCGGCGGGTCTGCTCGGGCTCAGGCACCGAGGTGACGCGAATGGTCCATAGTTCACCATCCGCCGCAGCCATGCGCAGCCCAACTTCATGCTCCAAGGTCAGTGGCACCAGATCGACGCCGCGGGCAGACAAAGTCACGGGGTCCACGAAGGGGTCCACAAGCGTCATGTTCAGTCCTTGGATTTGGCTGCCTGCGCTGCGAGCCAGCTCCGTGCGGCTTTGACACCCAAGCCACCGCCCAACCCCACCAACAGAACGGCGCCAATGCTGGCATTGCCGTAGCCGGGGGCAAAAATATCCAGACCCAGCAGGCGCCCGACCCAAAACCCCAGCAGCGCGCCGCCGACAAAACCAAAGGCGTCGACCAGTCCTTCTTGCAGCAGTTTGTTTTTCATGGATGGCCACCTGAGTAACGGGTTTAACGGTTGTGGCGTTGCATGAACATCAGCTTTTCGAACAGCGTGACATCCTGCTCATTCTTCAGCAAGGCACCCACCAGAGGCGGCACGGCCATCTTGTCGTCCTTGGTGTGCAGGGCGGAGGCGGGGATGTCTTCGGCCAGCAGCAGTTTTAACCAGTCCAGCAGTTCGCTAGTGGATGGTTTCTTTTTCAGGCCGGGCAGGTTGCGCACGTCAAAAAAGGTTTTCATCGCGGCGCTGACCAGCTCTTTCTTCAGACCGGGGAAATGCACATCCACAATGCTTTGCATGGTGGCGGCATCGGGGAACTTGATGTAGTGAAAAAAGCAGCGGCGCAAAAAGGCGTCGGGCAACTCCTTTTCGTTGTTGGAGGTGATGAACACCAGTGGACGGTGCCGGGCCTTGATCAACTGGCGGGTCTCGTAGCAGTAAAACTCCATGCGGTCGATTTCGCGCAGCAGGTCGTTCGGGAACTCGATATCGGCCTTGTCGATTTCGTCAATCAGCAACGCCACTGGCTGGTCGGCGGTAAAGGCTTGCCACAGCACACCCTTGATGATGTAGTTGTGGATGTCCTTGACGCGCTCGCCACCGTCAATGTCGGACAACTGCGAATCCCGCAAGCGGCTGACGGCGTCATATTCATACAGGCCCTGCTGCGCCTTGGTGGTCGATTTGATGTGCCATTGCAGCAGTGGCATGTTCAGCGCTTGGGCCACTTCCTCTGCCAGCATGGTCTTGCCGGTCCCAGGCTCGCCTTTGACCAGCAAGGGA
Organism: uncultured Rhodoferax sp.; assembly: GCA_964569855.1. GTDB lineage: Bacteria > Pseudomonadota > Gammaproteobacteria > Burkholderiales > Burkholderiaceae_C > Allorhodoferax. Next base: position 2,633 of record CAZMXB010000563.1, read on the forward strand.
CGTTGCAGCGTGATCGATGCATTGACTGACAGCATCAGATCCTGGGTAGC
>CAZMXB010000564.1:0-2651 GCA_964569855.1 uncultured Rhodoferax sp.
CGTACGCCGCGACGGATACCGAAGGCAAGACCGTGAAGGGCGAGCTGGATCGCATCGGCTACATCGGCGAGCAGGAGCCCGGCGACCACCCCATAGGTGCGTATTTCGAGACCCACATCGAACAAGGACCGGTGCTGGAAGATGCCGACGTGACCATTGGCGTGGTGCAGGGCGTGCTGGGCATCCGCTGGTTTGACTGCACCGTGACCGGCATGGAGGCGCATGCCGGCCCGACGCCGATGGCGCTGCGCAAGGATGCGATGCAGGTGTCGGCCCGCATCATGCAGGAGGTGGTGGCCTGTGCCATGCGCCACCAGCCGCATGGCCGTGGCACGGTGGGCATGGTGCAGGTGTTCCCCAACAGCCGCAATGTGATTCCGGGGCGCGTGAAGTTCAGCATCGACCTGCGCAACAGCACCGACGCGCTGGTGGACCAGATGGCTGACGAGGTGAAAGCCTTTGCAGCCAAGGTGGCCACCGACAGCGGCTTGGACGTGAAGATCGAGCTGGTTTCGAGCTACCCGGCCCAGATTTTCCACAGCGAGGTTGTGGCCGCAGTGGCGGGTGCAGCCAAGAAGCTGGGTTACTCCAATATGCCAACGGTGTCAGGCGCCGGCCATGATGCGGTCTACATGGCGCGCCTCGCGCCCAGCGGCATGATTTTTATCCCCTGCAAGGACGGCATCAGCCATAACGAGATCGAGGACGCCAAGCCGGAGCACATTACGGCAGGGTGCAATGTGTTGCTGCACGCGATGCTGGAGCGGGCGAAGGTGGTGTGAGCGGGCGCGGCTCAATCGGTGTTCTGGGCGATGCGCCAAAGCACACCGGACGGGTCGATCACCACAAAGTCCCGCATGCGCCAGGGTTGCTGTTCCACGGGGGTGACTTTCACCCCGTACTTTGTGGCAACGCCGCAAGCGCTGACCTGCTTCCACCAGGCGTCGACGTCTTCAACCAGCAGGTGCATCATGAAATTGCTGGCTAGCGTCTCGTTGTAAAAGTCTTGCAGCAAAAAGCTGGTCTGGCCATGGTGGAAGTAGGCAATGCCATCCGAGTCCGAGGCCATGGTAAAACCAAGGTCCTGGTAGAACCGCTTGGACAGTTCAAAGTCCTTGGCAGGCACAAAGGCCTTGATTTCAAGTGTGCGCAGGTTGGACATGGGCTTGCATTCGAATCGTTGGGTTGTTCGGTCTCGGATTGGACTATGCCATGATCTCCGGTTAGTTTTCCCCCCCCTGGAGTTTCCCCATGACCCTCAGCACCTGGTGGCTGTTCATCGCGATGACCTTCGTGGTCTCAGCCACACCCGGCCCCAACATGCTGTTGATCATGCGAACCAGCGCCCGCCACGGCCTGCGCGCCGCAGTGATCGCGATGCTGGGGTGCATGACCGCGCTGTTGGCCATGATGGGAATTTCGGCCGCAGGCCTGGGCGCTCTGCTGCAGGCTTCGCCCCAGGTATTTGAGGCACTGCGTCTGGCGGGAGCGGCCTACCTGGCGTATCTGGGGGTCAAGGTGTGGCGCGAGCCGGTGCGCGACCAGACCACGGACCCGGACACTGGCCTCACAACCGGTGCACCCGCCGCCGTCACGGTGCCACACGGCAGCATATACCGCCAGGCTTTTCTGGTGGCCGCCAGCAACCCCAAGGCGATTCTGTTTGCTGCGGCCTTCTTTCCGCAGTTCATCAACCCGGACGCTGCCAAATTGCCGCAGTTCGCGATATTGCTGGCCACCTTCACGGTGATTGAAGTGACCTGGTATTTTGTCTACGCCCTGAGTGGCAAGACGCTGGCGGCTTTTTTGCAGCGCGCCACGGTGATGCGGGTCTTCAACCGCCTGACCGGTGGCGTGTTTATCGGTTTTGCCGCCGTGATGGCGGCAGCTCGCGAGTGAGTTTTACAGCGTCGCCAAAACCGCGTTGAAGGTGGTGCTGGGGCGCATGATGGCGGTCACTTTCTGCATGTCGGCCAGGTAATAACCGCCAATGTCAACCGGCTTGCCCTGCACCGCCTTGAACTCTTCGGTGATCTGCACCTCGTTGTCGGCCAGCGCCTTGGCCAGTGGCGCAAACTTGGCCTGCAATTCAGCATCTTCGGTTTGCGCAGCGAGTTCTTGTGCCCAGTACATGGCCAGATAGAACTGGCTGCCGCGGTTGTCCAGCTGTCCGGTCTTGGGGGACGGGTTCTTGTTGTTGTCCAGCAGTTTGCCGGTGGCCGCATCCAGGGTTTTTGCCAGAATCTTGGCGCGGGCGTTGTGGGTCTTCAGGCCCAAATCTTCCAGGCTCACGGCCAGCGCCAGGAATTCACCCAGACTGTCCCAACGCAGGTGGTTTTCTTCCACCAGTTGCAGCACATGTTTCGGCGCAGAGCCGCCGGCACCGGTTTCGTACATGCCGCCGCCGGCCATCAGCGGCACGATGGACAGCATCTTGGCGCTGGTGCCGAGTTCCATGATGGGGAACAGGTCGGTCAGGTAGTCACGCAGGATGTTTCCGGTGGCGCTGATGGTGTCCAGGCCGCGCACAACGCGCTCCAGCGTGTAGCGCATGGCACGCACCTGACTCATGATCTGAATGTCCAGACCCGCCGTGTCGTGCTCGTGCAGGTACATCTTGACCTTGGTGATCATCTGCGCTTCGTGCGGGG
>CAZMXB010000565.1:0-2646 GCA_964569855.1 uncultured Rhodoferax sp.
TTCTTGTGATTTACGAAAAGCGACTTCCCGCCGCTGAGGCTGCCAGCCACGATCGGAATCGTCACGCCGTTTATGACGACGCAATCGTAGTTCGCGATCATGCCGTACTGCGCGGCATCCGCTCGCGAGTCGCTGTCCGTTGAAATACCAGGGTAGTTGTAGAGTCCCATGTGCCGTTAGCCCCCCTGTTCCATGGCGGCGCGGTGCCAGATGTTCGCGAACTCTTCTTGCACCAAGGGCCGCACCGCTGCCCCGAGTGCATCCGGGTCTTTCACGTCGCCGTTCACCACGAACAGTGGGCCTTGAATGACGAGGCTCGCGCCGCCGCCCGACGGGTTGCGGTTATTCACGCCCTGGAAGCGCTCGCCACCGTGCGCGACGATAAGCTGCGGCGACCCCATCGGACCTGGTACAACGCCGCCATCTGCAAACGACTTACCCGGCGCTGCCGTGACAGGCGCGGGGCTTTCTTCGCTACCTCCGCCACCCCAGAACTCTCGTTGCCATGGATACACGGCTTTCTTACGCCACGGGATACCGCCCGCCGCTGTCTGCTCTATCGCGTTCTGACTCAACACAGGCTCGGTAGCTACGGCTTTGATGCCCTCCCACATACCGGTTTTAATGCCCGCGCCGAGATACTTACCGATGTCTACGAGAACATCCTTCATGGCATCGGTAAGCGCACCTGGCTTGGCTTCGATGATCTGCTCTAGCCACTTCCAAGCTTTCTCAAAAAACTGCATGAGCTGCTCACCGAGCTTGCCGATCGTCTTGATCACAGCTTCCATTTTTTCCGGTGTGATCTTTTCGAGCGGGCCAAGGAGGGCGTTCACAAGTCCATCGATAGTGGATCGCAGAATCTTACTGTGGCCCAGTATTTCCGTGTACTGATTCAGAAAGTTGCGCAGACTTACCATGCCTTTGCTGTTGGCCGCATCCATGCTCAGTAGCAGGTTCTCAAATGCGTTTGAGGCATTGTTGATTGCGCCTGGCAAGGTCTGCTCGGCTTTCAGCTTCGCGAGCGCTCCCGCTGCCTCTTCCAAGTGCTCGCCCGCATAGTTCGCTGCGATGGCTGCGTTTTGCAGGGTGCTCGACTGAATAAGCCCGGTAGACAAAATCTTCTTCAGTTTGATGATCGCCTCGGCTTCGATGCGTGTCACGTCATGCCCTAACTCCTCGTCGAAGACTTGCTGTATTTCTGCCTCGCTGACCTTGTACTTGCCCGACTTGTAGCCTTGCATGACTTCAGCGACGCCCGGCTGATTCACAAGGTTTGCCAGCACGTCGGATGTCTTGAACTTGGCGATGCGCAGCGACTCCAAATCGCGGTTTGTCGCTACGCCACGCCCTTGTCCTCGTGAGAAAGCCGTCACGAAGTTCTCTCGTACTCTTGGATCTTCGAGGAACTTGCTCTGCTGGTCCGCCATAACCTTGACGAGAAACTTTGCCTCGCGGGGCTTGTAGCCCTGAGCGATGAAGTCCTTGATCGCCTGCATGATCTCGCGGTCAGCGATCGGCGTTTTCTGAGCGAGCTTAAGTCCTTCGGCGAACAAGTCTTGTGCGTCAGCCTCAGCCTTCGCGTTCAGTGTGCGCTGTTTGTTCGCCTCCTCCATGCTCATCCGAGCATGGATTTCCCGCCGCCCCAAGTTGTACTCAAGACCCTTGATACTGGCCTCGCGGAAACCGGCGGTTTCAATAACCTTCTCAAGCAAGTGCGCACCGCCCGCTGCTCCGGCTGCCGCGACACCCACCGCGCCGTAGGCCCCGTATTTCAGCGCGCTGCCCGCCGTGCCCATGCCCTTCTTACCTGCGTCCTGAAAGGCACGCATGTTGCGCAGCGCGATATCCATTTGACGGGTCGACCAAGTGCCGAGCGCGGCACCGAAGCCCAGTGCTTCTTTGCGCGCTTTGCCCAGCTCGCCACTGAGCTTGCTCATGAGGAGCTGCATGTCTTTCGCTGGGACGTTCGCGGCTTTCAGCGCGGTCTGGACGACTTTTAGGTTGTTTCCACTGTCTTTGAGAAGCTGCCGAGCTTGCGTCAGGTTCACAATCATCGGGCGCAGCGTCGAGCCAGCGGCAAAGTCGCGGACGATCTTCGCCGTGAAATTGAAGTTGTCGCCGACTTCCTTAACCCGCCGCGCCATTTCCGCGAGGTCAATATCAAGCTCTGCCGCCATACCGTAAGATGGTTCGCCGACGAGGAAAACAGATAGTAAAGAAAAGTGCTTGACTCCCTTGGCCTGCTCGGTGTAGGGTCTTACTCATGTTGACGACACACGAAAAAGCTTACGCAAACCCGGTCGCGGTCCAACTGTTCAGCGCTCGCGTGGATGTCCAGACGATGAGCGTACTCAACGGCAGTGTGCGCGAGAAGCTGCTCCCAGTGAGCTGGTACGCCAACGACGACAAAGGTACCGAGCATCCGGTAGTCGCTTGGTGCTGGGTTCGCACCGACAAAGACGGTGCCTCAAAGCTGGTTTTTGAGGGCTTTGTTGGCCCGCTCGACGCACTGCGAAACATGGCAGCGGACGAGACTGACATGAACGAATTGATGGACTGCGCGGCTTACGACATGAGCCGCGACATCACCGAAGGCTGGGCTCTCTCGCCCGCCCTTACAACCTGCCTGCTAGGGGTGAAGTG
>CAZMXB010000566.1:0-2639 GCA_964569855.1 uncultured Rhodoferax sp.
TCGAATTTCGCCAAAAGACCCAAACCGGCGACTGGAAGTGGATTCTCTCGCTGGGGCGATTGGTCGAATACGACGCCGAGGGTAAGCCGTTGCGCATGCTGGGTTCACACACCGACATTACCGATCGCAAGCGCGACGAGGCCGACTTGCAACTCCAGGCCCGCCGTTCGGAGGCCCTGCTCGGTCTGCCGTGGCGAGCCGAAACGATGGACGAGTCCAGCTTCATGCAATATGGCCAGGAAGTGGCCGAGGCGCTGACCGGCAGCACCATTGCCTTTATCCATTTTGTACATGAAGACCAGGAGACCATCGAGCTGGTGAACTGGTCGCAAGGCACCTTGGCCCACTATTGCAAGGCCGCCTTTGACAGCCACTATCCCGTCAGCGAGGCCGGCATTTGGGCCGACGCCCTGCGCCAACGCCAGCCGGTGGTTTACAACGATTACGTAACAGCTGCGGGCAAACATGGCTTGCCCGAAGGCCATGCCCATCTGGCGCGCCTGATCAGTGTGCCGGTGATGGACGGCGGGCTGGTGCGCATGATGTCGGGCGTGGGCAACAAGCCCGACCCGTACACCGAGCGCGATGTCGAAACCGTGCGCTTGGTGGCCGAGACTGTTTGGCGCCTGGTGAACCGCCAGCGGGCCAAGGCGGCACTGCTGGCCAGCGAGCAGCGCTCGCGGGCGATTTTTTCGGCCTTGTTTGAGGGGGTTGTGTTGCAACAGGCCGACGGCACGGTCACCGCCTGGAACCCGGCTGCCGAGCGCATCCTCGGGCTTACAGGCGAGCAACTTCAGGCGCAACAGGCCTTTGATCCTTCCTGGCGGACCATCCGAGAGGACGGAACGCCCTTCCCGCTCGACAAATTTCCCAGAGTAGAGACGTTGCGCACCGCTTTGCCCCAGTCCAACGTGGTCATGGGCATTCAAAAGTCGCCAACCGATCTGACATGGCTTTCCGTAAACTCGGAGCCGATTCCCGGCCCGGCCGGTGCCTTGCCCACCGCTGTGGTGATTTCTTTTACCGACATCACCGAACGCAAGCGCGCCGAAGGCAGCCTGGCCGAGCAACTGGCCGAGTTGCGCCGCTGGCAGCAGGTCACGCTGGGCCGCGAGGGGCGGGTACTGGCCATCAAGCAGGAGGTCAACAGCCTGCTGGCCGCCCATGGACAGCCACCACGGTATCCAAGCGCGATGGACGCCGGGGACTGACACCGCATGACCACGTCGTCACCCGTTACGTTGGCAGACACACCGCTCACCAGCCCCGAAGACCGGGCCGCATTCGAAGCGGTGGTCAGAGATTTGAGCGGCCAGAACGCCCTGCTCCATGCGCTGATCAATAGCACCAGCGAAATGGAGGTATTTGCGCTGGACACTCAGTGCTGCTACACGGCCTTTAACGAAAAACACCGCCAGGAGATGCACGCGGATTGGCAGGCCGCCATTGCCTGCGGCACGAATATGCTGGAGTACATCACCGATGCCCGGCTACGGGATGTTGCCCGCCAAAGCATTGATCGTGCACTGGCGGGTGAGAGCTTCAGCGAGATACACCAACAACCGGCCGTGGATATTCACCGCGAATTGATGTGGAATCCGATACGGGGTTCCGACAGCCAGATCGTGGGCGTGGCCGCCTTCATTCGCAATGTGACCGGGCGAGTTCGGGCCGAGCGCGCGCTGCGCGAGCGTGAATCGCAGCACTCGTTGATTCTGCGCACTGCCACAGATGGCTTCGTGCGCGTGGACCTGCACGGTCGCCTGCTGGAAGTCAATGGGGCTTACTGCAAGATGAGCGGCTACTCCGAAGCAGAACTTTTGGGCATGGCCATTGGCGATCTGGAAGCGGTAGAGTCCCAGGCCGAGACCGCTGCGCACATACAAACCGTCTTGCGACGCGGTGCAGACCGTTTTGATAGCCGGCACCGGCGCAAAGACGGCAGCCTTTTTGCCGTGCAGGTTACTGCGCAGTACCGCCCGACCGAAGGTTGCGACATCGTGGTGTTCGTTACCGATATCAGTGAGCGGGTGGAAATGCAGGCAGCTGCCAGCGCTTCACGCCGCGTATTGCTCAGTCTGCTCGAAGACCAGGCATTGGACCAGGCGGCGCTGCGCCAGAGCGAAGCCTTTGGCCATGCGATTCTGGATTCGGTAGCTGCCGAAATTGCGGTGCTGAACCGAGACGGCGTGATCACTGCTGTGAATCAGCCCTGGCGTGCATTTGCACTGGAAAACAGCACCGTACCAGGCCAGCCGGTACCCCATAGCGCAGTGGGTGATAACTACCTGGCAATCTGCCAAAGCAGCACCGGGCCAAATTCTGAACAGGCTGGCGCCGCACACGCCGGCATTTTGGGAGTACTCGGGGGCGACCTGCCGGTTTATCGACTGGAGTACCCCTGCCATGCTCCGAATAAGGAACGCTGGTTTCTGATGAGTGTGACGCCACTGGCCGTCGACGGCGGTGGTGCCGTGGTGTCACATACCGAGATCACCGATCGTGTGCTGGCGGAAAGGGCCGTGCAACACCGCAAGCTGATGTTGGAGCGAACGGAACGGGCGGCGCGTATCGCCAGTTTTGAGTGGGACGTTGACGCGGACAAAATGACCTGGTCACCCGAGATGTTTCGCATTTTC
>CAZMXB010000567.1:0-2319 GCA_964569855.1 uncultured Rhodoferax sp.
TTGCCGGGAATCTGGAAGTTGGGGCCTCTGCCCTGGCGCAGAGTGGTAAGCTTAAGCTCGCCTCCACGATGCTGGATAAGGTAGAGCAAGCACGTACTCGTCAAGAGCGACAACAGAAGCTCGACCTTGAGCAAGCTAAGCTGGATGATGGACAAAAGCAGCAACGTCTCGAATGGCTGCAAGCAGCCCTCGGCGAGGTAAAGGACCAACCCTCGCTGGATATAGCGATCCAAGGGTATGAGGCGATGACAAAGGAGAGGGTCCCCCCTGCTTATAAGACCTACTCCCCCGTGCTGATTGAGCAACTCAATCGCGCTGTGGTGTCAGAAAAAGATCGTGGAGGGCTTGACGCCCGACAAAAGCAGCTGGATCTACGTGAACAGGAACTTCGGGAACGGGAAGCCCGGGGGCGCCAAGCAGCGGCCACCGCACGCATTCGTGCTGGGATTGCACAGCAGCGTGTTGACCAGGCTGCTACAAGGGAAGCCCGCCTTGCGAAGGACGGGGGTGGGGTTAAGGGTAAGGGGGCTGTGGTCCCTCCCCCCGCTATGCGGAATCACGCTGAGGCGGTGGTGAAGCAGATGTTCCCTGACCTCAGCAAGGATCAGGTGAGGCAATACGCACTGGACGCTGCCTCTGATGCACAGGTTGCTATGGGCCGTAACCCTGGTGTGGACATGAAGTCCGCTGTATACGGAGCCGTGCAGCAGAACGCAGATAACATTAAGTCTGAGTCTCGCCTGTTCCGTAAGGATAAGACAACCTATGCGGGCGCGGGGAGTGCGGAGAAGACTGCCCTGCCGATGCCTGCTACGGTGCGCGAACTTATCCCTGGCAAATTCTACCGCGACTCCAAGGGTGTCGTGAAGCAATACAACCCCAAATAAGGAGGCGTTATGCCTGAACTGACCTGGGACCAGATCGAGGCCGCTCCTGCTGTGGGGGCCGTTTCTTCCTCACTGACGTGGGATCAGATTGAGTCCGTCCCGCCAACTCCTGCGGGGAAACCTTCCGCCAAACGCCCTATGACGCAGGAAGAGTCCAACGCTGCCGGGATTCGCGGGCTGAAGAAGTTTGGGAAGGACGTGATTGACGTGGCGGACATGGTGCTCAGCGCCCCCGCCTTTATCGGCAGCATGGCTGTGCGTGGTGCGACTTATGTGGGAGGGGCTCTTCAAGGCCGGACGCACAAGGATATCTCCTCTGCGGCGAAGATGGGCGGGGAATTCTTCATGGACGATGCCCAGAAGATGTACCTGGCCAACCCGATCAAACAGCTGTTTGGGGCAAAAGCTCTGGATGAGGTGCTGGGTGAAAGCCATGTGGCCCGTGCGATGGGGGCCGTGCAGAAGTACGTTGACAAGGGGGGCCAATACGTTGAGCATAGGACTAACGGGGCGGTCAATGCTGATGACGTAGGCTTTATCACGGACGTGGTGAGCACTGTGGCAGGTGGTGCGGCTGCAAGAGGTACTGTAAAGGGTGCGCAAAAGCTGGCCTCCTATCTGAAGAAGAACAAGCCTCTCCCGGATGCTGATATGGCGGCAGGGAAGTCTTCTCGCTCTACGGCAGAAGACATCATTAACAAGTATAACCGGACGCCGGAGGGTAAGGCTGATCCTGTTACACGGCAGACAGGGCAAGACGTTATTGACGGATATGCCCAAGCGGATAAGGACATCAAGACCTTTAACATCGCCCATGACTTGATCCTGCGCGGCGCCTCGAAGGCAGAGGTTGAACGGACTATCCGCAAACACAAGCACCTCGACATCGAAGGTCAGATGGACGCGATCATGGCTCGTCGTCGTGAGGTGATGCAAGGTGCGTCTGGTGACATGATTATGACGGAAGGGAAAAAACCCGATGTAGGGTATCCCAAGCCTGAAGTGTCTCCGAGGATCGGTACTGATACGTCTCCCGATGGCGGCAGCATGTCCCCCGATGCGAGCACTCCCCCGACTCCCGGTGCTCTACCGGCCCCTCCTCCGAAGAAACTGACCTATAACGGCCAATCAGTCATCGACGCCGAGCGTGCCCAGGCAGCGGGTGAAAGCGCATCCCGTATTCCCGCAAAAGATGGGGTACCACTGGAGTTCGATGAGGCGGGTAGGTTACGCCAAGTGCGCCCCCAGCCTACGGAAATTCCAAAGCCTGACGCACTAAAAACAGCAGTCGAGAAAATCTCTGCTGGTAGAAATTTTGATCTGACAGCAGAAGAAAAAGTAGCCTGGAATAAAGCCAAGTCTATCAATTTGGAATCCAGCAAAATCGACGAAGGTGCGCCTCAGCTAAACGCGGTGGTTCCCGGGGGCCCGG
>CAZMXB010000567.1:2329-2638 GCA_964569855.1 uncultured Rhodoferax sp.
GGGGTCAACCACGTATTCCACAAGGTCAACTTGGCGGGGTAGATCGTGGCGCGGGCAGGGATGCCCTGGAAAATATCGTGCCTGCACTCGGACCGTTGCTCGCCCAAGAACAGCACACCCTCAAAACTCTTGAGCGCCTCCCTCAAAATCGGACGGAGTTCCCGAAGCGCCTGGTAGAGGAACAGCTGAAACGGTCAGACGTAGCGGAAGCGGAGCGGGCTGCTCTGCGCCAAGCGCTGGACAACATCCCAGGAGACACCGTTACGGCGAAGGAACTGGTACGACGGACACGCTTTGAAACAGGGGACT
>CAZMXB010000568.1:0-2636 GCA_964569855.1 uncultured Rhodoferax sp.
TGTTGCCGCCAGCCGAAAACTGACCATCTAAACGGATAAGTGCCAATCCAAAACTGACCAGGGTGTTCCACTGACCTGCTGAATATTTCAGCAGGTAGTTAAAAGGTGATCACCATGGAAATGATAGGCAAGGTCAGGCGCATGAAACTGCGCGACAAACTCTCCCACAGTGCAATAGCGAAGGTCACCGGACTGTCGCGCACGACGGTCAAGAAGTGGCTCAACGCCCCCGGCGACAAAGCCCCCAAGTACGTCAGAGAAAGCGTTGACGGCAAACTCACCGCCTTTGAAGAAACACTGGACCAGTCCCTCAAGGCTGACTCTCATCGGCCCAAACATGGCAGGCGCACGGGACGCGCTTTGTTCAAGCAGATCCAGTCCCAAGGCTACCGGGGTGGCTACAGCATGGTGACCAACTTCATTCGTGCATGGCGTGAGAAGACGGGCAAATTGCCCAGCAAAGCCTTTGTCCCACTGAGTTTTGAGTTTGGTGAGGCGTTCCAGTTTGACTGGAGCGATGAAGGGTTGGTGGTGGGCGGCATCTTCTACAAGGTGCAGGTCTCGCATTTGAAGTTGTGCGCCAGTCGGGCATTCTGGCTGGTGGCCTATCCCAGCCAGGGCCATGAAATGCTGTTTGATGCCCACACCCGGTCCTTCCAGGCGTTGGGTGGTGTCACACGCCGTGGCATCTACGACAACATGAAGACGGCGGTGGACAAGGTGAAGAAGGGCAAGGGGCGCATCGTCAACGCCCGCTTTGCGGCGATGTGCAGCCACTACCTGTTTGATCCGGACTTCTGCAACGTTGCCTCCGGCTGGGAGAAAGGCGTCGTAGAGAAGAACGTGCAGGACAGCCGCCGACGCATCTGGATTGAAGCGGGAACCCGCCGCTTTGGCTCCTTCATTGAGCTCAATGCCTGGCTGGATGAACGTTGCCGCTCCGTGTGGGCTGACACCGCGCACCCGGTCCACAAGCAATTCACCGTGGCCGAAATGCTGGAGTTGGAACGGCCGCATTTGATGAACATGCCCGCGCCCTTTGATGGCTACGTCGAGAAGTCTGCCAGGGTCAGTAGCACCTGCTTGGTGGCGGTGGCGCGCAACCGTTACTCCGTGCCTTGCGAATGGGCGGGGCACATGGTGAGCACCCGGCTGTATCCCAACAGCATTGCGATTGCGGCCGACGACACCATCGTGGCCAGTCATCCCAGGATGACCGGTTCCGGTCAAACCAACTACGACTGGCAGCACTACATTGATCTGGTGCAAAGAAAGCCAGGGGCCTTGCGAAACGGAGCGCCGTTTCTGGATATGCCAGAGCCGCTACTGCGTCTTCGCCAATCGCTGCTGCGCCACACAGGAGGGGACCGGGTCATGGCCGATGTGCTGGCCATGGTTCCACAAGCCGGACTGGAGGCGGTAATGGTGGCCGTGTCTTTGTTGCTCGAAGGTGCTGCACCGAGCGGCAGCGTTAGCGCCGAGCATGTACGCAACGTACTGGCACGCTTGAACACCCCGGCCACACCGCAACAGGCAGAAACAGCGCTGCAACTGACCCATGTCCCCAGGGCGGATACCGCACGGTATGACCGACTGCGTCCCACTCACCAAGATGGTTTGGAGGTGAGCCATGCGCAGTAATCATCCGATTGAAGCAGTGCGTGATGTCCAAGTGGAACTCAAGGCACTGCGACTGCACGGCATGGCCAATGCATGGGGTGACTTGATGGCGCAAGGTGGCGGAGTCAGCACTGAACCCTCGCGCTGGTTGATTGAGCACTTGTTGCAGGCCGAAGATGTGGACCGGCATATGCGCTCCATCGCCCACCAGATGAAGGTTGCTCGCTTCCCTGTACATCGTGACTTGGCAGGGTTTGACTTCGACGTGTCGTGCGTAGACAAGACGCTTATCCAGAAATTGGCGGATTTGTCATTCACGCAGGATGCCCAGAATGCGGTGTTGATTGGCGGGCCTGGTACGGGCAAAACTCACTTGGCCACGGCGTTGGGGATCTCGGGTCTGACACGACACCACAAGCGGGTTCGGTTTTACTCCACGGTGGATCTGGTTAACGCCTTGGAGCAGGAGAAGGCCCAAGGCAAGGCTGGTCGGATTGCCATGACTTTGATGCGTCTGGATCTGGTCATTCTGGATGAGTTGGGGTACTTGCCATTCAGCCAGGCCGGAGGAGCCTTGCTGTTTCATTTGCTGTCCAAGCTGTATGAGCACACCAGCGTACTGATTACCACCAACCTGACGTTCGCAGAATGGTCCAGTGTGTTCGGAGACGCCAAGATGACGACGGCATTGCTGGACCGACTCACCCACCATTGCCACATCGTCGAGACAGGCAACGACTCTTATCGATTCCGGCACAGTTCCAAAGAGGCCAAGGGGAAGATCAAGTCCAGGGAGCAATCAAGGAAGACCGCTGCGCGTGAGGAGGCTCCGCTGATTGAAGAAGCTGATCCGTTCTGATCGTCGCTAACACCAAGGCAAGCAGCTTCGGGCTACGCCCTACGCAGCTTGCCATTGAAGATCAATCCCTCCAGAAAACCAATAGAAAAGGAATCAGCAAAACCAGCAAACCGCTATAGTTATCCACAGTTGGCATTCAAGCTGCCAGCTTTAGCCC
>CAZMXB010000569.1:0-2634 GCA_964569855.1 uncultured Rhodoferax sp.
GCTTCTGATTTGATAGCCTAGACTTCTCCTCGCATTGTCGAATATTCAGAGATCGCCGGATGCCCCACTCGGACAAGGCGCGGGTGCGACTGGGTCCTTGATGGGTCACGGCAGTCAGGTGCGGGAGCGGTCGTTCGCGGGTGACAGTCAGCAGTGCGCAGTCACCTAAGGCCCATTCACTTTGCTGACAATCACATATTCCGGGGGTCACGCAAGCCACATTGGGGTCAGCTCAACATTGGCTTTAACGAGGAACGCCTAGTGATGCGGTGCCTGACATGACTAATATTCTCGTTTAATATTTGACCGCCTCGACGATTCGACGGGGTTCTTTGAGAAGGCAAACATCATGTTCGTCGATGTGCCCGAATTGTCACCATCGGAACTGGCGATACAAGCGGATTGGGGGCTGAATGCGGAAATGGTTGAGGCTGCGCGTCGTACGGCAGAATCGGCGCACTGCTTTTTCGAGGTGGGTTATGCGATCCTCACCGATACCATCCCCTTAGGGTTGATTTCCCGGGCTCTCGATGATCTGGAGCGCTTGTACCAGGAGCGCCATCCCTTTCGGTTCCACTCTGTGGGAGTGGGCATTCAGGAGCGCGGGCGGAGCAAGACCGAAGTGGTGGACGGTCGGCGCTACGGTTTGCTTGACCTGCAAAATATTTCGGTTGCCGCTTGTGAGATCGTTACCTGTCCGCCGCTGGCGCGCATTTTGCGGACAGTGCTGGACGGCATTCCGATCATCATGCAATCGCAATACTTTCACTACAGTTCTGAAAAGGCAGCACATGCAGACCTACCCTATCTGCATGTTGAACATCCCCGGCGGACCGCAACGGCGTGGATTGCCCTCGAAGACATCAGTCTCGAACAGGGATCTTTGTTTGTAGTGCCCAACTCGCATCGACTGATCGCGCCCTACGAGTTCGCTGCTGACAATGTGATGGTTTGTGGGGAAGACGCGAACGACGTCAAGCGCTATGGCGAATATCTCGAATCCGAATGCACCCGACAGGCGCTACAAAGGGTCTATCTGACCGTGCCCGCAGGTACCATCGTAGTCTTTCACCCATTGTTGGTGCACGGCGCAACGGCGACGCAGCTTGGCAATACATTATTCTGTCGTGGACAACTACGAGAGAGATCACCGTCGCAACACCGCCGACAGCCAAATGCTTCAACACAACGGGGTGGCTTACTTTGCTTGGGAACATCCAGGACATTGCGAAGGGCGCTTTCGCTGAAAGCCAAGCGACGACGCGCTCATCGCTGCCCTGCAGAGGCCCGCGCCGCGCTGGCCGAGCTCAAACAAGCCGCCCAGCTCATCGCCCAACCCGGCGATGCTGATCAACACCATCCCGCTGCTGGAAGCCAAAGACAGCTCGGAAATTGAAAACATCGTCACCACAACTGACCAGCTGTTCCAGTACGCACAGGGCCACGACAACGCCGACCCCGACACCAGAGAGGCACTGCGCTACCGCACCGCGCTGCACCAGGGCTTTCAGTCGCTCCAGGCGCGTCCGTTGTGCACTGCCACCGCCGTGGACGTGTGCCGCACCGGCCGCGTGCTCAACATCCTCTACCTGATTCAGGAAGAGTTGTTGAACCTGCCCATCCTCTACCTCAGCCGCCATGTCATCGCTCACAAGGCCGACTACTACCGCCTGCTGCTCAGCGTAACGCGAGACGGAGCGTGGGAGCCTTGGCTGCTGTTCATGCTGCAGGCCGTAGCCGAAACGTCAAAATGGACCAACGGCAAGATTGCCGCCATTCGCGCCCTGGCAGAGCACACCACCGAACACGTGCGCACCCGCTTGCCCAAGATCTACACCCGAGAACTGGTTTTTTTTCATAGCTGCTTGCGCACATTCCACGGGCGCTGCAGGCCAATTTGACGTAGAAAACACCGCCGAGCTGGGTTCCTGAGCGTCCGACCTGCTGTTAAAGCCTGCTTTCATACTTGCGCAGTTTGTTAAAGATTGCTTTAATTTGAGTCAACTCAATTAAGGAAGTCTTTCGCACCATGCGCACCACCGGTACCTACGCAATCTCCACAACTCTGGGCGAGTCTGTGCAGGCGTTTGTGCCCCACGTGCTGCCGCCAGCCAAGCCCGTGCTGGCGCCTGATAGCTATGTAGAAGCCAACCGCGTGGCCGAGCTGGCCTTGGCCCGCTTGTCCGGAGTGGCTGGGCTGGTGCAGTCGGCGGATTGGTTGCCGTACAGCGCCATCCGCAAAGAGGCGCTGCTGACCTCGCAGATTGAAGGCACCCAAGCCACGCTGGCAGACCTGTTTGACGCAGAAGCGGGCTTTGCGGTCAGCAACACAGACGATGTGGAAGAAGTCACCAACTACCTGCGTGCCTTCCGGCTGGTGCAATCGCAACTGCGTGACCCGGCGGGCCTGCCCTTGAGCGTGCGTTTGCTGTGCGACGCACACCGGCTACTGATGGACGGCGTGCGCGGCAACGGCAAGCAACCCGGCGAGTTGCGCCGCTCGCAAAACTGGATTGGCGGAACGCGGCCGGGAAACGCAGCCTACGTACCACCCCCGCCACATCTCCTCATGGAGACGCTCGACTCCTTCGAGAAATTCATGAACGCGGAAACGCCCGCGGTTCCACCCCTCAT
>CAZMXB010000570.1:0-2630 GCA_964569855.1 uncultured Rhodoferax sp.
AACGTGAATCCGTCTATGAAGCCCTGACGGCACGCAAACAAACGCTGACGCAGGCCCGCCAGCAGCGCGTGCAGGGCCTGGTGGCCGCGGCCGGTCGTATTCTAGACGGCACGCAACGCCGTGTCGCGCAACTGGCCAGCCTGGAAGAGGTGCACAGCTATTTTGCGGCCGACATGCTGATCACCAAGCTGCGCAAGCTGGTAGTCGACATGCGTGCACTGGGCGCGCAGGTGGCGGCCGACGACATCGAGACCCGGCTCAAGACCAGCCGCGACCAGGCCTTGCGCGGCGTACGCGACCAGCGCGATCTGGTGACCGAGGGTGGCAACAACCTGCGCCTGGGCAACCATACCTTCACCATCAGCCGCCACCCGCTGGAGCTGACCCTGGTGCCCAATGGCGACGGCCTGGACTACCACCTGACCGGCACCGACTATTTGGTGCCCGTCAACGATGCGGCACTGGACGCCTACAAGCCTTATTGGCAACAGGCCCTGCCGTCCGAGACCAACGCCATCAGCCGTGCCGAATATTTAGCAGGTTGCCTGCTGGACGCCACGCTGCGAGCCACCACGCCCCTGCCCTGGGCACGCATCATCGAACTGATCGCATTGGGGCCAGACGGCCACGCCGCGCTGCTGGACCACGTGCGCCAGTTCGCCGCCGAGCGTTACCAGGACGGCTACGAAAAAGGCGTACACGACGAGGACGCCACACGCATCTTCAGCGTGCTGGCCGCCATGCAGGACGCAGCCGGTCTGCTGGCCTGGGGGCCTACCGAACGGGCATTGGCCCTGCTCTACTGGCAAGACGGCCGTTTTGGCGCTGAACGCGAATCCCTGCACCGCCGCGCGCGCTCCGCATTGCAGGTGCAGCAATTGTTTGGCGCCCGCGACAGCCTGGTGTTGCTGGAACAGGAATGCACACAAGCGCTGGCCGTGTTTGCCAAAGCTGTTGGTTTTGAACTGCTGGCGTCGACCGACGGGACCGATGAGGCCGAACGCATGGCCTCCCTGTGCACACAAGCTGCGGCTTACCTGGTGCGCGAGGTGGCCAACGAGAGTGGCGCGGAGTTATGGGTCATCAGCAGCGCGGGCGAAGACCTGGCAGCCGCCTTACAGCGCGAGCTGGAGCGTGGTGGTCAATGGCCTGACTGGCAACGCAGCCTGGAGGCTTCCGCCCCGGCAGAGCGCTGGGAACAGGCCCGCAGTTGGGTCAAGGCCTATGCCGGCACACAAGATACAGCCACCCATGCGTGGGTGGACGATGCCGCCAGCCTGCTGGCCGTGCCGGTGCAGCGCCGCCGTGTGAATGCATCACTGGACACCACGGTAGAAGGATTGCGCGGCGAACATGCGCGGGTGGACAACGGCCGCATGGCGCTCAACCTGAATGACTTCTGGCGCCGCTTTGCCTTCCACCGCGACCGTGTGGTGCCCGGCTTCCAGGCGCTGCAAAAACTGCACCACAGCCTGCTGAGTACCGAGAAAGCCCGGCTCAGCCTGGCCCAGTTCCAGGCCAAGCCCTTGCCGACCTTTGTGCGCAACCGCCTGATCGACGAGGTCTACCTGCCGCTGATTGGCGACAACCTGGCCAAACAGATCGGCACCACCGGCGTGGGCAGCCGCACCGATCGCATGGGCCTGCTGCTGCTGATTTCGCCACCGGGTTATGGCAAGACCACGCTCATGGAATATGTGGCCGACCGCCTGGGCCTGGTGTTTGTGCGCATCAACTGTCCGGCGCTGGGCCATGACGTGACTGCGCTGGACCCGGCATCCGCTGCCAACAGTGCTGCACGTCAAGAGCTGGAGGCCATGGGCAGCAATGTGATGCTGTACCTGGACGACATCCAGCACACCAGCGCAGAGTTTTTGCAAAAGTTCATCGGCCTGGCCGACGGCACGCGCCGCATTGAAGGCATGTGGCAGGGCCAGGCCCGCAGCTACGACATGCGCGGCAAACGTTTTGCCATTGCCATGGCCGGCAACCCCTACACCGAGTCGGGCGAGGTCTTCAAGATCCCCGACATGTTGGCCAATCGTGCCGACATCTACAACCTGGGCGATGTGCTGGCCGGGCGCGAGGCCTTGTTTGCGCTGTCCTACATCGAGAACAGCCTGACCAGCAACCCGGCGCTGGCGCCGCTGTCGTCGCGCGACCCGAAGGATGTGCAACTGCTGGTGCGCATGGCGCTGGGCGAAGAGGTGGCCAGCGGTGACTTTTCCCATGCCTACAGCAGCGCCGAGCTGGATGAACTGACCGAGTTGTTAAAACGCCTGTTCCGTGCACGCGACCTGCTGCTGAAGGTCAACGGCGCCTACATCGAGTCAGCCGCGCAGCGCGACAGGTACCGCACCGAGCCACCCTTCAAACTGCAGGGCAGCTACCGCAACATGACCAAGCTGGCGGCCAAGATCACGCCGCTAATGCACGACGACGAGCTCAACGCCCTGCTGCGCGACCACTACCGCGGCGAGGCCCAGACGCTGACCACCGGCGCACAAGAAAATCTGCTGAAACTGGCACAACTGATGGGCAGTGCCACAGCCGAAGAGACCGCGCGCTGGAATGCGATTTGCGGCGACTTTTTGCGCCAGCGCAAGGCCGGTGGTGAAGATGCCGATGGC
>CAZMXB010000571.1:0-301 GCA_964569855.1 uncultured Rhodoferax sp.
GCCGAACCCATCCAGACCGTCATGCGCCGCTACGGCGTGCCCGGCGCCTACCAGAAGCCCAAGGAACTCCCCCGTGGGCAAAGCGGGACACGCGAGGCGCTGCACGGCCTGATTGCGTCGCTGGAAATTCCCCAGGCCGAGAAGGACCGGCTGCTGGCCATGACGCCCGGCAGCTACACGGGCATGGCGGTGGCGCTGGCGCGGCGGGTGTAGGGCGGAAATTTCAAGACTTTTTGGCCTCTAGCGCTTGATTGACAAGCGCTAGCAGCTATCTATTAATTAGCACTTCTCCATGGCCACC
>CAZMXB010000571.1:311-1164 GCA_964569855.1 uncultured Rhodoferax sp.
CTACTACGCCGACCACGCGCTCACCCTGGCCCGCCACCCGAGCGAGACCGACGAACGGATGATGGTGCGGCTCGCCGCCCTGGCGCTCAACGCGCACCTGCTGCAGGACCTGTGCCATGGAGACGCCACCCTGGCCTTTGGCGCGGGCCTTTCTGACCCGGACGACCCCGACGCCTCGCTGACCGATTTCACCGGCAGGAAGCGCGTCTGGATCGAAGTCGGTCAGCCCGAAGACAAACCGCTGACCCGCGCCTGCAGCAAGGCCGATGCGGTCAAGGTGTACGCCTTTGGCCACGCCGCCGATATCTGGTGGCGTGGCATCGAAACCAAGCTCACGCGCCTGACCCGGCTCGAAGTCTGGCGTTTTCCGTCCAGTCAGGCCCAGGAGCTGGCGACCCTGGCCGAGCGCAGCATGCAGCTGCAAGCCACGGTGCAGGAAGGCGCCATCACGCTCAGCAGCCAGCGCGGCAGCGTGCACATGGAGCCGGTGCGCTGGATGTGAGCTGGGGCGCGCGCAGCGCTCAGGTCAGGGGCATGAGCGCACCGCAGTTCCAGCATTGCTCAAAGCCGCCCTCCACCAGCTCGCCACAAGCCGGGCAGTGCCAGCGCCGCTGCGGCAGGCTTTTGAGTTCTTCCAGCAGCGCCAGTGCACGCTCCTTGTGCTCGGAGTGCTGCAGCCAGATTTCTGGCAGGCATTCGTGCGGCGGCAGTTCACCGGCTGCGGAGCCCAGGTACTGGCGCTGCACGCTGGCGGGCATGCCGGCCTCGCAGAGCAGATCGGACCACAGCATGGCCAGGACGGCGTTGGGCGCACGGACGAGCCTTTGCATGGATGCTCCTGACTTTGTAGCTA
>CAZMXB010000571.1:1174-2624 GCA_964569855.1 uncultured Rhodoferax sp.
GACTTCACAACCCATGAAGGTCCTAGAGCGGTTTCTGAAGCAGCGCGCGAGTTGCGCCGCAGGCGCGCGGTCAATACCCTGATGCCCAGCGACCTATTGGCCCGCGCTGCCGCCGATCATGCAGCATGGTGGTGTAATGCAGCCTTTCCGAAGGGGAGTAGCTCCCGCCCGCAGGTCCACGGCCCCACGCCAGCGCCCTGCGGATATCGGCAGGTCGTCAACACGGCGCGCGCACTGCGCTCGCCCGGCCTGTCGGGCCTGGTGCACACCGGGCCGAGCAAGACCTTCGATTCGAGAACCTGTGGACTCGGGTCGAAGGCTGCCGTGCGCCTCCTGCGCATTGCTGATCCCGCCCCGCTCCCGTCAGGCCCGTACTTCACAGGAAAAACCTCATGGAACAGTTTCTGACCCCCGAATTCTGGGTCGCCGTTGGCCAGATCGTGATGATCGACATCCTGCTCGGTGGCGACAACGCCGTCGTCATTGCACTCGCCTGCCGCAAGCTCCCCCCCGCCCAGCGCACCAAGGGCATCCTGTGGGGCACGGCGGGCGCCATCGTGCTGCGCGTGGTGCTGATTTTC
Organism: uncultured Rhodoferax sp.; assembly: GCA_964569855.1. Lineage (GTDB taxonomy): Bacteria > Pseudomonadota > Gammaproteobacteria > Burkholderiales > Burkholderiaceae_C > Allorhodoferax. Next base: position 1,756 of record CAZMXB010000571.1, read on the forward strand.
TTCGCCCTCACGCTGCTCGCCATCCCCTTCCTCAAGATCGCCGGGGCGCTGCTGCTGGTCTGGATCGGCGTCAAACTGCTGGCGCCGGATGCCGACGACGGCCACGCCAACATCGCCGCCAGCGACAAGCTGCTCGCCGCCATCAAGACCATCGTCGTCGCCGATCTGGTGATGAGCATCGACAACGTGATCGCCATCGCCGGCGCTGCCCAGGGCGCTGCCGACCACCACGAGATGCCGTTGGTGATCTTCGGCCTGGTGATCAGCATTCCAATCATCGTCTGGGGCAGCCAGCTGGTGATCAAGCTGATGGACCGCTTCCCGTTCATCATCACCTTCGGCGGCATGCTGCTGGGCTGGATCGCCGGCACCATGCTGGTGTCCGACCCGGCGCTGGCGGCGGCCGACCGCCTCGTCTGGATGCCCAAGCTGGACCAGGCGAGCAGCGCCATCAAGTACAGCGCCGGCATCGCGGGGGCGCTCCTGGTGCTGGCGATCGGCAAATGGCTGGCCATGCGCCGGCCGCCCGCACCGGCCGGTTGAGGCCGGGCGGCATTCTGGCGCTATGCTGGCCCCATGTTGAAACTCCTCGCCAAATGGCTGCTCAGCGCCACCGCGCTGCTGGCGGTGGCCTACCTCTACAGCGGCGTGCAGGTGCAGAGCTTCCCCTCCGCGCTGATCGCCGCCTTCGTCATCGGCCTGTTCAATGCCGTGCTCCGGCCGGTGCTGGTGCTGCTGACGCTGCCCGTGACCATCGTCACGGTGGGACTGTTCCTGTTCGTCATCAACGCGCTCATGTTCTGGGCAGCGGCCAGCGTGCTGGACGGCTTTCACGTCAACGGGTTCATGGCGGCCTTGCTCGGCTCGCT
>CAZMXB010000572.1:0-2618 GCA_964569855.1 uncultured Rhodoferax sp.
TTTGCACGGTCCGCACCATGACGCCCAAAAATCCAGATAAACCGTTTTGCCCTTGAAGTCGCTCAGTTTGACGCTTCGCTGCAGGTTGTTCAACACAAACTCCGGCGCGGGCGCTCCGACTTCAACTGCCCACGTATTGCTGGCGATCCCCAACACCAACAACATCCAAACGGAAACGGTCTTCATCATTGCAAACCTCCTACCGACAACCGGCCGCGCGCGAGGCACTCAGGAGACTGGCGCTGGTTGCGCTTCCCAAAGGAACCGGTGACGCAAACCCAAAGGACGGGGCCAAGACCCATACTTGAGCGTCTGCCGTATTGTTTCCAATTGCATTGGTAACGCCCGCCACACTGTAAACCCGGTAGTTCAGAGTCGCCATGGTGCCCTTTTGAACAGCCGGAGCCTTGAACACCGTTGGCAACTGAACCTCGGCCCAATTGAACAGGCATTCCGCATCCGTCAAAGTCGGCGCTGTGATGGACTTCCCGTAACGAATGGCATTGATGTAGGACGCCAGATCGGCCAGGTCAGAATCCGTCAGGTCAGAAAACTCAAACATGTCGCGCTGAGAGCTGATCGCATTGCGAATGGCGCTGGGGAAACCCTGGTCAGACCGGGCGCCCGATGCATTCCAAACCTTGCTGACGTTGTTGCTGGGCGTAACACCATGGCAGTCGCTGCACATATTGACACCCGACAAACCCGGCGTGTTCCACAACACTTGTCCACGCGAAGGGTCAGCAGCAAGGACTCCGTGCGCCAGGCTACCGAACAAGACCGCCACCATCAGGGAAGGCCAAAAAACACGCGTTGCGGAAAAATTCACGTTAAAAATACCTTCTTTGCAACTGACATCCCTGAACCATTGGCCAAAGTATCCCATTTCCACCGGGGTTTGGCCCAGGGCAGCACAAGCACCTGAGCCCGGGCACTACTCGGCAGGGTAGATACGCGCATATTTGGAGCCAGTCACCATGTCGTTCAGGTTGCGGCCATACCCCACCCAGACCTGCAGACCCGGCAGCAACGCGAGGTTGATGTTGCTTGCGACGTCAATCACATGTTCGCCAAGGGAGACGTCGGCGTAGCTGGGCATGGACCCATTGGCCATGACCTGCCAGCCGGTGGCAGTCAAGGCATAGGTCTGTGCGCTCAACGGTGAAAACGCCAGCACATATAGTTGCCCGGCCTGCGCCCGGTCCGCTGACGACACCGAAATGTGCGCGCGCAGTGATTGCGCATCCAGCGGGCCAGCCAGACTGCCTCCGATGGCGAACCCCTGGCTTGATACGGCCGGTGGCATGCGAGCGGAAGTTGCTTCAAAGCCGGGCCGGGCCATCACGGGTGCCATGTCAACGGCTTCAAACTCCGTATGGATCAGCGCCTGCACCTGGGCGATGGTTTGCTCAGACCAGTTTCGGCTGGGCTCGCCTTGAATGTACATATCGGAGCCGCCGTCCGCAATCAACAGGCCATACCGCTTGAACGCTTGCAGAATGGCCTTGGCCTGCACGGTGTAATTGGCAGGAATCGCATAACTTGCCTTGAGCCGGAACCGCTGGCCCATGGGGGGCTTGCTTGAAGAGGCATCCCCGTTGCCGGTGCGGTGCGTGGCAGGCCAGACATTGGCATTGCGGATCTTGCTGCTTTGGATGGTGAAGCGAAGAGCGTGCTGGATAGCTCCGGAACTGGCTTCGTCTGCGCGCAACAGGAGTGGAAAAACAGGCAAACCCGCCGCATCTGACGAGGTCCAGCCGGCAGGTCGCAAGGCGTTGGAACTGAGGTCAAATTGCGCACTCGACAAAATGTCCCAACCACCGTCCTTGCGCGCATAACTGTTGTAACTCTCCCAAAGGCGGCAGGAATCCGTGTCGACGACCAGAATGTGGTGGTCGTTGTAGATTGCCTTGTCGGTGCTGATGCCGCCTTCGACCTTGGGGTTGGCGGGAATCGGCAACAACGCGGGCTTCACGCCCACACAGGGTTGCATCACCGCATGCCCGGCCGACGCACAATCACTTTCGTCAGGCCATCCCGCATCCAGATGCACGGTGGGCCAGGACATGCTGCCACCAGAGACCACGTTGTAGGGAATGCCGTAATAGTCGCTGGCTTGGGTGTCCTCACTGATACCCAAGTCCAGATGCAGGCGTCGCGAACCACTGTTGATGGTGCGAATGAAATCCGCCGACTGCGGATGTACCGGCAAGTCGTCAATACGGGCATTCAATACATGGTCGCTTGGCAGCACCTGGCATCGCCCTATGGTTGGAGGGATGGCGTGAGCCAGCATGGGAACCACGAGGGTCCATGCGCCAAGTGCCCGCGTGCGGTAGTTTGAAAGGTTCATGAAGACGGCTCCTGAAACGGGACCCACTGCGACTCAGTGAACGTGGCTCGGGATTTGATCGTAGAGTGCCTCTCGCAGCACGCTCCAGATGGTTTGTTTCAAAGTGTACGTATCGGCATGCGCAGCAGCGCTGACTGGCGCACGATAGAAAGCAGGTTTTCAGAGGGGAAAAGAAAAAAGCCGGAAGCTCTTGGAAGCTTCCGGCTTTAACTGTGGTGCCCGGGGCCGGAATCGAACCGGCACGCCTTGCGGCGCGGGATTTTGA
>CAZMXB010000573.1:0-354 GCA_964569855.1 uncultured Rhodoferax sp.
CGAACAGGTCCACCGTGTGGGCGGCGTGGTGCCACAGCAGGTGGTCGGTCCAGCTACGGGCCTGGCCCAGCGCATTCATGTTGGTGCGACGGAAGAAATAGGTCTGCACATCCATTTGCTGGATGTTGAAGCGCCCGCCGGTGACTTCCTTGTGCACGTACTGGTGGCTGGGGTTGAAGCGGCGGGTGTGGCCGCACATGGCGACCAAGCCGCTGCTCTGGGCCATGGCGACTACGTCTTGCGCGCCTTGCAGCGAGTCGGCCAGCGGAATCTCCACTTGCACGTGTTTGCCCGCCGTCAGGCAGGCGATGCTTTGCGCGGCGTGCATTTGGGTTGGTGTGCACAGGATGACGG
>CAZMXB010000573.1:364-602 GCA_964569855.1 uncultured Rhodoferax sp.
GCCGTATTTGGCGGCCACCTCCTTGGTCTTTTCCAGCTCGCGGCTGACTAGCGAGACGACTTCAACGCCGTCGATGTTCTGGATGCCGTCCAGGTGTTTGATGCCAAAGGCACCGGCGCCAGCGAGGGCGACTTTGATGGTTTTCATTGCAATCTCCTATTCAGTTGGGGACAGAGCTCCGCTGCGCTACGGTCTGTCTCGCAAGCACTTACGCATTTTCCAAAATCAGATGGCCAAC
>CAZMXB010000573.1:619-2616 GCA_964569855.1 uncultured Rhodoferax sp.
GGTAAAAACGGTGCCTAGCCCTCGTGGATGCGGAGGAGTCTGCTACATCTTTCATAGCTCCCCGGGCTATCAGCCACATCACCAGCTCTATGCCCTCGGACCCGGCTTCACGCACGTAGTCGATGTGGGGAATGGCGGCGGCGGCGGCCGGGTTGGCAATCAGCTTGTCCAGAAAGGCGTTGTCGAAGTCCTTGTTGATCAGCCCCGCACGCGGCCCCTGCAACTGGTGGCTCATGCCGCCCGTGCCCCAGATGTGCACGTTTATGTCTTCATCAAAACTCTCCACGGCCTTGCGGATTGCCTTGCCCAGGTTGAAGCAGCGCTGGCCGGACGGCACGGGGTACTGCACCACGTTGACGGCGAACGGAATCACCGGGCAAGGCCAGGCTTCAGGCTGCCCGCACATCAACGAGAGCGGCACGGTCAGCCCGTGGTCCACGTCCATCTTGTTGACTATTGTTAAGTCAAAGTCCTGCTGGATGACCGACTGCGCAATGTGCGCGGCCAGCTCCGGGTGGCCCTGCACCACCGGTACGGGGCGCGGGCCCCAGCCTTCGTCAGCGGGCTGGTAGCTGGCGGCCGTGCCGATGGCAAAAGTCGGGATCATGTCCAGGCTGAAGGCGGTGGCGTGGTCGTTGTAGACCAGGAAGATGACATCGGGCTGGTTGTCCTTCATCCACTGCTTGGAAAACTCGTAGCCCTGGAAGACCGGCTGCCAATACGGCTCGGTGGTCTTGCCAAGGTCTATGGCCGCGCCAATGGCGGGCACGTGGGAGGTGTAAACGGATGCGGTGATACGGGCCATGTCAGGCGCTCGCTTTCTGGCCTGCGCTGCCTTGGGGTTGGTGGTGGGCCTGGGCGTCGCCGTCTTCGCCAATGACGCGGTTGCCCTCGACCGAGCGGCCACCGGCGACCATCATGGCGCGGTATTCGTCTTCGGTCATGCCGGTCATGCTGCCGGCCATTTGCTGGAAGCTTTTGCCATCGGTGGCACCGATCTTGGCCAGGAAATAGATATTGCCACCCGCCGCGATGCAGCGGTTCAGGTCGCGCGCCAGCACCGCCTGCTTTTGCTCCTCGGTCATCGCCCACTCGTCGAGGTAGGCGCGCTCGTCGGCCTTGAAGCGCTCGCGGTTGGCGGCCTGCATCAGCGACATGCAGAACTGGTTCAGGTGGTAGCCCTTGCGGCTTTGCTCGGCGTCAAAGATGGTCGTGCCGGGCACGTCCAGATACGGTTTGTCGAGTGACATGCTTAGCTCCAGTACAGGCGGGTGGGGTTGTCCACCAGCAGCTTGCGCTGCAGCTCCGCCGTGGTGGCAATCTGCGGAATGAAGTCCACCAGCAGACCATCATCGGGCATATGGTCCTTGAGGTTGGGATGCGGCCAGTCGGTGCCCCATAACACGCGGTCCGGGAAGGTCTCGACCAGGTGTCTGGCAAAAGGCACCACGTCCCGGTAGGCACGCTGCTCGCCGTTCAAGGCCTTGGGCCCGGTGACGCTGAGCCGCTCGGGGCAGCTCACCTTGCTCCAGATGTTGCTGTGCTCGCGCATCATCTTCACAAACAGCGCGAACTCCGGGCCGTCCACCGCCTTGCTGACATCGGGGCGGCCCATGTGGTCCACCACCACGGTCGTGGGCAGCGCGGTGAAAAAGTCATACAGCTCGGGCAAGTCCTGCGCCTCAAAGTACACCACCACATGCCAGCCCAGCGGCGCAATGCGGTTGGCAATTTCCAGCAGCACCTCACGCGGCGTGAAGTCGGCCAGGCGCTTGACGAAGTTGAAGCGCGTGCCGCGCACACCGGCCGCATGCATTTCCTGCAGCTCGGCGTCCGTCACATCGCGCTTGACGGTGGCCACGCCGCGCGCCTTGTTGTTGGACGCCTTGAGCGCATCGACCAGCGCACGGGTGTCCGAGCCATGGCAAGTGGCCTGCCCGATCCCGTTCTTGTCAAAGCCCAGGTGGTCGCGTAGCGCAAACACCTGGTCCTTGGAC
>CAZMXB010000574.1:0-2613 GCA_964569855.1 uncultured Rhodoferax sp.
CATCGAAGCGATCAACGCCGCGTCGCAGAACGTCGTGCTGGCGATCACGCCCAACGAGGCCAACGCCTTCCCCTGGACGGGCGCGCTGACCATCACCCTAAGCACCGGCAGCACCCTCGTCGTCGCGGGCGACCACACAGCGAAGGAAGGGCTCCGCGCGCTCGTGCTCCCGTCGACGCCCACCGCACGCGGCGGCTACCGTGCCGTCACGCTCGGCCCGGGAGTGTTCGCGGCGGGAGAGACCACGTTCGACCAGACCGCATCGCCCGTCGGCACGCCCAGCGGCAGCGCGTACCCGTGTCCCGACAACTGGGAAACCATCCGACTCGCCGTGTTCGACTACTTCGACGCGCTCGGCCCCGGCGACACCACGCCAGCGTCGCGCTGGCCCGCCGAGGACACCGAAGCGCGCGCGACGCTCTACCGCACCGCGCTCGCCGCGCAGGTCATCGGCCTCACGGGCTCGACGGGCGTGCTCTCGTGCACGGTCACTACGCCCGCGGCCGACGTCACCCCGGCCGCCAAGACGGTGGTGACGCTCGGAACGCTGCGGGTCGTCCCGGCGTAGTCAGTTGCTGCACACGCTGGCGCGGCAGACCTGCGCCCCGAGGCAGGCGTTGCCGCACGCGCCGCAGTGGGCGCGGTTGTTCCTGACGTCAGTCTCGCAGCCGTTGCTGGTGACGCCGTCGCAGTTCCGGAACCTGTCGCCGCAGACGAGCACGCACGCGCCGGCCACGCACGACAGCGTCGCGGCGCAGGGTGCCCCGCACGCCCCGCAGTGTGCGGCCGTCGCCTGTGTGTTCGTCTCGCAGCCGTTGGCCGCGACCCCGTCGCAGTCGCCCCAGCCCGATTCGCAGCTCTCGACCCCGCAGCGCCCGCCCCCGCAGAAGGCGACGCCGTGCGCGGGCGCGGGGCACGCGACGCCACAGCAGTTGCCCGCCGTCGTCGAGGCGCACCCCGCCGGGAGGGCGTCCGCCGGCCCGACGTCAACGCCCGCGTCCACCGCGCCGCCGTCGCTCCCCGCGTCGGGCGTCCCCGCGTCCACCGCCACCACGTCGACCGCGTCCACCCCGTCGACCGCGTCCACCCCGCCCCCCGCATCCACAGCCCCCGCATCGACCGCCACGCACGCACCGCCCTCGCACACCGTCCCCGCCCCGCAGGCGCCCCCGCAGGGCCCCGCGTCGGCGGGCGGTGAGGCATCGGGCAGGAGCACTGGGTCAGCGGCGCAGGCGAGGGCGAGGGCGGCGAGCAGGAGGGCGTAGCGCATCGTCCAACCGTACCCCCGCGAGGGGAGGGCGGGTCAACCGCCGCCCCCTTGCCCCACAACGGGCGGACAGCGTACCCTCCGCACAGCGCCACACCTCCGTCCTGCGGACGGCGCCCCCCCCACCTATGGCGAACATCCTCCAGCCGCTGCCGAGCGAGGCCGGCGACCGCGGCACGTACGCGCGCCAGCTCCTGCGCCTGCTCGGCCCGGCGTACCCCGCCCCCGACGGCTCGACGAACGCGGCCGACGCGCTCGCGCTCGCCGACGTCATCCTGGGCGAGGTCGAGACCACCGCACACTCGCTCGACGACGCCTTCCCCGACACGGTGCGGTCGATCATCACGGAGTGGGAGCAGATGCTGGGCCTCCCGGTGTCCGCCGGCGTGCTGTCCAACAGCGCCCGCCGCACCGCGCTCCTCGCCCGCTGGCGCACGCGCTTCGCGGGCACCCCCAACGCGATCCTGACGGCGCTCACCCCGCTGTCAACGAAGGCGCCCGCGATGCGGGAGACGCTCGCGCGCGACTCGCACGCCAACCCGCGGCGGGTCTACGCGTTCACCGTGCGAACGAGCGTCGACCCGACCACGCCGGCCATCGCGCCGCTGGTCGCGACGGTGGCTGTGATGAAGCCGGCGCACACCGACGTCGCGTTCACCGACCGCTCGTTGACCGCGGGGTTCTTCTGCAACGACGCCGACTCGCTCACCAACAACACCCTGCTCTGAGGCTCCGATGGATCGCGTCCAAACCTACGTCGCCGCGCAGCAGATCCTCGCGGCCGAACTTAACAACATCCAGGCGCAGGCCGTCGGAGCGAGCACGGGGCAGTCGCTCTTCAACATCCTCTTCGGCTGCCCCCCGGGGCTACAGGCTCTCGTTTACATGATGAGCGGCCCGACGGGCGCCGGGTCCGCGCCGATCGTGCTGGAGACCTCGCGCGACTGGCGCGACGCGATGCTCTACGTGTTCTTCCGCCACGCCAGCGGCCTCGACCAACAGCCGGGCGCGATCGACGACGTGCTCAACGATGGCGCGGCTACGCTGCGCATCGGCTACACCGGGCGCGGCGGGCTCAACGGTGCGTCCGCCCCGTCGGCGGGCAACCCGCCCATCCCCCTCGCCGGCGCGTCTTGGGCGTTGCAGATCACGACTGACGTGTGGCTCTACGCCTCTGCAGCCAACGGCAACCTCACCTACCAGAACAACAGCGCGGGCACGCTGTACCCGCTGATCGCCGCCATCTTCGCCACGCCCGCGACGGGCTTCCGCCCGTAGCCCCTCCCGCCTCCGCACCACCCCCACATCGCGACGCCTGACGGCTCGCAAGGACGCACCACCATGCC
>CAZMXB010000575.1:0-2613 GCA_964569855.1 uncultured Rhodoferax sp.
GGGCTTCATGACGCGGTCCAGTTCCCTGAACACGGCTTCCTTGACGCCGATCTCTTCAAACACGGCTTCAATGACCATGTCGGTGCCGTTCAGGTCGTCGTAGCTCAGCGTGGTGGTCAGCAGGCTCATGCGCTGGTCGTACTTGTCTTGCTTGAGCTTGCCCTTCTTGACCTGGGCTTCGTAGTTCTTGCGGATGGTGGCCACGCCACGGTCCAGCGCCTCCTGCTTCATTTCCAGCATCTTGACCGGGATGCCGGCGTTCAGGAAGTTCATCGCAATACCGCCGCCCATGGTGCCGGCACCGATGACTGCTATGGAGTTGATATCGCGTTGTGCGGTATCGCTGGGGACATCGGGTATTTTTGATGCAGCACGTTCGGCCAGGAACAGGTGACGCAGGGATTTGCTCTCTGCTGTCAGCATGAGGTTCATGAAAATCTCTCGCTCTGCCGCCATGCCGTCGTCGAATTTCTTCTTGGTAGCAATTTCCACAATATCCACACACTTGGCAGGCGCGGGAAAGTTCTTGGACATGCCCTTGACCATATTGCGGGCAAATTGAAAGTACGCATCGCCCTGGGGGTGTTTGCACTTCAAGTCGCGAACCAGGGGCAGTGGGCGCACATCGGCTACCGAACGGGCGTAGGTCAAGGCATCTTCAGCCAGACTCTCTGCCGACGCCGATAGCTTGTCAAACAGCTTTTGGCCCGGCAACATGGCCAGCATTTCGCTCTTGATGGGTTCGCCGCTGACGATGATGTTGAGGGCAGCTTCGGCGCCCAGGACGCGCGGCAGGCGTTGCGTGCCGCCAGCGCCCGGAATCAATCCGAGCTTAACTTCCGGCAGGGCGATGCTGGTACCCGGAGCCGCAATACGGTAATGGCATCCCAGAGCCAACTCAAGTCCACCACCCATGGCCACCGTGTGAATAGCAGCAATAACCGGTTTGGCGGAGTTTTCCAACACACTGATCACGCTGAGCAGGTTGGGCTCCTGCACCGCTTTGGGTGAACCGAACTCCTTGATGTCTGCTCCGCCCGAAAATGCCTTGCCAGCCCCGGTGATAACGATCGCTTTGACTACTGCATCCGCATTGGCTTGCGCCATTCCTTCGGCGATGCCCTGACGGGTCGCAAGGCCCAAACCATTCACTGGCGGGTTGTTTAATGTAATGACGGCGATGTCGCCATGGACTTGGTATTGGGTGGTCATGTTTGCATTTCCTCGGAAGTAAGAATTGGACCCATCAAAATAGAACGATCGTTCTTTTAAATTGTACGGGCGAGTATTGGAATGTCGCTGCGAACTTTGTCACTGGAGGGACAAGCCGCTAAACCTCCAGCCATTCCTTGCGAATGTCGCTGTTTTGCCGCAGTTCGTCTGGGGTGCCTTCAAAAACAATGCTCCCATGGCCCATGACCAGACAACGATCAGAAATCTTCATGGCAATCGTGAGCTTTTGCTCGATCAGCAGCACTGAAAGCCCCCTCCTGCGCAGTTCCTGAAGGTATTCGGCGACCAGTTCAACAATCTTGGGCGCCAGGCCTTCGGTAGGCTCATCAATAATGATCAGATCCGGGTCACCCATCAGCGTACGGCACAACGTCAGCATTTGCTGCTCGCCACCAGACAGTACGCCTGCTTCAGTGTGTTCACGCTCCTTGAGACGGGGGAACAACCGGTACATGTCGTCAAACGACCACCGTGGGTTCTTTTGGCCCCGCTTTTGCCCGAGCAACAGATTCTGGTGAACGGTGAGTTTGGGAAAGATATCGCGGCCTTCCGGCACATAACCTATGCCCAAATGGGCGATCTCAAAGGTCTTGAGGCCCAGCGTTTCTTGGCCCTTCCAAAGTGATGAACCCTGGCAATCGACCAACCCCATGATGGCTTTGGCGGTGGTGGAACGGCCGGACCCATTGCGTCCGAGCAAGGCAACAATTTCACCGGGTTTCACATGCATGTCCACCCCATGCAATACGTGGCTCTTACCGTAATAGGCATGCAGATCGGAAACTTTCAAGACCATGATGGTTCTCCGCCGGGCCGCCCCAAGGAGAGCAGCGCCCCCGTGGGGGGCAGTAAGGACACGCAGTGCTGCACGTGGGGGCTCATCGTTTTTCTCCCGCCTGTTCATCAGCCACCGCGGAACCCAGATACGCTTCCTGTACCCGTGGGTTCGCCCGTACCGCCTCCGGTGTGTCGAAGGCAATGACTTCTCCGTAAACCACAACGGCGATTTTGTCCGCCAGACCAAAAACCACACCCATGTCATGCTCCACTGTCAGCAAGGTCTTGCCTTCGGTAACCTGCTTGATCAAAGCAATGAACCGTGTGGTTTCACTCTTGCTCATGCCTGCGGTCGGCTCGTCCAACAAGATGACATTGGCGCCGCCCCCGATCGTGATGCCAATTTCAAGCGCACGCTGCTCGGCATAGGTCAAGTTCATGGCCAGCACGTCATGTTTCTTCTCCAGATTGATCATCTTGACCAGATCGTTGGCACGGGCATTGGCATCGTCCAGACTGGCCAGAAACCGGAAGAACGTGTACTTGTAACCCAGACTCCACAAAACACTGCAACGCAGATTCTCAAAAACGCTCAGCTTGGGG
>CAZMXB010000576.1:0-2600 GCA_964569855.1 uncultured Rhodoferax sp.
CCGCGCTGGATTCGCCTGCGCCTGCCGAGCTTCGCTGACGATAACGCATCCATCAAGGCCTTTGGCCTCGATGTGGTAACGGGTCTATGCGAACAATTGCGCGCGGGGGGTGCGCCGGCGCTGCATTTCTACACCATGAACCAGAGCGTGGCGACCTTGGCGTTGTGTGAGCGGCTGGGGTTGGGCGGTTAGATTCACAATTTGGTCGCCCCAAAGAGAGGCATCGCCAAGGGGTGTAAGGATGCGGGGCTTGTCCGGTGGCGTGCGCCGGTAAGGCAAAGCGCGGTGCGGCTCATGCTGCCAAACGCGCAGAAATTGCCGCCCCGCACTTAGCCTTCCCGGCTTTATCGGTCTCTAGCCGCCACTCTCCAGCGTGAAGGCGGCGTGTTGGTCTTGCTTGAGCAGCGCCACCATTTGAGGAAGTGCCAGTTGCAGGGCAGCCTTCAGTGTGTGCGGCGGATTGATGATGAACATGCCGCTGGCGGGCAGACCGGGGCGGATCACTTCGCCTGTGTCGTCCTGAAGCAGTTTGCTGGACTTGACCGTCAGCGTGGCGCCCAGCCAACTCTTGCCGGCTTTGTTGGCCAGCGTCTTGAGTTTCTTGGGTAGATCGTGCGCTTCCGGGCGCGGAATGATGGGGTACCACACCGCATAAGTCCCAGTGACAAAACGTTGCAGTGCGTCAGCAACCATCACCGCTGTGCGGCCATAGTCGGTTTTGAGTTCATAACTGGGGTCGCAGAAAACCAGAGCCCGGCGCGATGGCGGTGGCAGAAATTTCTTGATGCCCTCAAAACCGTCCTCCCGCAGAATGGCCACCTGTCGACCCGCCTCCAACTGCGCAATATTGGCGGTCAGGGTTTTGGTGTCAGTCGGGTGAATTTCAAACAGCTTGAGCTTGTCGCGGTCGCGTTCCTGAATAACCCGGTGAATGATGAAGGGTGAGCCGGGGTAGACCTTGTGGCTGCCGGGCTTGTTGAAACTGGCCACCAAATCAAGATAGTCCTGCAACACGGGTGCAAAGGGCTCGGCCGGCAGGGTCGCAACCAGTTTGAGGAATCCCTCGGCCGCTTCGGCGCTGGTTTGTGCGTAGTCGCCGTCCAGGCGGTACAGCCCGGCGCCGGCATGGGTGTCGAACACCGTCAAGGCGGCATCTTTTTGCACCATATGACGCAGAATGGCGAGCAAAACGGTGTGTTTGAGGACGTCGGCATGGTTTCCGGCGTGGAAGGCGTGGCGGTAACTGAACATGCTTGGATGGTAACCGCCCCGGCACCGTTTGGCGAAGCTTGTATTTCAAATTGCCAGCCAGCCCTCGTATTCATTGCGCAACCAGCTATATATTTCATAGCAAATTCAAGTTGCATCGCGGAGCTGCCAGGCTGAAATTGATTTGTAGCACCATAGCGCCGCAGTCAAGCAGTACGCAGTGTGGCGTGGCTTGCAAACTACTGCGCGGATTTCGAGGGGTAAAAGCGGCTCATGAGGTCTGCGGCCCGCTGAAAACCAGCGGTGTTGGCGGTCTTTGCGCGTGCATCGGCCAACAACCTGAGGGAGATTTCTGACGGTGCTTGGCCCTCAGTAGCCATTTTTTGCACAACCGGCTCCAGTATGTTGGCCGCGCTTTCAAATTCACCTGCAAGGTAATGGCTTTGCGCCCGCAACAACTCTGTGGCCGGGACCGGTCCCGCAAGCTGAGTGCATCGCTCATACCACGCAGCGGCTTGGGAATAGTCCTTGGCTGTGTAGTAAAGCCCGGCAATCGTTTGCGCCATTGCCGCTTTTTCTGCATTGCCCCACCATTTTCCGTTGCTCGCCAGGTCGTACATCTGCGCAGCCAGGCCGGTATCGCCATTTTGCGCAGCCAGGGTCGCCTTGATGCGCGCAATCACGTGCCGTTCGTAGCCGGACTTGTTGCTCACGCGCTCGGCCGCTGCAATTTTCTCTGCCGCGGGCCCGGGTTGTTGTTCCTGCATCAAACGCTGCGCTGCCATCAACGGTGTCGCGATTTGAGGGCGCAAAGCGTCGTCGAGCGCCGCCTTCATTTCTGCCTCGCGCAGGAGGTCTTTGTTGGCCCCAACCTGCGGTGCAATCTCGGGTCGGTACTGCGCATTGACGTAGGCAGGCGTGGCGCAACCCAGTACTGCCAAGCAAAGCACAGCGGGTCGCGCGACTGTGGAAATATCCAGCATGCAGTGGCTCCTTGCCATATTTTTCGACACAAAATTGCATAGCGCTACGGGCGCAAGCGCTTGCAATGAAGTTCAAAGTATCAATCATATTTGCCATTAGCGGTGCAGAATGCGTCTGTTGAAGTGCATTACTTCTGGTCGTTTTTCCGCAAATCTCATATAATCGAAAGCTTCGCAGCGCATTTGTGGCTCCGCGGCGAAGGCTTTTCACAAAGTATTCCCACCTAAGAGATTCCCGCTGAACCTGACGATTAAACCCGTCGGGTTTGGAAAAGAAGGAACGCCGACCGTGGAAAAGAGCCCTCCAAACCCTCCTTTAAAAGAGAAAACTCATGTCAACTTTCAGCGCAAAACCCGCTGAGGTCGTGCACGAGTGGTTTGTGATTGACGCGACCGACAAGGTCCTCG
>CAZMXB010000577.1:0-2599 GCA_964569855.1 uncultured Rhodoferax sp.
CGCGACTGGGCAGGTGCTGGGCGGGCATGTGGCGCCGGGCTGCATCGTGCTCACCACGGCCGAGGTGCTGCTGGCGCTGCTGCCCGACTGGCAGTTCACCCGCGAGCCGGATGCGCAAACTGGCTATGACGAGCTGGTGATCCGGGCGCGGATCTGACTTGCTATTGGTTTCGTAGCTGCTCGCGCAATGAATACGAGGGCTATGGGCCAATTTCATTCATAACTTGCCTGCGTTGATGTATTTGGTTAAAGTAAGGAATCCTTACTTTGCACCAAATGCCATGCTCGCCAAAATCACTTCCAAAAACCAGCTCACGCTGCCCAAGAGCGTGACGCAGGCCGTGGGTGCCACGGAATACTTTGACGTGGAGGCCCGTGCCGGGCAGATCATCCTGACGCCCGTGCGCATCCAGCGCGGGGACGCGGTGCGGGCCAAGCTGGCAGAACTTGAGTTGACGGATGACGACATGGCTGCTGCAGTAGCCTGGGCTAGAGCGCCCCAAGCCGCACCGGCTATGGCTGCCGAGCCAGTGGCGCCGTATGCGGTGACCCCAGCCAAGACCAAGAAGGCGGTTGGCAAAAAGCCTCTGCCCAAAGCATGAGCGCTCCTGTGCGTGTGGTGCTGGACACCAACGTGGTGTTGTCCGCGCTTGTGTTCGGCGGTGGCGCGGCAGGGCAGGTGCGCCGGGCTTGGCAGCAGGGCGTGTTGCTGCCTTTGGCCAGCTCGGTCACGGTGCAAGAGCTGGTGCGGGTGCTGGCCTACCCCAAATTCCGCCTCTCCCAAGCTGACAATGACGAGTTGCTGGCCGACTACTTGCCATACACCGAGACAGTGCGCATCCCCCAGCCGCCGCCCCAGGTGCCCGCGTGCCGCGATTTGCTTGACGAGCCGTTTATGCACCTCGCACTGGTGGGCAAAGCCCAAGTGCTGGTGTCTGGCGACCGGGATCTGCTGGCCATTGCCGCAGAGTTTGAGCGGGCAAGTGGTTGCCCGATTTTGACTTTGGATGTCTTCCTGAAGCATCCGCTGGCTTTGCAATTGCTCTAAAAACAATAGCTGCTTACCCAATAAATACGAGGGCTGGAGGCCAATTTCATTCATTGCTTGCCTTTGTCTGTCAATTCATTTACATTCAATATTCGCGATTCACGAATACTGAATGTAAATGCAACTCAAACCCCAAGACTTTCTGGTGGCCCTCAAGCTCGTGGCTTGGGGTGATCAGCGCTGGACGTATGCGCGGCTGGCGCAGGAGCTGGGTATTAGCGTGTCGGAGGCGCATGCCTGCATCAAGCGCGGGCTGCAGGCGGGGTTGCTGCTGCCTAACCGGGAGTCGCCGCCGCAGCCGGCAGAGGCGGGCAGTATTGCGGCGCTTGGCGTGCAAGAACCCATGGGCATCTACCGGGTCACTCGCAAGCGGGTGCGCCGTTCGGTCTTGCCGGATGGCGAAGTGGTAGCCGACAACGCGGTGCGGCCCCATTCGCACAATTTGGCTGAGTTCGCCCTGCACGGTGCCAAATATGCCTTCCCGGCGGTGAAGCTGCCGTTGGTGGTGGGCGTGCCCACCAGCCACAGCGCCCCCGCGTTTGCTGGTGTGTTTGCGCCGGGTAGCACAGACTTTGTGTGGCCACACCCCAATGGCTCGGTGCGCGGTGTGGGGGTGGAGCCGCTGCACCCCTCCGTTCCCTTTGCGGCCATGCAAGATGCCAAGCTGTACGAAATGCTGGCGCTGTTCGATGCCCTGCGGGTGGGCAAGGCCCGTGAACGGGGCATGGCGCTGGAGCGGCTGCAAGCGCTGATTGACCCAAACGCGCCCAAGCCTATCAAAGGGCCCATGCATGGCTAACCCAAATTTGAACCTGTTGATCGCTATGGCGCAGGCCATGGGGTCACTGTGTGAGCAGGTGGTGTTCGTCGGTGGCTGTGCCACAGGACTGCTGGTGGACGATGTGGATTTGATGGACGTTCGCCCAACTGAAGATGTCGACGCCATTGTGGAAGTGGCTTCCTTGGCTGCCTATCACCGGCTGGCAGATCAACTGATGCAGCGTGGCTTCAAGCAGACCATGGCCGACAACACGCCGCCGTTTCGCTGGTATTGGAATCGCATGCAGCTGGACTTGGTTCCTCTGGACGAAAAGGTGCTGGGTTTTGCCAACCCGTGGTACCGGGCGGGCTTTGATGCGGCCTTGTCGGTGGGTTTGGCAGACGGTCTGCGGTTGCGGCATTTGTCAGCGCCTCACTTTTTGGCAACCAAGTTCGAAGCCTTTAAAGACCGTGGCCAAAATGACGTGTACCTGAGCCATGACCTCGAAGACATCATGACGGTGATGGAAGGGCGCAGTACTGTGGCACAAGAGATGGCCACCGCTCACGCAGCAGTCCGCAAACACGTGGGCCAATCCGTAGCAGCACTGCTGAACATGCCCACTTTCCACAATGCGTTGCCGGGGTTGCTGAGCGACCCGGAGCGAGAGCAAATCATCAAAGCCAGGTTGATGCAGATTGCACAATTGAAAGACCAATGAACACCACCACCAACTCCCTCGTCCAGAAGCTCTGGAACTACTGCAACGTGCTGCGCGACGACGGCATGAG
>CAZMXB010000578.1:0-2593 GCA_964569855.1 uncultured Rhodoferax sp.
CCGCCATCGCGCGCGCGGCCAAAGCGCATCCGTGCGCGTGACCAACTACCTTGCGCGGAGAATGCGGTCGGTTCGGCCATCGCCGCGCGGCTCTTGGCTTCCTTCTTCAGTTTCTCTTTCAACTTCAGCAGCTGATCCTTTTTCATCTCGTCATTCGAGATTTTCAGGATGATCTTCGTCGCGAAGTGACAGGCGACAAACTGCATGAATGATTCAGGCCATGCGCCCATGTTCATACCATAGGCCTGATCATTCGAAACATACCGGACGTAGATCGTGTCCACGTCGGTGTACCAGTATCCGGACTCGTCGAAGTAGCGGACGTTCGGCATGCGGAAATACTCGTCGGTACACAGGCCGGACGTGAGCACCCAATCGTCCGGCTTGTTGAATGCGCGACGATACCCGAAGTCCGGCGTCACCGACGGATCGTAATCGAGCATCACCGTTTTCATGGCGAAATGCCATTGCGCCTGCTCCAGACACGACTTGACCCCGCCATTCGCCCACACTTGATCCAGCAGGCGGCGCGGCTCCGCATTGTCGGAGAGGTTCAAGATCATCCTCTCCCCGCAATACGTCAGGGCTTCGTTGTAGAGGAGCAGTTGCGTTGTCACGCGATGACCTTCTCGTGGTTCTCAATCCAGGCGTTGGTATCCTTTTCGGTCAGGAAGCCGTCCTTCAGCAGTTCGCCGTCGGACAGGCGAATCGCCGACCACTTGTGCTGCGGGCCTTTCCACTTGGCGACATGCTTCGATGCCTGCGTTGCGGCCACGTCGCCGGTCGTGAGCTTGAGCACGCGGTCGAGCGCAACACGCGCCCAGGTGCGGTCGCAGCCGGTGACGACGAGGTAGGCAATCCACGTCCCATCCTCGGCGCGGCATTCGATCGTGGCATACGGTTGGAAGCGGGCGGCATTGTGCGACCAGAACTCGGGCCGCATGATGTCCTCCAGCGTGGTGCCGTCTTCCAGATTGGCGACCCAATCCTGACGAGCGTATTCGGAACCCATGACGCGGCCTTCGCCAATCTGCGGTGCGCGTTTCGGTTCGGGTTGCACGCCATTTGTTGCCGGCGCGACTTTCGGTGCTTCGGTTGTTTCAGCCATGCGGTTCTCTCCTCATTGTGGAAAGGGGCGCCGGAGCGCCCCGATCCGGTTACGGTTAGCCGAACGTGGAAGTGATCAGCGAACCTGTGGACATGCCACAGCCAGCCGTCGAAGCGGTCACGATCGCACCCGTGAAGGTGGTAATCGAGGAGCCGATCGACGTGAATTGCGCACCAAACACGATGTCACCAGGCCGCATGCCCAGATACCAGCCGTCCGAGAAGAACGTGGTAGCCGGCACGAGGTCGGTGGTCAGGTTGGTCGATGCGTAGTACCACAGTTGACCGCCTTGGTTGCCAGCCGAAGCGGGCGCCGTAGACAGGCCAGTGGTAACGGGAACGCCCGCGATCGCGGAACCTGCAACGAGGCGGGGCGGGTTTGCCAGCGAGGACGCGGCGGTTGCACCAGAGTAAGCCATGATGTATCTCCTTTAGTCTGGTTGGTTAGGCGTAAGCCGAGCCGTCAGCCGTCATCACCACAACGCCCGTGTTTTGCAGCAGCGTTGCACCCATGTAGGCCGACGCACGCGCCCACGAGTAGTCCTGTTCCTGATCGTAGCCGACCGGTGTTTGCAGGCCAGCCGTGTCCATCGCCTGACCGACTGCGGTCTTGTGATAGAGGAACGACTTTTCGGCAGTGGTGCCGCGGCCAGGCAAGTTCGGATGCTCGACGATCAGGCAATTGCGCCAGCGGTAGGCCATCGGCTTGTCCTTCCACGACGGCTCTTGACCGGCGTAGGGGCGCAAGTCAACGTACTGCGCGTTGGCGAATTCCGGCGCCTGCTCTAGGTAGGCCAGGAACGACGGTTGGCACAGGAGCGTGACGTTGGAATCCCACGGCACGGCAGCGTTGGACAACTTGACGCGGCCATTCTGGAAGAACGACACGTTCGGGATGGTGACGCCAGTCGTGCCGATCGCAACGGTGCCGGTGTTCAGGGCGTTGATGATCAGCTCGTCAATCTTGCGATTGATGACGGCCATCGTGGTCATCTGCATGATGCCGCGCTGGTTGCCTTGCGACGCGAAGACGTTGAAGCCGGTCTTGCGAACCAAATCATGCCATTCTTGCAGGGTGATGGTGTTCTGCGTGTTCGAGTCGGAACGGGCCGGAATGCGACCGTTGACGCCACGAGTCACCGCAGTTGCGGAACCGGAACCAGCGACGAGGAAGATCGCTTGCTGGCCCTTGATGATCGCTTCGGTCGTCACGGTTTCGCGCAGCAGCGTTGCATGCTGTTCGAATGCCATGATGAACTCTTGGCGGTATTGGATCTGGAATGCCGTATCGGCCATGATGTTCTCCAAATGAAAGTTGAAATTCGCTTTCGCTTGGGGTGTCCATCGTGGCTTTGCAGAGGTGTCCTTGCGGAGTCTGCGCCCGCCTTCAGGGGCCGCGCTTACAGCATTCTTTTACTACTGGTCTCGGTTCCTTTCGGGGTATCCGAATTTAGCACGCTGCGAGGCTACCATAGATAGCCCCGCC
>CAZMXB010000579.1:0-2592 GCA_964569855.1 uncultured Rhodoferax sp.
ACGGTGCGGGGCATTTGCACCTGGGCTTTGACTGCGAGGTCAAGCAGGCGCACGCCGGTGCGGTAGATCGGAAGTTCGGTGTGCAGTGCCATGTGGGGTGGCTCAAGTCAAAAGGATTGAAGAATTGAAGGATTCAGACTCTGCGGACGGCAACAGCCGAGAATTCGTAGCTCTTGTGGCTGTCGTCCTGGCCGCCGTCGTCGAAGACGCAACTCCAGGCGAAAGAGGCGTCGTCTTCGTGGGTTTGGCTGGACCAGTGCCACTCTGGCTTGACATGAGTTTTGCAGTTGGCGAACAGCAGGGCCTGCTCCTGGCGCGTGGGCAGGGTGCCACCAATGCTGTCGGCCCAGTCTGTTGCTGCCTGCCATGCCAGCTTGCCGGTGGGGTGCTGGGCCATCAGCACCAGGTGGTGCATCAACGCGCCGTTTTCGTCCAGCACGGGTCCAGCGTAGTGCTCGCCGGGGTCCAGCACGATCTCGACCTGAACATACGTGTGTACAACTGGCCCGGTGGCTTGATCCTTGAACTGCGCAATGAGTTTGCTCAGCTCAGTTTGTTTTGCTTCAATGGCGTCCAGTGTTATTGCGGGCATGGTGGTTGGCTCCTGTGAAAAAAAAGGATTGAAGAATTAAGCGGTGAGGGGAATCAAGCGGACGGCAACAGCCGAGCCTTCGTAGCTCTCGTGGCTGAAGTACTGGCGGCCGTCGTAGAAGTAGCAATACCAGGCGAAAGAGGCGTCGTCTTCCTCGCTGGTCCAGTGCCATGTGGGCGTCAATTTGTCTTTGAGGTTGGCGAACAGCATGGCTGCTAGGGGTCGTGTGGGCAGCACGCCACCTTGTTTGACCGCCCAGTCGATGGCCTTTTTCCAGGTCAGTTTGTTGCCGCGTTCTGGCAGCAAAACAGCCGCGTTGTGGATGCCGTCTTTGCTGGTGGTCACGCCAAAGAAGACGCCGCCGTCAAGGTTGGCACCAACAACAGGCAGGGCGGTGATAGAAATGGTTTTGATTGGGGTGGACATGGGTTGGGCTTTCAGGTGGTGGGTGAGGATGTAATGTGGGCAACGCGCCCATCGCGGTAGCGCAGGTGGTCACCTACGCGGCTTGGGATCTGCAGCGCCTGCTCGGCCCCGGCGCGGGTTGCGGGGGCCAGCATGTCGTGGCACGGGCTGGCCATGCGCTTGGTGGACAAGCTGCCGTGAACTACCGGTCCAGCTGCTGCGCCGGTCTGTGGTGGGGCCGCATATTGCCTACGTGCACGGGTCTGGGGGCGCACGGTGGGCTGTGGGTGCAGGGCGGTGCGGCCTTTTTCGGTCAGGCTGTAGCGAATGGGCTCACCGGCCAGCCGGGTGTCTGCGTCAGACACCACGAATTTTTGATTGACCAGGCATTTGATGATCTGCTTGTGGTCGCCGTTGTCCGGGTCAAACTTGTTGAGTTCGTCCGGGCTACTGGCACCGATCACGCTCAGGCTTTTAAGGGCCTGCAGGCTCGTAGGGCGGATGTGGCCGGTCATGTGGCGGCCCTCGCTTTTGCCAGGTCAAAGTAGCGGTCCAGAAAGCAGTAGCGGGCCGTTTGCGGGGGCATGGGGTTGATAGGTTGGGGTAGTGGCGTGATGCCTTTGAGGCAGGCCCAGTCGTCACTGTGGTCGGGCATTAAGTCGCGTTGCTCAGTGGCCAGCATGATCAGGTCTGCCGTCTTGACGCAGGGCGGCAGGACCGGGTGCAAGCCAAAGTAGCCAAACACCGCAGCTTCCACCCGCGCTTCAATGGCTTTGTAGTCGGGTAGCAGTGACTTGAGAGGGCTGGCTACGTCGCCAATGTAGGCCTCGGCAGCGTCGTGCAGCAGCGCGGCCATGGCGTGCTCTGGTGGCACCAGAAAGCTCGCGTGGTAGCTGTGTTCTGCCACCGAATAGAACTGCCTGGTGTGGCCGGTGAAACGGCAGATGTGGCTCAAGGCATGCGCGATCTCGCCGATGCTCACATCGCCAGTGCGCGGTGCCAACAGATTGAAGTAGCGCCCGCTGGATGTAAGTATGGTGGGGGTCATAGCGTCAGACACCGATGTTGGGAAGCACGTTGTCACGGCTGCGGTGCACTGCATCGATGTCGACACCATCCCCACGGGAGGTCACGGTGGCCACCGCGCTGCTGGTGCTGCCGTCGATCTTGTCGATCAGGCCGTATTCCTTGCGGGTACGGCGGATCATGTCCAGCGCGGCGTTTTGGGCGCGGCTGCAGGGGTTACCGGCTGCGGGGTGAAAGTCGGTGCGGATGGATATGCCGCCCTTGTCGGTGTCGGCAATGACGATGGTTACGCTGGGCATGGTTGGGCCTCTTCAGTAGGGGTAATGACGTGGATGTGTGAAACGTTGGCCGCCACCAGGCTGATACCAACGATTGGGACCTGCACGGTGACGCGCATGCCCCGCTTGAGGCGATGCGCTGCGGCCCGGGCCTGGGTAAATTGACCAACTGGAAAGCACTGCTCCACATGCAGATGCGTGCGGTACAGGTTGTCGAGCTCCAGGTCCATGCAGAGCACGGGCACCACATGGCCTTCGCCGTCCAGCACCTTGGTGCGGGCCTCAGCGCCG
>CAZMXB010000580.1:0-2582 GCA_964569855.1 uncultured Rhodoferax sp.
AATGGCGCAAAGGGTGCTACGCACAAGTCGCCGTTTTACTGGGGTTGATTTTGATTGGTTCGGCGGGTGTCGCAATCTTCCAGAGACGATTGCATGCGTTTGGTGTGCTTGTGCGTGGACAAAATATGGAGCGACAGAAGTCCGCACAACGCATTAACGAATTGGCCTTTCACGACCAACTAACTGGGCTCGCCAATAGGACACTTTTGCTGGATCGCCTCCATCAAGCCCTGGTTACCAGTTCGCGCAGCGGTGAACATGGCGCACTTCTGCTCATTGATGTTGACAACTTCAGGACTTTGAATGAGACGCGCGGTCACGGCAAAGGCGACCTGTTGCTCAAGACGATGGCGCAGGCGCTGACGGCAATTGTTCGCGAGGGCGACACGGTCGCGCGATACGGTGGTGACGAGTTCGTAGTCATCGTTGGTGCTCTGAGCAAAAAGGAAAAGGCTGCAGCGAACAGTGTTGAGGTTATTGCGGAGAAAGTACTTCATTCGTTGAACCAGACCTTTCGGCTGGGTGATGATGCCTATCGCAATTCGGTCAGCATTGGCATAACCCTGTTTCATGGGGAGGCTGGGGATGTTGACGTACTCATGAAGCAGGTTGAGCTGGCCATGTACAAGGCAAAGGAGTCAGGACGCAATGCGCTGCGTTTCTTCAATCCGGAAATGGAGTTGGCTGTTGTCGAGCGCGTCAAGACGGAAGCCGATCTTCGCCTGGCGGTTCGGGCGAACCAGTTGGTTGCCGTGTACCAGGCCCAAGTGGTCGGAGATGGCCGCGTGACGGGGGCCGAGGCACTTGTACGATGGCAGCATCCTGAGCGAGGTCTCGTGTTGCCCGCCGAGTTCATTCCCCTGGCGGAAGAGACGGGCCTGATTTTGGACGTGGGCAAGTTCATGCTCAGAACCGCATGCGAGCAACTTGCACGGTGGGCGAACCAGCCAAAAATGGCTGAGCTGATGTTGGCAGTGAATGTCAGTGCCCAAGAATTCCGTGCACCGGACTTCGTCGAGAAGACCATAACCATTTTGGTTGAAACGGGCGCCAATCCCAGTCGGCTCAAGCTGGAGTTGACGGAAAGTCTGCTGGTCGACAATCTGCAAGACGTCGTCACTAAGATGTTTGTGCTGAAGTCAAGAGGCGTGAGTTTTTCGCTGGACGACTTTGGTACTGGCTACTCGTCGCTCGCTTACTTGAAGCGACTCCCGATGGATCAATTGAAGATTGACCAATCATTTGTTCGGGATGTGCTCAACGACCAGAATGACGCGGTCATTGCCAAGACGATTGTCGCTTTGGCACAAAGCCTTGGATTTGGTGTTATTGCTGAAGGTGTTGAAACCGACGCGCAGCGGCAGTTCCTGGCTGGCGCTGGGTGCCATTTTTACCAAGGTTATTTGTTTAGCCGACCGTTGGCACTGGATGACTTTGAGAAGTTCGTGCAGGCCTTTGAGCTAGCCCCCTGAATCGCCTGTCACGATGCGGACAGTCCGGGGTGTTTGCGTGTGGGGGCGTCATTCTCCATGCAAATACAGCACGTAGGTGTTGAGCAGGTACATGGCCAACAATGCCAAGCTGATCCAGCTGACGGCACGCAAAACGCGCCCTTTGGGTCTGAAAAACAGCCCCACCATGGCCAGCCCGGTCATGGTGATGGCCGAGCCCACCGTGACAGCATGGACCGGTGACACGTCAGCCAGCAGTACACCTGGGCGGTAAAAAAGGTCGTCCACCGCGATGATGAGCACATTAAAAAGGTTGCTGCCCAGCAGGTTGCCAATGGCCATGTCCAGCGCGCCCATGCGCAGTGCAGAGAGTGTTACCGCCAGTTCAGGCAGGGATGTGGCCATGGCGACAAACAGGCTGCCGACGAACGATTTGTTCCAGCCCATGGCATGGGCCAGATCCGTGGCAACAAAGGGCAGCCAGACGCCAGCACCCGCAACCACGCCAGCCGCCAGCGCGAAGCGCAGGACAGCGTCGCGCAGCGTTGGCAAAGCTGGGTTGACTGTGGCAGCCGCTGCGACGCCGTGGTCGCGTTCATACGCGAATACGGTGCGCATAGCCACCAGGTACAGGGTCAGCAACACGGGCGTGGTCAGACCGAAGCCCAACTGCGTCGCGGCGGCCGCTATGGGCATGCCTTGGGTCGGCTTGACCTGGCTCATCAACAGGCTGACCAAGGTAAAACCCAGCATGACGACGCCAAATGCGCCAGCCAGTACATGACCCTGGCTGGCGCGATGCCACACCAGCTCCTTGCGGAAAAACATGTCAATGACCACCAGAAAAACGAGGTTCACGACGCAACTGCCCAGAGCGTCACCCACTGCCAGATTGGGAGCCTGCGCAATCTTGACGCTGGTGATGCCGGTGGCCAATTCCGGTAAAGAGGTGACGGTGGCCAGCAGAGCGAGCCCGATCCAACTGCCGGACATTCCCGTGCGCATTGCAATGGCGTCGCCGTAGCGCGACAGTTGATAACCCGCGAACCCAATGAGCCCCGCGCAGAGAAGGAATTGGAGCCATGTGAGATGGAGTTGTTGCATTGCAAAAAGGTGTTCAAAACGCCTGGT
>CAZMXB010000581.1:0-2569 GCA_964569855.1 uncultured Rhodoferax sp.
GTTTCGCATGGCCGCGAAGATTGCACCGATACGGTCATTGCCAGCAGCAGCGCAAGCCGCCCGCGCCATGTCCTTGACCCGGTGCGATACCTCGCCCTTTGCCAGCAGGGTGTGCAGAATGTCGGCCTGCTTGTAGCCGCCTGCCCTTGCCGCCGATGGCAAGTGGTTCAGCATGGCCTTGGCAGTGGCCTGCCCTGATGGTGGTGTGTCGTGTCGGCCTTCACCATAAACAGTGTCTGCCAATATCAGCATCACGCCTGCCGGTTGAATCTCATAGGCATCGGTGTCTGGTATCGGCGTGAACAGTGGTGGGTGT
Source organism: uncultured Rhodoferax sp. (assembly GCA_964569855.1). Lineage (GTDB taxonomy): Bacteria > Pseudomonadota > Gammaproteobacteria > Burkholderiales > Burkholderiaceae_C > Allorhodoferax. The sequence continues at coordinate 317 of CAZMXB010000581.1, forward strand.
GTCATGGTGTCCCTTTGGTTGATTGCGTGAGGCACTGAACCCGCAGCCAGGATGCCGCGCCCGTTCCTGCCGGTTTGTCTGCCAGGGTGGTGATGGCCCACTCTTGCCAGGATTGCCCCGTTTTCTCTGCCAGCACGGTGATTGCTGCCCAGAACTCTGTTTCCAGCTTGATGGTCGTTTTGCCATGAGGTGCCGAGAGGTGTTTCAGGGATGCAGGAGGCAGGGAGGGAGGGGACAAGGGGCAGGGAGGCATGGCAGTATTAACTAGCAAGTGAGGGGGTAAAAATGGGGTGTTTTCATTGGAGAAACTGCGCTTTTTCGATTTGATTATTAGCGGGTAAAAATGAGGTCATCATCGGCCCCGCTATCGCAGTCAGGGATAGGCAATTCCTCGACCTGTCTGCCAATGGAACCTCCTACCCGAAGCCTCACGCCATCATCCGGGTGTTTGTCATTAGCTCGGTCTAGGTTCACCTGAATCAATTTTTGCTCGACCTTCAATGTGTAGCCGGTGGCCTCCAGCATGGCCGCTTCGATGCGCTTGGTGTCCAGTTGGCAGGTGGCCGCAAAGCCATCATGTTGGAGTAGAACAATCTCCTTGGGATACAGGCGATAGGCCGCCTCCAGCGCAGTGACCTCGACCCCTTGCAGTAGGTGTGCCAGTTGTTGCCGCTTGTTTGATCCGTCCAGGCGCATGGTCAGGCCGCGACAATTCTGGATTGTTTTGCGAGAAACAGGCAGGGCATCCAGCACGACCGCCCTTGCCCCGGCAATGTCATCATGCAGCGCCAGGAATTTTGGGTGAAGGTAAATCTTGTCGGCCAGCGCGGTGTCGCCGTTGAATATCTTTGGCAGGGCATCCTTGTAATAAGCAGAGAATTTAGCGCCATAGATCAGGGCAATCAGGGCATCCTTGACCTGTTGGACTGATAGGCCAAACTCAGCCGCGAGTGCCTCCCGAATCGGCTTCCTGTTGTCCAGGTAGTCCTGTATCGCGCTGCATTGGTAGCCGCGTGATGCCGCCATTTGTGCAAGGATGGAATAGTGACAGATCTCAATATCAATGTCGTACATGCCCTTGCCTGCCATTGCCACCTCGCGCAGAACCCCGTAGCAGTTTCCAAGATTGTTGGCTCCTTGGACATAGACCCGGCCGCTCTGAACTTCCATGTACCGATGCATGACAAAGCCAGGCCACTTATTGTTATTGGCTTGGGCGTACAACATGGATGCCTCTTGCTTCAGTGCATTGAGGAACTTGGTGTCTGGTACTTCAGAGAAAAGCTCACCATTCACAAACCCGCGTTGCCCAGGGAAAATATCGGCTTCATAGGCAATTAGTCGGGCTTGAATACTGACAATCAACTTCTTGATCTGCACCATGTTGACCGCCACCTTAGTGGTGACAGGCAAGTCCTTAAAACCGCGCCTACTTTGCCCGTCCTTGTTCTTGGCCATCATTGCATTGGCCGGGAGGGTTTGCAGATACTTGCCATCCTCAGTCAGCCAATTGGTAGGCCGCCGCTTCAGAACACCTTGCAAGTAATTGTCCCGAATGGTGGAAACCTGCTCGGTCAGCAGGTATGCCTTGGTGCGGCCATCACCTTCTTTCTGCCAATTCCAATCATCTCGACCAGTCTCATTCTTCAGGACTTCAAACAGACCCAGTCGATCATTGATGGCCTTGAAACCACTTCGCCCGAATGACTGCTCCAGCTCTTGCCAGGTGAACCGGGAATGGCCCTCATGGTGCGTATGCGCCCGGTAGCGGGTTGGTGCCTCAAAGATCATGCTGCACAGTGCCAATTGAACTGATGCAGACTCACGCTTGATAGCGGGAAATTCACGCGCCATGTACCGCATGAAAGCCTCATCAAATTGCCCATATCGGTTTGCATGGTGGTGGTTTACCTTTGGTGGTCTTTTTCCCATCTTTTCCCCCTTGGCACTGTTGGCCTTTTGGTTGATGTTCTTTTAATCAGGCGTTGAAAACGCGCTCCACATTGGAATAGACCGCGCCGGTCTTTGACTTGGACTGCAACACCAGAATGCTGCATTCCTTGTCGATCAGGTCTTCCAGGTCAAACCCGCCTTGCAGCTCTTTGGCGTTCAGCTCGCGCCCCAGGATGCCCTCGATAACCTCGGCCAGCTTGGACTGCTTGGTTAGTTGCGGTGCAGTTGACCGCATGACCTTTTCACCATCGAACTGGCCGCCTTGAATGGTGAACTCGAAGCCGATGCGCTCGCCATAGG
>CAZMXB010000582.1:0-1101 GCA_964569855.1 uncultured Rhodoferax sp.
CATGTAGCGGGGTGCTGCGCGCAACGGTTCTGTTGCTGTAGTGGGGTCGAGACGAAAACAGTTGTCCGGTTGAACTGGTGATCAAGCAGCAAGGCTGTAGAACTGGTTGGCTGCTGACAAGGGTTGAGGACCGGGGCAGTCCAGCTGCCCCTTGCGGATCATGTGCATGGTTTCGATTCCGGCGATGATGATCCTGGCGCTCGAAAATGATTTGAAGCCCATCATCGGTCGGGTTCTTCGTTTGACTGCCCGGTGATCCTGCTCAACCATGTTGTTCAGGTATTTGGACTGGCGCATCAGGATGTCGACACAGGCGTCAGTCTTCACACTTTCAATGGCATCCGTGTTGGCACCACTCTTGTCGATGGTTATTTACTGGGGCACATTGTGCAGATTGATTGCGCGCTCCAGAAACCTCCGGGCTGCAGCCAAATCACGCTTGGCTGTGAGCAGAAAATCGACTGTGTCGCCTGCACGGTCAACAGCGCGGTAGAGGTACTTCCACTGACCGGCTACTTTGATGTAAGTTTCGTCAAGCCGCCAACTCCAGCCAACTGGTCGTTTGCGTGTCCGCAAAGCAGCGGCCAAAACCGGTAACACCTTGATCGCCCAGCGATGAACCGTGACATGGTTCACGAATACACCGCGCTCCTGCATCATTTCCTCGATGTTGCGCAAGCTCAGAGGGTAGGCGACATACCAGCGCACGCAGGTGAGCATCACCTCGAGCGGATAGTGCAGCCGTTTGAGAACCTTACGCAGTGTGCTGTTGATCAGACTTTGGCGGAAATCAAGCATGGCGCCGATTGTCGTTTAGGCTTACTGCAACACAACCCCCTGAGCCAGGCCAGACTTTCGAGGTCAAGTTTGGCCGCAAGCCGCGCCGCGTGCCGGCGCGCATGGCATGTCTGCTGTGCAACGTGTGAACCGTAAGCCGCGTGCGCCGCCGTGTTGCGTTCAATCTCGCGAGAGATGGTCGAAGGGGCGCGATGCAGCATGCGGGCCATGGCCCGCATGCTGCATCCCTGTTGACTCATGATCGCAATGGCCAACCGGTCTTCGGGCTGAAGTTGTTGGTGTCTCGGTTTTTCTTGCATCTGT
>CAZMXB010000582.1:1195-2556 GCA_964569855.1 uncultured Rhodoferax sp.
GGAGCCCCTCTATCTATCTTTGCCATCAGGATTCTCAAGCCTGAGAGGCGAACCTGCTGCTGACCATTTTTGGTGGGCTTTCGATCTGCCAACAGTTCCCAAACCGGAGTACCAGGTCCGTTGTAATGCGTAGAAAAAGGTAATTGTGTCAGTGCGCCGTTAAAAACCGGTAAGGAGTAAAGGTGGGCGCAAATCAAGTGTGCCTGCGCCCCCAGTTTTTCAGAGCATCATTGTTGCGCGTTTGCCAGCCGTCGTCAGTTGACTTTGAACATAGCCTGGTGGCTGAAGTAGAATTGCTTAATATCGTAACATTTATCGTTTCGTAAATCGTACTTTGTCTGACCGAACCACCCAAATCCGCACTGCGCTGGCAGCGGGCCCTGTGCCAGCGGGTTCGTTGCGAGCGGGCCTCGGCGTCACCCGACCAACCCTCGCAAGAGCGCTGTCGGAAATGCCCGGCGAAGTCGTTACATTGGGCTCAGCACGGGCTACCCGGTATGCGCTGCGGGACAATCTCAGGGGTCTCACAGATATACCGGTTTACCGCGTCAATGCGGAAGGTCAAATCCAATATCTGGGGCAGCTGATTCCTGTCAGATCCGATGGGTTCGTCATGGTCCCGACCACTGGCGCGACGGTCTACCATGAAGGACTGCCGTGGTGGGTAACCGATATGCGGCCGCAAGGTTTTCTTGGGCGGGCGTATGCACGCCAGCATGCCAACGTGTTAGGACTGCCGCCCGATGTTCGGCATTGGAGTGACACGGACGCATTGCGTGCCCTTTTGTCCAACGGGGGTGACGCTGTCGGCAACCTGCTGTTGGGTGACCTCGCCAGGGACAGGTTCGTCAACTCACCTCTGCCGACTGCCGTTGGGGTCAACGATTACCCGCGCCTTGCAGCCCAAGCCCTTACCAGTGGGGAAACCTGGTCATCAGCAGGTGGTGAACAGCCCAAGTTCTGCGTTTATACCGATAGAGGCCATGTCCTGGTCAAATTCACCGCGCAAGACGACAACCAAATTACCGAACGGTGGCGCGATTTGCTGTTGGCAGAGCACCTCGCCTTGGAAACGCTGGAAGCAGGCGGTGTTTCAGCCGCTCAGTCCCAAGTAATCGATATTGGTTCTCAGCGCTTTCTAGAGCTGGAACGGTTCGACAGGGTTGGTCCAAACGGAAGACATGCACTCCTGTCATTGGCCTCCCTCGATGGGGAGTTCGTGGGGAATGCGACCGCACCGTGGCCAGTGGTGACGGCGGCGTTAGCCAAGCAAGAGGTCATCACGGCGCAGGCACATGCTGGTGCCGCACTCTTGCACGCGTTCGGGACGCTGATCGGGAACACGGACATGCACGCAGGAA
>CAZMXB010000583.1:0-2554 GCA_964569855.1 uncultured Rhodoferax sp.
CTCCCATATGGCGATAGATGCCGGTACGCCAGTTGCGGCCATATCCTGCATTGCACAATTTACATGCATACCCTCTTAGCGCGACGGAACCCCCCGTTGGACTAGACAATGTCTTGCCGCAGATGTGCATCGCTTGTCCCAAGTACTGCTTGTAAACAAAGGTGAATCTGGTCAACGCAACGTGAGTATCTGGCGTTGTGATCACAGTCATAGATTCAGGTCTGATGCCAGTATGGCGGCCCAGTTCGACGTTCTGAATTGGCTGGTGTGGTTGATTTTTCCATAGACATGCCAAGATAATTCTCTGTTGTACGTTGACTGAATCGTGTCAGGCCTAAAGGCATATCAACGTGAACTAATTTCTTTTGTGACAGGGAGAATTCAGAATGCGCACTATTGGCAACATCTTGTGGTTCATTCTCGGAGGCTTCTTCATGGGCCTGGGTTGGTGGCTTGCAGGACTGCTTTGCGCCATCACCATCGTTGGCCTGCCATGGGCAAAGTCTTGTTTTGTCATCGGTCAGTTCGCTTTTCTGCCTTTCGGCAAGGAAGCCATCAGCCGCGACGTGTTGACTGGAACTGAAGACGTTGGAACCGGGCCAATGGGCATACTTGGAAACGTCCTGTGGTTCATCGCCGCCGGCGTCTGGCTTGCTATCGGACATGTTGCGAGTGCAATGGCATGCTTCGTCACCATCATTGGCATTCCCTTCGGAATCCAGCACCTAAAACTGGCCCTGTTGGCACTTGCACCTGTAGGTAAAACGATTGTGACTCGCGACACGGCAGATGCATCAAGACTTTACGCTGCACAGGCAGCAGTCGCCCGTCAAAGAAGCTGATCCAGTCACAAACCAGAAAGCCCGGCGGTATTTGTGCCGGGCCAACCCGCCAGTACTGGTGCGCTTTCGAGGCGGGCGCAAAGGCAAAGGCAATCGCCCAAAGCGTATGGGCAACGGCAATTTAACCAGCCGTTGTAGGGCTTCAGGGCTCTAAGTGTACTTCGGCGAGCCCCTGTTGGTGCCAACTCGGTTTTGACCCGGGCTGCCGACTTCCAGTGACCCAGCGCGATGCTGTGTGTGCGTTGTTGGGTGCGGGAAGGCAGCCCGGGTCAAAAACGGGTGGGCGCTTACAGACACTCCCTTATTGCGACAGAACACCCGGTTTACCTCGCTCTCCACTTAGATGTATGTCACTAACCAGCAACCTCCACCCAGACTCGGCATGCGTCTTGCGTACACCGATTTACCACAGCGTTTGCGGAGTGCCCATAACCCTATGTCCACTGTTCTAACCTCAATAAATGCGTATCGACCCAGCACCATGGTTGTCATGGTGCTCGCATTCGCCTGCGGCATCACCCCCCTCGCGGGTGCAGCGGATTCAGCAGCAGACACCAATGCCTGCCGCGCCGAAGTCCTGAAATTCGAAGAAACTATAGGATTTGTCCGCCAGGCTCAGGGCAATGCGGCTGCTAGCGCGATGCGGGAAAAGCTGCTGCCCGCCAAAGTCGAATCAGAGATCCTATTGTCAGAGGGCTACTGCGGGATTGCCAGGTACCTGCGCGAGAAAAATCTCACGCGCTAGCCGACCTATCGGGAAAATTCGCACAAATCCGGCCACTCCTGCAAATTCCCAGGAACGAAACGCGATCGGACGCCCGCATTGGCCCAGATACAGGTTGTTCAGCGAAATTTGCTCAGGGTTCCATGGGTCATGAACCCCAATACACGCCAATCGACCATACCTAACCGCAAAGGGTTGCGAAGAAAAGGTGGTGTGGCCGATTTCGCGCGAATCTTACCGTCAGGCCTTTAATGACCAGCATGAACATGAAGTCGGAGATTTAGTGCTGCGCGGAGCAGCACAGGTTCTGCAAAGTCAGACGCGAGGAAGCGACGTCGCGGCGCGTTTTGGGGGCGAGGCGTTCACCATCGTATTGGCAGACATTACTGACCAACTTGCGTTTGAGCGGGCAGAGCGGGCGCGCCGGGCTGTTGAGGGTCTGGTGCCACGTGCTTCCGGCAAGGAGGTGGGGAGCGTAACGATTTCAATTGGACTGGCACAGTTTCCAAGAAGTGGACGTTGGTGGAGGCCTTGCTCTTGGCGGCCGACAACGCACTTTATGATGCCAAAGGCGGCGGTCGCAACCGTGTGGTAGTGGCGACAGGATCACGCGGGGAGGTTGCCCAAGGTCGACAGTCGACCAAAAGACCCTGTAGTTAACTGCTATGGCGATTCAGGATTCTGTCAACGCCTGTGATTCCAGTCGAAGACGCGTTGTCTCGTCCAACGCCCTGCCTCGCCACGGGATCAGACCTGGAACAATCCGACAGTATTCCGCGTATGAGCCTGGGTGATGGCGCAGGATCCGCTTTTCCTCGATACGGCTACCCAAGATCAGGTACAGCGTCATACACGAAGCTGAAACCAGCCAAGTTTCGGTCATCGCTTGCGTCCAGATGATTAACAGCATCAGGAAGTACCAAGGGTGCCTGACACAGCTATGCCATGGGCTGAAGGTTAATGGCCAAGTCTCGTTCTTCAAGCCAAG
>CAZMXB010000584.1:0-649 GCA_964569855.1 uncultured Rhodoferax sp.
GGCGGCGCAGGTCTATGGCGACTTCGCCTCGGTGGCAGTGTCGGACAAAATCCGCTCGCTGACCGATAGCATTGATCCGGCCTTTGCCCTGGCCAGCAAGAAAAGCGGCACCTACCGCATGTTCTGCAGCGATGGTCGGGTGCTGGTGGCGACCTTTGCCGGGTCTTCGCTGCTGGGCTGGGGCCAGATCCACTACGACAAAACGTTTGCTTGTGCGTGCGTGGGCGAGGACGCCAGCGGCGATGAAGTGCTGTTTGCTGGCGGCAATGACGGCTATGTGTACCAGCTTGATGCTGGCACGTCGTTTGATGGCGCGGCGATTCTGTCGATCTTGCGGCTGGCGTTCAACTCGCTCAAATCCCCTACCCGTAAAAAGCGCTTCCGGCGCTTTGTGCTGGAGTTGTCTTCGCAGGCACCGGTTACCGTCAAGGTGCAGCCAGACTTTGATTATGGTGATTTCGGCGGCTCTACCGGGCTGCTGGATGTGGATATGTGGGCCAGCGGTGGCGGGGGCTTGCTGGATGTGTCGGCGTGGGATGCGTTTGTGTTCGATGCCGGCACCATCGGCCAGGCCACGATCAATATCGGCGGTGTTGGCACCAGCATCGGCTTTCTGATGAATCACACTTCCGCCACGGATCATCCGTTT
>CAZMXB010000584.1:674-2549 GCA_964569855.1 uncultured Rhodoferax sp.
GCATTTTGATGTATGGGGGTTGCAACGGTGAGCTTTTACACCCGACTGTTTGATTTCATGGCCGGCGCCATTGTGCGCTCGCAGGATTTCGATGACGAGCTGAACGCGATCCAGAGCGGCTTTGCCAGCGTCGAAGCCAAGGCCATCCAGGTGCCGGACAGCAACACACTGACGTTGCCGAACGCGGCGGGGCGCGCCAACAAGCTGCTGTTTTTCGATGCAAGCGGCAATGCCACGGCAACCAACAACGTGCCTGATCCGGTTGCCGATATGGATGTGGCTAACCGGCGCTGGGTGCAGACGCTGGCGCTAACCGGGACGATTGCGGTTGGGCCTGGCGATGCCGGCGCGGTGATGACCAATAACGGCTCTGCCATCCAGTGGACGGCGAAAGACAACTTGTTCCCGTCGATGGCCGGTAACGCTGGCAGATACCTGACAACGGACGGCAGCGTGCGATCCTGGCAGCGCCCGGTTATTCCCATCATTTACGACAATCGCGGTGACATGCGTGCGCTGACAGGTTTTGATCTGCTGGCATGGGTGGCGGTGGAAGGGCTGGGGTTGTTCCAGCATTTTATTGGCGTTGACGAAGGCCCGGACGATGACGAAACCGCATTTGCTACGGCCAGTGGGCTTTGGCTATTAGTATGCCCTAGCTGGGATGTCGTGGACGCATTTACCTTGTCGGCAGAAGACTATCAGGACGGACGGATAGCGTCCGCTGAATCTTTCACCGCCAAGATGTTCCGCGCCACGTCTACGCAATCCGCGTTCACGTTGGCCGTCAATTCCAGTACGACATTCACCGTTACGGTCGTGGGCGCGGTTGTTGGCGCGTCAGTAGCGGCAACCGCGCCATCCGATCCAACACTCAATACAGTCACAACCTATGCGCGGGTGTCGTCAGCAAACACGGTAACAATTTATATCGGCAACTCGAATTCGTCGGTTACCGGCGGTTTTGGTGCCGGCGACTGGCAAATCACGGTAATCAACAAGTAGAGGGAAACACCCATGTCCATGATTAAAGCACTGCGCACGCTGGCGGCCATCGAGAATGGCACGCTGACTGCGGCGCAATTGGGAACGCAGGTAGCCGGCTCGCAGGCGCGTAAAGACGAAATCAGTCAGTTGCTGTCGGTCAAGTCGCTGCACGAACGTATTGCCGGCTCGCGTAATGCCATGGATGCCCTGGCAGGATCGGCGACGGCTTGGGGCGAAGTGATGAAACATCGCTACATCACCAACTTCATCGCGACGTGCGTTGAAAGCGTCAACGCCAAAATGGCGCTTTACAACAGCGACACGGCGCTCAACAGCATTGCAGCAGAGCCGGCGCTGATGGCGGTAATGCGTACGGCAAGTCGATATACGGTAACCTGGATCGGTACTGCAAACGGCGTCAGTAACATGGTAATGGCTGGCGTCAGCGGCACTGCCAATATCGTGCTCGGCATCAGCCACGCGAACAGCGCTTCTCACAACTACACGCTGTCCACGCGCCGCACCGGGTCAGCGATCAGCGCAACTTGCGCAACCCTTCCTGTCCACAACGCCCTTGGCAAAGACTACGATATCGCCGTGCCGATCACGTCTGTGTATTCGTTCACATCTGTGGTCGACAACTCATATGGCACGTATATCGGCATTCTGCGCTGCGATATCTAACCGGAGCGACCAATGAAACTTGTTATTCAAGGCGAAAAAATCGCAGCCCTGGTTGGCGACGACTTCCCAACAACGGACACGCTGGTGGACGTGCCAGAAGGTTTCGATATCAATCAGGCGCATCGCTTTCGTTACAACGTGGTAGATGGTCAGATTGTTGTTCGGGTGCCGGAAACAGTCACCCGTCGGCAGGCGATTCATGAG
>CAZMXB010000585.1:0-2546 GCA_964569855.1 uncultured Rhodoferax sp.
GCAGAGTGCCGGTCGTCACGGAGTCAGCGGAAGCTGGCTGAGTACCTGTGTATATCTCTATACGGCCCCCGTTTAACGCACCTCCGAAGCCAAAGCCCTGGGCAATCATGTTGCGCAGCCCAGTTGATAAACGTACAGTCATGGTGATCTTTCTAAGTTAGATGTAAGAATTGAAGGCAGAGCCGCCTTGTTGAAGTGCAGCGACGTACCGTTTCTGGCCACCGCTGCGTACGACACACCCGCCTGCGTGAACACCGGGGGCGACACTGACCTGTTTCTCGGTCAAGTTCGTGAAGGGCAGCGCCGCGCATAAGCCACGGGCTGTCCAGAAAAGAATGCGCTCATCGTCAGCCGACCAGTGCTGGCCGGGCACGACGCCGTACTGGGCGAGCTGGCTGAGCTTCTCGCCCGCGTAGGCGAATACCCGCTCACCGGTGCCTACGATCAGGGCGTCTTTGTGGGGTGCCAGCATGTGGACATGTCCCGGCACCATGAAGTAGTCCTGGTTCAGATTGAACAGGTGGTAGCCCAGCGGCTGGGAGAACCAGATCACGGTCTGGTTCTCAGTTGGGAAATACTGCGCCGCGTACATGCGCCCACCCCATGCCTGAATGACGGTGGCGCCCACCGGCAGGCGGTCCAGGAATTGGTTCAGCAGCTCCGGGCCGAGGCTGTCCGGCGATGTGTTCCATGTGAACGCCGACAACGAAGTCGTGGAAAACGCCAGCTGGTAGACGGTACTGTTGGCAGGTGCGATATAGACGTTCGTGGTGTACCCTGCGAGCAGCGGGATTGTGTTGACCTGCAGCGCCTGGCCCTCAGTCAGTACGATCTCAGTCGACTCGCCCACGCCTGTCTCGCGCCCGTCGGGCAGAGTAAAAGTACAGCGCACCTGATATGTGCCAGGGTCGAGTGAACCGGTTACGGCTGAGACGCTCGGCGCTGCGGGCGTCTGCCAGCCCCACGGCAGCACTGTGTTGTCGGGCAGGATCACACCGCTGTCGGTACCGTTGTTAAAGAAGACCTGATCGTTGGTCTCGGTCCAGAACATCGGCTCAGTCGAAGTCAGCGTGGCGAGAGTGTTGCCTGCGTAGTCTTTTAGGGCGCTGCCGACCACGGCATAGAGCCTCGAAAAGTCGAGGGTGGTGTACACCGCCCTGAAGTCACCCGCTTGAGACAGGCTGTAGCCATCGCGGCGAGTCATCCCTCCTGTGTCTGTGACATTGATGTTGTCTGCCTGCACAAGCCAGCCCAAACCCACTCGCAGGGGGTCTGTGACGTTGTTTAGGCCATTAAATCCTTGGATTCCAGGCAGGTCATTTGCTAGCATTTAGCTATGGTGCCGACATAGCCATTTTTGGACAAACCTTAGCGGTAATTGAATCCGTTATATGGTCGTGGCCGTGCTTCACACGTCCTCCAGCACCGTGAATCCTCTGGCGTCCGCCAGGACTATTGAGCTCCTGACGTCTTCAGGAACTTCATAAATGATGCCCGCGAGGTTGGAAGTGTTTGGCGGAATCCCTGCGAGTGCCTGCGCCGACGAGGCACCTGCCGCTGCAATCGCTACGCAAGCCGCGACGGCGCTCGCGGCGAAGGCTGATGCGGTGGTGGCCCCGGATGCCTGGGTCATGGCCGCAGCGAAGATCGATGAGCCTGCAAGCGTCGAGGTGGTTGAGGTGCCTGCTCCTGCCGTCATCACTGCTGGGGAGACGCTGCTCGAACTTAGGGTGCCGGCCGTGGTCGTGCCGTCGGCTTGGGTAATTGCCGCGATAGCCGTGGACGACCCGGCGATCGCGCCCGCTGTCGTCGAACCTGCTGCGGGGGTGATGGTGGATGACCCTGCCGCCAGACCTGTACCTGTCAGGGTACCGGTGGTGGACACCCCGTCGGCCTGAGTGAATGCAGCTATCCCTGTGCCCGCCCCTGTGAGGGTGCTGACAGTCGATAAGCCATCTGCTTGGGTGAGTGCAGCCGCTGACGTTGCACTGCCAGCAGCGGTCGATGTACTTGATGAGCCGTCGGCGCTGCTCAGGACACTTGCGGCTGTTGCCGATCCCGCCAATGTGCCGACTGTGCTGACGCCGTCGGCTTGGGTGGCAGCTGCGCTTGAGGTGGCAGAGCCTGCCAACACTGACGCGACTGTGCTGCCGTCTGCCTGTGTGATGGTGGACCCCGTAGAGGCAACACCTACGAGCGTTGCGGCTGTACTGGCCCCGTCGGCCTGCGTGACACCTGCCGCTGCCGTTGCGCTGGCTGCGATGCTGGCCGCTGTGCTTGTTCCGCTTGCCTGGGTTGGCGTGGTCGCCGCCGTTGCCGAGCCACCTAACGATCCGGCAGTGCTGGTGCCGTCCGCTTGGGTGATTGTTGAGTCGCCACCCGCAGCAACAGGCACCCAGATGCGGCTGGAGTCTGGTGCAAATAGCTGCCAGGGGTTTGCGCTGATACTTTTTAGCTCGGCATCCGACAGAGCGCGATCCCAAGCGAGCGCCAAATAAACTTCTGTATTTGTTCCTGCACCACCCGGTTGAGTCCCAATCCCCCAA
>CAZMXB010000586.1:0-2544 GCA_964569855.1 uncultured Rhodoferax sp.
GTGGAGTTCACGGCGAGCAAGGACAAGGCTACGCGAGGCCGCTCCTTGCAAAAGCGTATGCGCGCGCACGGTGTTCGTTTTGACAAAAGGGCCGAGTGGTATCCGCCATATGAGGCGGAGTTGCTGCGGTTCACCGGCCACTCGGATGCAGCGGCAGACGACCAGTTCGACTCAACCGCCCTGCTTTCAATCGGGTTCGATCAACTAGCAGAGGTCATCGAAGAGGACTTCTGGGAAGAAGAAGAGATCGAAATGGTGAAGAACAATCCACGTGACCGCTTAGGGCGGAACGCAACCACAGGCTATTAACATGCTCAACCTGAAGACAAAGCTCACCCTTACAGAGGCGGTTACGAAGTCCCCGAATCTGTGTGATCGCTTTGAGAAAGAAGACTTGTGCGCTATTGGCGAGCATGTATCAGCAGGCTACGAAGCGGACGAGCAGTCCCGTATGCGCTGGACTACTCGCATGGAAGCCGCGATGGACCTTGCTATGCAGGTGGTGAAGGAAAAGTCTTTCCCCTGGCCCGGCGCCTCGAATGTGAAATTCCCCTTGGTCACTATCGGTGCCATGCAGTTCCACTCTCGCGCCTACCCCGCCATCGTGCATGGGCCGGATATCGTCAAGTATCGCGTCACCGGACCTGATCCTGACGGCCAAGCCTACCTACGCGCCACACGCATCGGGGCACACATGAGCAACCAGCTGCTGGAAGTTGACCAGGGCTGGGAAGAGAGCATGGACCGCCTTTTGATTAACCTCCCTATCGTGGGATGTGCCTTCAAGAAGTCCTACTATTCCGTTGCTAAGGGTCATAACGTATCCGAACTCGTGCTGGCGCGGGACTTCTGCCTGGACTACTACGCGAAGTCCGTGGAGGAATGCGCTCGCAAGACCCACCTCATCCCGTACTACCGCAACCAGATCTATGAGTTCTGCGTGAGCGGTGTGTGGGAAGACATCCTGGAAGAGGCCTGGTACCAAGCTGCGTCAACCTATCGCCCCCGTATGCAGGAGGCCCGGCAGGACACTCGCACTGGGAGTGATGCTCCGCAGACTGATTACGACACACCCTTCCTCTTTGGTGAACAGCACTGCTGGTTGGACCTGGATCAGGACGGCTATGCGGAGCCCTACGTCGTCACGTTCTGCTTGCAGTCCAAATGCGTTGTGCGGATCGTAGCTCGATGGGATCGCATTGAGGACATCCAGCGGAATAAGAACGGTCGCATCCTGCGCATCGTCCCGACAGAGTACTTCACGAAGTACGGCTTCATCCCCTCCCCAGACAACAGTGTATACGACATCGGTTTTGGTCTTCTCCTCGGCCCCTTGAACGCCTCCGTAGACTCATTGATTAACCAGCTTATTGACGCTGGTACAATGGCCACAACAGCTGGTGGGTTCTTGGGTCGGGGAGTTAAGATCCGTGGCGGCAAGCTCACATTCTCCCCACTGGAGTGGAACAAGGTTGACAGCACGGGTGATGACTTACGGAAGGATATCGTCCCCCTGCCAGTTCGTGAACCCTCCCCGGTGCTGTTCCAGCTCTTGGGACTGTTGGTGGATTACGCCCAGCGCATCCCCGGCACCACCGACATCATGGTGGGCCAGAACATCGGCCAGAACACGCCGGCCGCGACGGCACGCTCTCTTGTTGAACAGGGTTCCAAGATCTACACCGCCCTGTTCAAGCGCGTATGGCGCTGCATGAAGATGGAGTGCAAGAAGCTCTACATCCTCAACGGGAAGTACCTGCCCGAGCGTGTCAACTTCGGCGACGCCCAGACGGTCTACCGTGAGGATTACCTCGACAACCCCGATAACATGGTCCCCTCGGCTGACCCGACAGTCGTTTCCGAGGAAGCTCGCCTCAATCGCATCATGCTGGTGAAGGGCGCCGCCGCTACAACACCAGGCTACAACCTGGAAGCTGTGGAGCGGGAATGGTTGCGCTCCCTGGGGGTTGAGGGTATCGGTATGCTTTATCCCGGACCTGACCAGGTTCCACCACTTCCCGACGCGAAGTCGCAGGTGGAAGCGCAGAAACTCGAACTGGTCAAGGCCGAATTGCAGCTCAAACAAATGCAGCTGCATACAGAGACCCAGCTCGCTGTTGCCGAACTCATGGAACAGCGTCGTCTCAATTCCGCCAAGATTCTTGAACTTGAAGCTCGTGCACAGGCTGAGGTCGCGGGCATTTCCCTGGCGGAAGCCGGCCACCGTATCGCGGCGTTTGATGCGACCCTTGGTCTGCTCAAGCACCATGACGACTCTCTACTCCGTTTGATCGGGGTACTCAACAAAGGAATGAAAGATGGTACAGCAGCAACCCCAGCACCAACCCTCGCGGATGGATCAGCTACCCTCCCAGGAGCAATGGGAGGCCTGGCTCAACCAGCCATTGACGCAGGACTTCCTGCGCTGGGTGGGGAAGCGGCGCCTGGAATTGATGGCGCAATGGTCTAACGGCCAGTACCTGGGTGACGGACACACGGAGACGATTATTCGTAATGCCGGTGCAGTGGGCGAGTGCCAAATGG
>CAZMXB010000587.1:0-2537 GCA_964569855.1 uncultured Rhodoferax sp.
AGTTGCCCAAGAACTTCTACCAGATTCAGACCAAGTTCCGCGACGAGCGCCGCCCCCGTTTTGGCCTGATGCGGGGGCGCGAGTTCACGATGAAGGATGCCTACAGCTTTGACCGTGATCTGGATGCTGCCAAGAAGAGCTACGACACCATGAGCGGCGCCTACCGCAGAATTTTTGACCGCTTTGGCTTGCGCTACCGTGCGGTGGCTGCCGACAGCGGCGCCATCGGAGGTGACCTGAGTGAAGAATTCCAGGTGATTGCCGACACCGGCGAAGACGCCATCGTCTACTGTCCCGACAGCAGCTATGCGGCCAATATGGAAAAGGCGGAAGCGCTGGCGCCTGCCGGACCCCGAGGTGAGGCGACCCAACCCATGGCCAAAGTAGCCACACCGGGCAAAAGCACGTGCGAAGAGGTGGCCGCACTGTTGAACGTACCGCTGCAGACCACGGTCAAGTCCCTGGTTTTGGCCACCGACGCCAAAGACGACAAGGGGAATATCGTTAAAACCCAGATCTGGTTGTTATTGCTGCGCGGCGACCACGACATGAACGAAGTCAAGGTCGGCAAGGTGCCAGGGCTGGTGGATTTCCGTTTCGCCACACTGTACGAGGTCGAAGAACACTTCGGCTGCAAACCCGGTTACCTGGGTCCCATTGGCCTGCAAAAACCGGTCAAACTGGTGGTGGACCGGGAGGTGGCCGTCATGGCCGACTGGATTTGCGGCGCCAATGCGGAAGATTTTCACACCACGGGTGTCAACTGGGGCCGTGACCTGCCCGAGCCAAACCTGGTTGCCGACCTGCGCAACGTCAAAGTGGGCGATCTGTCCCCCGACGGCAAGGGTGTGCTGGCCATCGAGCGCGGCATCGAAGTAGGCCATGTGTTTGTGCTGGGTACCAAATACAGCAAGGCCATGAATGCCACTTTTCTGGATGTGAATGGCAAGCCGCAGTTCATGGAAATGGGTTGTTATGGCATTGGCATCACGCGCCTGCCGGCCGCCGCGATTGAGCAGAACCACGACGACAGGGGCATCATCTGGCCCGACGCGCTGGCGCCCTTTACGGTGGTGCTGTGCCCCATCAGCCCGGACCGGTTTCCCGAGGTCAAGGCTGCCGCCGATGCGTTGTATGACGAATTGCTGGCCGCCGGTGTGGATGTGATGTTGGATGACCGAAACGAACGTCCGGGTGCCATGTTCGCCGACTGGGAACTGATTGGTGTGCCTCACCGTGTCACGATTGGTGACCGTACGCTCAAAGAGGGCGTGGTGGAGTACCAGCACCGCCGTGATGCCGCTGCGACCAAAGTCCCGTTGGGCGATGTGGCGGCGCTGGTTCGCTCCAAACTGGCGGCATGAGATCTGCAACTGAGCCATTGCACCCCGGGATCACCCGCAGAAACTGCATCTTGCCCCCGTTGGTAGGGCTTGGACTGTTATCAATTCAGGAGCATGCCTGGGCCGGTGGCCAGATTGAGGAGCCGCTGATCGACTCGGTGCGCACAGCATTGAGCAACGCGGTGCATAACGCAGCACCGCCTATCCCCGAGTTCAGCAACACCGAGGCCCGCCTGTATTACTTGCGTTGGCTCGGGACCATGAGCGAGCGGCTTAAAAGGAAAAAAGCGGACTTGGAAACCCGCAAGGAATTCCTGCAAACCGTCTGGTACGAAAGCAAGCGAGCGGGTCTGGATGTGGCCTTGGTGTTGGGTCTGATCCAGGTGGAGAGCAACTTCCGCAAGTTCGCCGTGTCGGTAGTCGGGGCCCGGGGTTACATGCAGGTGATGCCGTTCTGGACCCGTGTCATTGGGGACGGTGATGCCGGCCGCCTGTTCCATATGCAGACCAATCTGCGCTTTGGCTGCGTGATCTTGCGCCACTATCTGGACCGGGAAAAGGGCGATATGTTTTTGGCGCTGGGGCGCTACAACGGCTCGCGGGGCAAACCGCAGTACCCGGATGCTGTGTTTGCCAATAAGCGGTTGTGGGAATTTGTTGCCACTGCCAAGTAGGCGCTGACGTTATTGGTGGATCAGTTGGGCTGCGCGTTTTGCTCCGTGTCCCCCGCCCGCTGCGCGGGCTCCTCCTTGACCTGCGCAAAACGCACAGCCCAACTGATCTGGCGTGGCGACGTGGGTGCACGTGCCCGACGACCAACTTCTAAACCCTGCACTCCAGCGTCAGGCATGGGGCGGGTGTTATGCGTAGGTAAAGGAGGAGCCCGAAGGGCGGGGGACACGGAGCAGAACATCCGCCCCATGCCTGATGCGTGCGAGGGCAGTGACCGCCGCGGGGATAAATTCAGGCTGGCGTAGATCCCAACGCCTGCTGCAGCTCACCGTTCTCGTACATTTCCATCATGATGTCCGAGCCACCAATGAACTCGCCCTTGACATACAACTGGGGAATGGTCGGCCAGTTGCTGTAATCCTTGATGCCGGCGCGGATGGCATCGTCTTCCAGAACATTGACCGTCGCCACGCTCTTGGGGTCCACGCCGCAGGCCTTCAGGATCTGGATGGCACGGCCGGA
>CAZMXB010000588.1:0-2528 GCA_964569855.1 uncultured Rhodoferax sp.
CCTCAATTGTCCCCAGCGCGTAGCAGGCCATCTGCAGGTTGGCGCGCACCTTCTCGGGCACAGGCTTGCCGGTAATCATGTCCGTGGTGGCGGGCACGAGCACGTCGTAGGCATCCACGCGGCTACGGCCGCCCTTGAGGTCCACCGATTCAACCGTCGTGCCATAGATCAGAGTCACGTCCGTGCGGCCGGTGGCACCCACCTCGCCGGTGAACTGGCCGATAGGGACTGCCTTTTCCACGAACATCTCCGCACCGGTGAGGGCGACGCGCTCGCGCACATAGTTCACTGCGGTAACGGAGATGTCGATGATCTCTTGGTCGATCACCACGACAGGGTGCTCAGAACCGCCCACGTCGCCGTCGTGCGCCCAGCGGGGGGCTGCAGGCTCAAACACCAACCACCGGCCTGCGTAGTTCTGCGCGTCGATGTTTTGGTCCAGCAGCATCTCTTCCAACAAGAGATGACAAGCAGTCCCACGGCGGCTCGCTTCGCTGCTCGTGTTGGGCAGACCCTCCTGGGCGCCCACGGATGCCGTGCACGAGGACCACCGGTGGGCACTGCTCGGCGAGAGCCGGGCATGATATTCAACCGACATACGAAGCCTCCAAACCTTTCACCTTGTGGTTGTATCGGATCGCCGACGACACAGAGCCTGCGCAGACATTCAACGTTCGCGCAGCCTCGCTGACCGACGGATACTCAGTGCCACCAACGATCACGGCTCGCGTCCAAACGTGTTGCTTCCGCGTCTTGCTGTCGTAGCTGTGCTTGATGTTTTCCCCATAGGAAAGCCACTCCAGGTTCGTAGCTGCGTTGTTGTCGCGCACGAGGTCTTTGTGGTTCACGGTGAGCGACTGGTCCCCCGGTACGAAAGCAATGGCGACGAGGCGGTGCACGAGCTTCATGTTGCCCCTGCCGAGCATGGCAAAGATGTAGCCGTTCGTGCACCGACCCAATTTCAGAATGCGGCCCGCTTGGAACACTTCCTTCAGAAAGCCTCGCCCTTGCACCATGCGGTCCAAACTGCGCACCTGCCCGAGGTTGCTCACCTCGTAGAACGGGTGGCCGTCAATGGGTTTCCAGATTTCATCCATCAGTACCGCTCCCAAAGAGCCTGTGCGGCGAAAACCAACATGCCGGTGTTGAACACCAAGAACAGCCAGTCAAGGGGGTTGTTCCGCCCCTGCAGGTCTGCAAGGTCGAAACATGCGGTCATGAGGAAATAGGCAACACAGGCCCAGAGGAACGCGGTCATGATTTACAGACCCAGATCGTCCGCCGCCGGTGCCAGCAGCCCCTGCACGTGCGTCAGGATTTCGGCGTTCTTGTTCAGGTCCTTCAGCGCGGGGACGGTCTTGCCTTCGCAGCCGAAGTGCTTCAGCACGCCGAGCACCGCTTCGCGGCCACCGGTGGGCGCCGTGGACAGTGCCTTGATTTCGCGGAACACGGTGTCCCAGTCAACCGCACCAGCCGAGGCAGTGTCCGGTTGGGCTGTTGCAGTAGGCGCGGTAGCGGCAGTCTTCTGTGCTTCGGCCACCGCAGCCGCGTTTTTTGCGAACTCTGCCTTCTTGGTGAGATATTGCGCGGAGGACTCGATCTTGAAGGACTGATCCTTGGGGTCTGGGTCGCCGGGCTTCTGTGCGTAGGCGGTCTGCGTTTCGTCGCTCACCCAGTAGCGCGTGCCATCGGGGTCGCCGTCCACGAGGTCGGCCTTAGTGGTGGCTGCAGGTTCGTCGGTCTTCTTGGTGCGGGGCTTTTTGGTCTCGGCGACAGGGGGTGCGGCGGCTTCAGGGGCGCCTGCCACGGCGGTGATGGCGCCTGCGCTCTGCAGGATGGTGACGAGAGTCTTGAGGGACGTGTCGATGGATTCCAGGCGGTCTTCGATGTTCATGAGTGCTCCAGTTTGAAAATTTAAATTGCTCGGTGAGCGGACTGGAGTGTATGCGAAATTTAGCGTTTGCGTAATACCCGACAAAAGTTTGTGACCTTTTGCGAAAAAACTTGTCGTTGTTGTGTGTTGGCGCTAAAGTTCAGTTGTCAGTAACGACAAACCAACGAAAGCAGTGCATGACCAACCTGAATTTTCTCAACCCCTTCCGCAAACCCTCCCCCAAGGAACTGGCCCAACGCGAGCTGGAAGAAGCCCAGCGTCAACTCCTGCTCGCACAGTCCAGCGCCGACTACGCCCGCCGCATCGCCGAGTACAACGGCGACCGCATCAAGCGGCTGACAGCGTTCTTGAAGAAGGAGGGTGTGTGATGCACATCATCAAAGACGGCCTGAACCGCAAAGGCCAGCGTCAGGTGACCCTGATCTTGGAAAACCACGAGACCCTGCAACCGTTCAAGGCAGATGGCTTCTACCGCCTCGGCGGGCAGACCGATCTGATCGTTGGCGGCTACGTGATCCAAGAGGCGCGTCGCATTTTCTGGTGCTCGATTGAGCAGCAATGGGTCGAAGCATGACCACCCCCCGCCGCAACAACGCCAAGATCACCTTGCGCATGCAGACCGCGCTGAAGGCCA
>CAZMXB010000589.1:0-2515 GCA_964569855.1 uncultured Rhodoferax sp.
GATGCAAAGCAAAGACGCAGACCGCCAAGAAATGATGAACTATCGGCGCGATATGTTGGATGTAGCTCGGACGAAAGCCGAAAAGCCTGCGGGAAGCAATAAGCCAATATTTATCGACACGCCAAACGGTAAAATGAAATGGAATTATGAAACAGAAACGTTTGAACCGGTATATGGATCAGACGGAAAGCCTGTGACTAAAGCGCCAACGTTTCAACAGCAAAAAGCTGAAGCGTCTGCATCCGCTGGCAGACAGAAAACCGTAGATGCGGCTGATAACATCATTAAGACGCTTACAGAATTAAAAAACCATCCCGGTAAGAATGCATCGCTTGGCATGTCTTCGCTTACCAATAAGGCCGCACTGCCGGGCGGAGACAGCAGAAACTTTCAGTCAATGTTCGATAAGGTAAACGGGCAGTTATTTCTGCAGGCGTATGACACCTTAAAAGGCGGCGGCCAGATTACAGAGGTCGAGGGCAAGAAAGCTACGGACTCATTGGCTGCATTAGATTATCGACAATCACCAGATCAGTTTGACAAGCAAATTGATGACGCTATTGCTGTTGCGCAAAAGGCGAAAGATAGGGCGCTTGGCGGGTTTAACGCAAACCAGAGCAGTGCAGGCGGCAGCGCGCAAGGCGGAGTGCTTCATATAGATGCTGCCGGAAATAAGGCGCTTGTGTTTCCTGATGGCTCATATCAAGAGGTGCAGTAATGGCGTTTGATATTAGCACCGCGCATCCTTTAGAAGAATCGCCGGCAAAGCCAGACGGTTTTGATATTTCTACCGCCAAGCCAGTACAGGCCGCACCACAGCCTAGCCGCAAGGACGCCATTCTGTCGACGCTTGCTATTCCTCCAAGCAACATGAGCGTTGCGCGAAACGCAATAGTTAAAGGCGTGGCTGGCACAGCTGATATGTTTTTAAATGCGCCCAATCGTGTCGTAAATCTTGGAAAGGCTGCTGTGGGGTCTATTGCTAATGCATCTGGCCGATCTGATTTGGCTCCAGATATTACGTCAGACCCCAACTACGCTAATATGGCGCTTACAAAGATTGGGTTGATACGCCCAGAAGATGAGCCAGTTACACCAAGCCAAAGAATACTAGATGCAGGTGTTCAGGGAGCCACTGGCATGGTATTAGGCGGCGGCTATAAAACAGCAGGCCAGATGTTATCAAACGCCGCGGCTGGAGGCATTGCTTCAGGAGTTGGGCAGGCAACTACAGAAAGCACGGGGAATAGCAAACTTGGGCTGGCTGCGTCATTAGCTGCATCGGCGGCAATTCCTATGCTTGGAGCTAAGTTTGCGGCTAATACAGAGGCTAGGCAAGCAGAGTTAAACGCGCAGAAGTCTCTTAATGCAGAGCGCGATGCCATTATGCAAAACGCTTTAGATAGCGGAATAAAAATAGCGCCTTCAGATGTTAAAAACAGAGGCATGGCGGCAAATGCTCTCGCTTCTCAGGCCGGAAAGGTTGCTATGGAAGGCAAGGCGTCCGCCAATAACGCGCCAATTATTCATAACATGGTAGCTAAAGAGCTTGGGGCTGAAGCAAATACCCCATTAACTCCAGATGTTCTTGATGAAATACGCGGAACGGCATTTGATGCCGGATATGCCCCATTGCGCGGGCTTGGAACGATAGCAACAGATGCTGACTATAAGGCAGCGCTGGATAAGCTTAAAGCTCCAGAGGTTGCGGCTGGAAAAAGTTTTCCTGTTGGAGCAAAAAGCGATATACAGGAAATTGTAAGCCAGCTCGATGTTCCAGTGTTTGATTCTTCGCATGCTATTGACAAAATACGAGAGCTTCGCGCGACCTCGGATAAGGCATTTAATGCAAAAGACAACCTGATAGGAACGGCAAATAAAGAGGCTGCCAATATCCTTGAGGATGCTATTGAGTCACATTTGAAGCAATCGGGACAAGAGCAGCTTTTAAATGATTATAGAAATGCCAGATCAACAATAGCAAAAACATACACCGTTGAGCCTGCTATAAATAAGGCTACTGGATTGGTTAATCCGGCTAAGCTTGCTACTATTTATCAGTCAAAAAAAGGAAGCGTGATTTCCGGTGATATAAAAAACGCAGCAGAAATATCAAAGGCATTTCCTAAGTCTACCAAAAACACAGACATTGCAGATGGTCATGGGATCAGCGCGCTTAATGCCACTGAAGGCGCTGCTGCGGGTCTCGGCACTCTTTTGCTTGGTCATAATGCTCTCGCATCTATAGCTGCAGCTGCTGCTCCTATGCTGGCAAGCGCTGGAGCCAGAAAAATCATTATGTCGGACAAGTACCAAAAGGGTCAGATGCCAAACTATACGGCTAATAACGCACTATCAGGACTTGATATGGGCGCAAGCGGGGCGGCAAAACTTGCTGCGCTATCTACTATTCCTGTAGAAAATAATAGCGAGCTTGTAATTGACTACGCTAAAGAAATTAAAAAGAAGCGCAAACAATGAAACGCTCAAACTTTCTCGGAAAGGAAATAAATTC
>CAZMXB010000590.1:0-2512 GCA_964569855.1 uncultured Rhodoferax sp.
CGGGTATATTATAGCCATTTTTACAATTGCACTTGGGATTGGTATGTGTGTTTTAATCACAGCAACGCTGTGGTCAGAATCACCATCAGAAAATTGGTGCCATCAAATGAACGATCCATACAACCAGACGTTGTTTCCAGATAATCCAGATGGTATGATTAAGATATCAACTATGCAACATTATTGTTTTAAGAACGAAAGCGGTTGGCATTTAAACGAATCTGTGCCGGTGTATCTAATATGACCCTCTCCGAATATTTTAACAAAGGGCGCGAACAGGAACGAGAATACGAGAAACGCAAAGCATCACGGATGCCACAGCGAAGGAACGTAAAACTCCCGTGGTATTCCCCAGCCGGTATCGTTGTAGGGGCTGGTGTGCTGTACCAGATGTCGCTACCCATCCTCAACGTTACGGTTATTCCGGTTGCTCTCGGTTGGAAGTATCTTATCAGAGATGTGGTAAAGATAATGAAATCCGACGCTAGTGTTGTTGCGAAGAAAGTAACGCATAAGATCGATCCCGAATGGGAAAAATACAAACGGTTTACTGAACTGTGCGAGGGGAAACGATGATAGTACAAGGCACGGATAATTTCCCACCGACCCAGATTAAAGAGATGATAGGGGAACTTTCTGTAGCGACAGCCCGATCTACAGAGCCGGCAAACAAGATAAGTTTAACATCGTCCCGTATCTCTACCATTCACGGTGTCCTCAAATACAAATGCCGGCAGTGGTTGATGCCAGGGCTTACCACTCTTCTCTACACAACCATAGACCTGATGATCAAGGATATGATGAGCGAGGAGAAACCCGGTGAGAGGGTTATGATCATATTGGAAGATCTCGACGTGTTCATGCAGGAAGAATCCACACGGTGCATCGAAGAGAAACGAAAATATTTCCCAACGGAATCTATCGAACTGCTTGTAGATTACAACGCGGTGCTCGATTGCCGCGAACGGTGGAAAGTGGCACAGGACACGTATATGACCAACAAAGATGCATGGAGCGTGTCCAACAAGATGATTGCAGACATTAACGATGTGCTCGCAGACATTGAGCTGAAATACAACCTGATCATCAAGCCGAAGAACAGTTCTTACAGCGTGGACGACATGACGCTGTTCAACAAGCAGCAGGAGTAATTATGGCGTGGAGTAAACCTCACTACAAAAAGTCTGGCGGAATGGACGCTGTAAGTTCAGATCTCGGACTGGACATATGCTACAAAACCTTTTTGCACGACGATGGTGTTAAGGGGTATGGGGGGATGCGTATAGCATGTATCGCCCCGATGCGGCAAGGTAAAACCACGCTGGCGTTAACCAACCTGCTGAAAATGTATTTCGTTGGGTCGATGCCGAAAGAAAAATATCTCTGTGATAAGGGGAGAGATCGCAACCAGATGGTGAAAGAGACAATCATCTATCGCGGGAGGAAACTGGATTACTGGAACTGCATGACGAAGAAACATTTCCGTTCGTGTTTCCCGAAAGCGGAAGATAGAGACCTTCGCGTGTTCATTTACAAGGACGACGACATAACATTCTATGAAGAGTCTCAGGACGACGACACCATGAAGAAACTCGGGGGACTTGATATCTACAAGTATTCTGACCAGAAAGATCTCTACAACAATTTAATTGAAGGTGGGGTCAACGTCGTATATGTCCCAAATGACTACAAACTATCCCTCCTTTTAAAAAATACATTGAATGAAATGCGGATGCTTACCCCAGAAGACCCAGAGTGGTTAGATCCATCGGATACGGTATCTGTCATCAATGAAACGTTCTGGTACGACCTGTTCTATTACATGCAGGAGATTGAAAATAGTAGGGACAAAGAAACCGACGGCGGTAACGGGATACGCCGATTGAAAAGCGTGGTGTTCTTCTTCGATGAGGCACACCAGATATTCCCTGCAAACGAACCGAAACCATTCTGGTATCTGATAGATGACTTCGCAGAGAACGCCCTGATTGATTCCGGCAGGATGAACATGACGATTTACGTGAACATCCACGCTCTCAACCTGATGTACTGGAAAATCTTGCAGAGGTTCGACACGTTCATCTGGTTGGGCGGAAGTAAGCCAGACAAGAACTACAGTATGGTAAACGACAAGTTGACACGGAGGATGCCAAAAGGTACGTTCATTATCGAAGAGAAACAGAAGCAGTTCGGTAAGAGCAGCTTCGACAGGATACCTAACCAGCCGTATACGGTGTTAGCGAAGGGGGCGGCGTGACCCAGATTCCATCTGGCACCACAATCGTACCGTTCCTTTACGTCATGCTGGGTATCATCGCACTTGGATTAGTGTTGTACACACTTTATATGCTATCGAAGAAAGGATGATTACTATGGGAAGATTACAAGATGCACTTTACAAAATGAAGTACGGAACCGAACAGAAGATAACCGCAGCGTTACAGAAACCGTTGTCTCTCGCTGCAAAGAATCTTCAGAAGAAA
This sequence comes from uncultured Rhodoferax sp., assembly GCA_964569855.1. Lineage (GTDB taxonomy): Bacteria > Pseudomonadota > Gammaproteobacteria > Burkholderiales > Burkholderiaceae_C > Allorhodoferax. The sequence continues at coordinate 2,484 of CAZMXB010000590.1, forward strand.
CTAAAGAACGAAGACCCTGAAAAAGTAAA
>CAZMXB010000591.1:0-1840 GCA_964569855.1 uncultured Rhodoferax sp.
TCTGTTGCGCAATGCAATTGAACAAAGCGACGCAGGCACCATCAGAGTGAGCGTCGAGCCTGTAGGCGTTATCTCGATCAGTGACCCTGGTCACGGCCTCGCGCCTGAAGAGGTGAGTCGTCTTTATGCAACCATGGCGCGTTCTCAGGATGACGCCCTACCCCGTGGGCTCGGCATAGATCTGATCGGAAGAATTTGCGTGCACTTGGGCTGGAGTCTCTCGATCGAAAGTGGGCGAGGCGGAACGACGATGACTTTGGACGTTCGGCGCAATTTAAGTTGTTAACGCCGCACGAACAAAGTTCCGACCGAGCTCCGACAAACAATGAGCGACGCTGCTCAATTTCGTTTTCAACCCGGTAGCGATCCGTCCCTCAGACTGTATCTCAGTCTCTTTGTGCTGCTCGCGATTCTGGCGATGGCCTTTCAGGGGTCACGACCGCTCTGGGATCCTGATGAAGGTCGCTACACCGCTGTGGCATTGGAAATGCTACACGGCGGAGATTGGCTTGTGCCAAAGCTGAACGACCATCAGGCACACCTTACAAAGCCTCCGCTCACTTATTGGGCAATTGCCTCAAGCATTCGCTTGTTCGGTGAGAACGAGTGGGCTGTACGCCTCCCAAATGCTTTGGCTTTTGTCGTGACCGGATTTTTCGTTCTGGGGATCGGCAAGGACTTGGTCCCTAACCGACCTTGGCTGCCGGTCTTGCTCTGGGCGACATCTCTATTCCCGCTTCTCGCTGCAAACGTTGTCACGACCGACACGCTTCTAACGCTTTTCGAAACCGGCGCAATGTACGCCTGGTTGATGATGCGTAGTCAGGCGCCACACCGCTCTTCCCAGTATCGAGTCCTTATGTGGTCCTGTTTGGGCTTGGCGTTCGTGACAAAGGGCCCCCCCGGACTCATTCCATTGATTCCGATTGTTGGTTTCACGATACGTGCTGACGGAATTCGACGCGTACTGCAACTGGCGGATGTGTGGTGTATTACTTTGTTCCTTGCGATTTCCTTTTCGTGGTTTGCTTGGCTAATCGCTAAACAACCCAATCTCCTTGAATACTTTGTCGGCTATGAGTTTGTGGACAGAGTGTTCAGTGACGTCCACGATCGAAATCATCAATGGTACGGCCCGTTGCTGGTGTACGGACCTGTTCTTTTGCTGGCTGCCATTCCTGGAGTGCCGCTGGCACTCATGGCAAAGCGAAGAGATCCTCGTTCCTCAGAGCTCTTTCCTGAGGCCTCTCAGTACCAAATGCTCCTGCGGATTTGGATCTTTGCTCCACTCCTGGTCTTTTCACTTTCGCAATCGCGGATGTTCCTATACGTCCTTCCGCTCGCTGTCCCAATTGCATTACTAGCCTCCCTTACCATCAACAAGCGCTGGCCCTCAAGGCTGCCTCGCTGGGTTGTGTGGACGCTCGTTTTTTGGGCCGTCGGCGCCGTTGCGTTCAAAGGGGTGACCGCCACACTCGAAAGCAGCAAGGACGCGCAGCAACTTGCCGAGAAGATTGCGCACTTCGCTCCCAATCCTTCTCGCATCCTATTTCTCCACGTCTCCGCGCGATACGGTGTTCGTTTCTACCTTGATGCTCCAGTTGTCGGCAAGTTTATGATCAATGCCAAAGCCAACTGTCCATCCCATCCGGGCGGAGCTGTATTTAATGACATGGCCTGTATTGCCCTGGCAGTCATCGATAATTGAGCAATGGGTAAATCGGCCAAAGGCAAGTCCGCCCATGGCGAAAAGCAAGGTATGATCAAAGGCGAATCCAAATCGTGCCCTGACAGAACCTTGCCAATGGGCAGTTAGTCGTTGAATGTAGGCATTCTGGCC
>CAZMXB010000591.1:1850-2504 GCA_964569855.1 uncultured Rhodoferax sp.
GCATTCGTCAGCACTGAGGGCGCGTGGAGGTAAGGAGCACGAACTTTGTGATGAGCTCCTCCAGCAGCTCAATGCGGTAGTGCTTACCCATGGTAGCTGGCTCGACGGCACATCTCCTCTGGCCCCCGGCAGTTGCCCAGGATGGCGCTTTAATGAACCGGTCGCCGGAAGCGGATTCTGGATACCCATGCGGGAAGACGAAGCGGATTCGCTTAGCCCAACTGTGACTTCGCCGTCGCCGAGACCGCGATGAGAAACATTACACACCAAGTCCCGACTGACACAGGACGGTCATCATCTTACTCGCGCGCGGATTTGACTCGCCGCATCTATCAGCACTGCCGATGTCTCGATGCGGCGTTAGTGATCCACAAGCACCCTACTCAGTCCTGCGGACTTCCTCCTGCATGGGGGACTCAGCATGGCTGAAAAGGACCATTTGGCGCATAAGCATATTGAATTTTGTCGAGGATCTGTTTCAGCACGGCACGGCACGTCGTACAAAGCTGGCGCGCTGTGGTGGGCCATCTGGTTGACACCGCCTCTGGGTGTATTTCTATGGCTTGCGTTTCTCGCGTACTTCGAAGCGAATCATGCGACGTCAAATGCATACTGGACTTCACAAATCGACTCGTTTCAGTCTTTGAACTCCGG
>CAZMXB010000592.1:0-1012 GCA_964569855.1 uncultured Rhodoferax sp.
TGTTGTTCTATGAAACTCAGGTTGTTCATGGCGGTCTTGTCGCTTAATTCTTGTTTTCGGTGGGTGTCAACTCGAATTCGGCCAGTCTGCGTTGTATCAAGCCTTCCGACACCGGGTTTTCAGTGAGCGCATAGCGCAGCGCCTTGCGCCAACCCTTGCCACGGCCATTGATGGCATGGCCGGTGGCAGCATTCGTCATGGTGTAGAGCCACCAGCGTTCTTCCGGCACCAGCCCCAGCCAGTTGCGAATGGCAGTGGGGATCAGCGCCGGGTCGCATTCCTCCACCGCCCAGGCCAGCACACACAACTCCTTGCCCAAGGTGCGGTCGATGGGCACCTGGCCCGCTTGCAGCCATTTGGCGGTCTTTTGGCCGTAGATGCGCAGGCGGCGGTTGAACTCGGCCTTGACATCCTCGGCAATCAAATCCCACACTGCGCGGCGCAGGATGATGCGCAAATGCGCATTGGTGGAATTGAGCGGCACAGGGATCGGCACTTCGTCGGTTGGCTCGAACCATTCAAAATGCTCGGATAAGGTGACCTCCGCCCCGTCACCTTTGCTGCGGGGCAGCGTCAGCAGAAAGAAGTGCTCGGAAAGCTCAGGCTGAAAGCCGAAGCCCAGCGCCGTCGGTTTCTTGGGCGCAGTCACTTTGGCTTGTGCCATTACTGACTGACCTCACCGGGTTGCAGGCTGCCGTGAATGGCGGCGATCCAGTCAAGTAGCAGTTGCCCTCGCTCAAAGCGAATGCTGGTGGCGCTGATGGTGACCTGACTGCCACCGACGATCTCCTGCATTTTCTTGACGGTTTCGCGCAGGCGGGTGCCAGCCACCAGTTCGTTCTCGCCCGCTATAAACGACAAGCTGACATCGGTGTCATTGCCGGTGACATCCACAACCACTTCGCGTGCCTGCCCTTGGTGCTTTTCGAGCAGGTCAATAAATGCAAAGGCAGGGGCAGCAGTGAGGTTGCGATGCGGATGCGACCACAGCGCGGGCAACGCGGCATCGACC
>CAZMXB010000592.1:1022-2494 GCA_964569855.1 uncultured Rhodoferax sp.
CTCTTCGTTGATGCGGTATTCCAGCACGTCGATCTTTTCGGCGTTGGAGCGAATATCGCCGTCTTCTGCCACCGCAAGCACGAAACGGCATTCGGTTGGTAAGGTGAACGGGGTGTCGTAAGCGCCACCGCTTGCTACCGGGTCGGCACCGTTGGTGGTGTAGCGCAAGTGCCCACGCGGTACGGCGTGCAGTTCGACGCGCCAGTCTTCACCCTGCTGGAAGACGCGGTATTTGACTGCCAGCGTGTTCTTCCATGCCACCGGTTGACCCGCATCATGCTTGCCCGTTGAATCAACACACAGGAAGGTGAGTTTTAGTTCGCGTGTGCGGAAGTTGTTGTAGCCGCCTTCGGCTTCGCTGACTTTGAGGGAACCGGTGGTTGGCTGGGTGTCGCCAATTTCGTAGTGGACGGTATCGCCATTTTGCGGGGTGATTTTGAGGAAAGCCTCACCCGTTTTGTCGTCGCGCGACAGCAGTCGCACCTGCACTTCGGTCTTAGGTGGCGGGAATGGGCCTTTTTCAACCGAGTCGCCCAGATCGCGCCACTGGCCTTCGTTGATCGCCTTGGTTTTGAGCACATCGAGTGCATCCGGGCGGTGTAGCGGCCAGGCGTCGGACATGGCGGCGCGGCGCTTGATTTCGTTCCACTTGGCCGTCTTCTGGCCCTGAAACAAACGGTCTTCACATTTGCGGCGGAAAGTATCGTTGTTGGTGTCGGTCTCGAACTTCTTGGCGTTGGTGAGGGTGTCGCGGATCAGTTTTTCGCCGTCGAACTGGTTGTTCTGGAAGTTGATGCGACAGTCGGTGGTGCGCAGTTGCCCCATACTGGGATAGACCAACGTGGTGAAGGTTTCCTGAATAGCGGAGCGCAAGCGCAGGGTGATCTGGTCAAGATTCTGATTGGCCTGTTGGCGCTGCGGGTCGCGCGTGGTGACGCCAGTTGAATCCATCTCAGCCAAGATGCTGTTGATCGCCTTGAACTGGGCCGACTGCTCCAGAACATGGGTAAGCGTTTCCTGTGAACCGGTGAGATAGAGCGCGCGGTTTTTAAATTCTTGATCGGTATGGAACTTGACCCACTCTTTGGGTAGCTTGGTCGCCGTGTCAATGTCGTTGCCTGGTTGCACCAGCAGCAGCGCTGTCTTGTCAGATTCGAGGTGTACCTCGTCGATGGCGGCGAGCATTTCAATGCGCTGGTAGCAGTCGCGCACGCTGGGCTGGAACAAGCCTTCCAGATAGGCGCGAAGCTCCTTCAGGCAGGTTTGCTGGTTGTACTGCCGGGCTGTGGAATGCAACTTAGCGGCAAGGTTCTGGATGTCCTTGTAAAACAGGCGGCCATCGTTGCTCTGGTGCAGATACCAGGCTTGCGTGGGCAGGTAATCAACGATCTCTTTCTTGACCTTGGAAATGTCGCGCCCCGGCGGGCACAGGAAGGCCATGATGTCGTTCTGGCGCAGACCATTCGTGGCCC
>CAZMXB010000593.1:0-2492 GCA_964569855.1 uncultured Rhodoferax sp.
GGATCACCAACGGCATGCAGGCCGACTGGTGCTGCCTGCTGGCCAACACCTCGGACGCAGCGCCGCACAAAAACAAGTCGCTCATCATGGTGCCGATGAACAGCGCTGGCATCACGCGCCAGAAGATCGAAAAGATTGGCATGCATTCCAGCGACACGGCCCAGCTGTTCTTCGACAACGTGCGTGTGCCGCAAAAGAACCTGATTGGCCAGGAGGGCATGGGCTTCATGCTGCAGATGCTGCAGTTCCAGGAAGAGCGCCTCTATGGCGCGGCGGGCTGCCTGCGCTCGCTCGACAGTTTGATTGACCAGACGATTGAATACACCCGAAGCCGCCAGACCTTTGGCAAATCCATTCTGAGCAACCAGGTGGTGCATTTCCGCCTGGCCGAGCTTCGCACCGAGGTGGAGTGCCTGCGCGCCTTGACTTACCGTGCGGTGGAATCGTATGTGTCGGGCAAGGATGTGACACGACTGGCGTCCATGGCCACACTCAAGGCGGGGCGGCTAAGCCGGGACGTCGCGGATAGCTGCCTGCAATATTGGGGCGGCATGGGCTTTACCGCCGACAACCCGATCTCGCAGTCGTACCGCGACGGCCGTTTGATCTCGATTGGTGGTGGTGCAGACGAAATTATGTTGGGCATCATTTGTAAGTATGAAGGCACCTTGCCGGGCAAAGCATGACAAGTCATATGGAAAATGAGGCTCTAGCCCTCGTGGATACTTCGCAAGATGCTATTCAATTAGTAGCAGTGTCGGTGACCAAGGAAGGTGGTGTGTTGCACCTCACCTTGAACCGGCCCGAAGCCCGCAACGCCATGTCCTTGCAAATGGTGGCCGAATTGCGCCGGGTGTTGCGTGACGCCGAAGCGACCGCTGGCAAACCCGACGCCGTGCGTGTGGTGGTGTTGCGCGGCGCGGGCGGGCACTTTTGTGCCGGGGCCGATTTGAAGGACATGGCCGGTGCGCGCATGCGGGCCATGCAGGCAGCAGGCACGGGCGCACCCGACCCCATCGCGGAAGTGAATGCCGCATTTGGCGAACTATGTGTGGCGTATGCGCGCACGCCGCTGGCGGTGGTGGCGGTGTTGGAGGGCACGGTCATGGGCGGCGGCTTTGGTCTGGCCTGCGTGGCTGACGTGGCCATTGCCAGTGAAACCGCGAACTTCCGCCTGCCTGAGACAGCGCTGGGTGTGGTGCCTGCGCAGATAGCACCGTTTCTTGTGGAGCGGCTGGGGTACTCGCAGGCCAAGCGTCTGGCGGTCACCGGTGGGCGATTGGATGCGGCGGCTGCACTGCGTTTGGGGTTGGTGCATGAAGTGGTATGCAGCGACTTGGTAGTCACGGCGGTGGACAAAGTGTTGGCGGACATTCTGGCTTGCGCACCTGGAGCTTTGGCTGCTACCAAAGCCCTGATGGCACAGGCACGGTTGCAGGAGCCCCAGACACTGGTTCAGCAGGCCGCTGCCGTTTTTTCCCAAGCGGCCCAGGGTCCCGAGGGGATTGAGGGTATGACCGCGTTTATGCAAAAACGCAAACCTCGCTGGGCGGTCGCATGAACTTGTTTGAAATACGGCTTGGTGCCGGGAGTCTGGGTGTCAGAGCGTTTTGCTCCGTGTCCCCCGAGCGCTGCGCGCTCTCCTCCTTGACCTACGCAAAACGCTCTGCCACCCAGACTCCCTCAGAGGTGCTTTATGTTTGACAAAATTTTGATTGCCAATCGCGGGGAAATTGCCTGCCGCGTGATCCGCACGGCCCGCAACCTGGGCTACCGGACCGTGGCCGTGTTCAGCGATGCGGACCGTGACGCACCGCATGTTGCGCTGGCCGATGAGGCGGTGCATATTGGTGCGTCGCCAGCCACTGAATCGTATTTGCGCTTTGATGCCATTTTGGAGGCGGCACGCAAGACGGGCGCCGATGCGGTGCACCCCGGCTACGGATTCTTGAGTGAAAACGCGTCCTTTGCGCAGGCTTGTGTCGACGCGGGCTTGGTCTTCATTGGCCCACCGGCCAGTGCCATCACGGCCATGGGTGACAAGGCACTGGCCAAGCGCCGCATGCTCGACGCGGGTGTGCCCTGCGCACCGGGCTATCTGGGGGCGGAACATAGCGATGCCGCCCTGATGGCAGAGGCCGGAAAGCTGGGCTATCCGCTCTTGGTCAAGGCGGTAGCTGGCGGGGGCGGACGTGGCATGCGCCTGGCGCACTCCACTACCGAGTTACTTCCTGCCATTGAAGGCGCTCGGCGTGAAGCCCGACCGCTTCATGCTCGAAATGGCGGAGTTCCTGCTGCACGGCGCTTTGGCGTTGCGTGACGGCTACGGCAAGCTTGGCAGCAAAACCGCCGATGCGGCGCATGACGCCGAACTGGCACGCAAGGCGGTCCGCAACATCGACCGCATCTACCGGGTCGCGCTGGCCGAACTGTTCCATGGCGCCAACTACATCCAGACCACGGCAGCCTCCGTGGCCGGCATGAGCGCAATG
>CAZMXB010000594.1:0-2483 GCA_964569855.1 uncultured Rhodoferax sp.
GATCCAGCCGGTTCCTCATTTCCGGCCACGGGGTCAAGGTCAGGCCCCACCTGCTTTGTGGGCAAACAGCAGGCACCAGCAGCCCCCGGCTATCAGCTCAATCTCCTTCCTGAGACGCCGGGGGCTTGTTGGACACACCAGACAACCAAGCCAATAGGCATCAACAATGGCAAGGCCATCAAGTTTCAAAGCAGATTACATCGAGCAAGCTCAAAAGTTGGCGAAGCTCGGGGCAACTGACATTGAAATTGCCGACTTCTTCAATGTTGATGTGCGAACGCTTTATCGATGGAAAACCGAACAGAGCAAGTTTTGTCAGGCCCTAAAGTCAGGCAAAGCAGAAGCTGATGATCGCGTGGAGCGTGCTTTGTTTAGCCGTGCAACTGGCTACGAGCATGACGAAGTTGATATTCGAGTTGTGGATAAAGAAATCGTCCAAACTCAAATCCGAAAATATTACCCCCCAGATACGACCGCTGGCATTTTCTGGCTGAAAAACAGAAGGCCGGAACAATGGAGAGAGACAAAAGCAATTGAACTAAACGCCACGGTCAAGACAAAAACATTGGATCAAGAACTAGCCGCCCTCAATGCAACTGTCGCCAACACAGCAGGCCATTCTTAGATGGCGCAGTGGTGGCCCTTGCCTGTTTGCAAAGGAAGTGCTCGGGGCTGATCCTACAGAACAGCAATGGGACGCCAGCCGCAATCTGGTGCTGAAACGCAGGGTTTCGATCAGATCAGGCCATGGGACCGGGAAAAGCACCTTCATGGCGTGGTGCGTGATGTGGTTCCTGGCGTGCTACTTCCCCGCAAAGGTTCCGGCGACAGCCCCGACAAGCCATCAGCTTGAGGATGTGCTGTGGTCCGAGATTGCCAAGTGGCACCGGGTGATGAAGGATCGGCTCCCGGCAGTAGGTGAGCAGTTCGAGTGGTCCTCTGGCGCTTTCCGGCTGAAGTCCGCGCCGAATGAGGGTTTTGCAGTGGCGCGAACAAGCCGACCGGAAAGACCGGAAGCCCTGCAAGGGTTCCACGCAGACAACATCCTATTTTTGATTGATGAAGCGTCAGGCGTAGCGGATAACGTGTTTGAGGTGGCCGAGGGTGCGCTGTCAACGGATGGCGCGTTTGTGGTCATGGCCGCAAACCCGACCCGGCAAAGCGGCCACTTCTTCGACAGTCATCACAAGATGCGGTCAGCTTGGGCCGCGTTGCATTGGTCAGGCGTTGACTCTCCCCGCGTGTCTCGGACCTACATCGAGAACATGCGCAAGAAATACGGCGAAAGAAGCCCCGTCTATAAGGTGCGCGTTTTGGGTGAATTTGTCGGCGCTGCCGATGGCGTGATTTCTTTGGAGCTATGCGAGGCGGCAAGAGTCAGAGACGTTGCCGTTATCCATTCGGCCAAGGTTATTTGGGGTGTTGACGTGGCCCGATTCGGGGACGATAGCAGCGCCCTGGCAAAGCGCAAAGGAAATCACCAGCTTGAGAAAGTCAAGGAATGGTGGGGCAAAGACACCATGCAACTGGCTGGGCTGATCAAGGCTGAGTGGGACAAGACGCCCACAAAGGACAGACCGGTTTCTATCAATATCGACGTGATTGGCATTGGTGCTGGGGTGGTTGATCGGCTCAAGGAGTTGGAGCTTCCAGCCCATGGCGTCAACGTGGCGGAATCAGAAGCGCCCAACGCAGAAGGCGAAAGGCAATTCAATCGGCTGCGGGATCAATTGTGGTGGCGCTGCCGGGAATGGCTGGAAGCCAAAGACTGCAAGCTGATTGAGGATGACGAAGAGTTAGTTGCAGAACTGGCAACGCCGACTTACACGATTTTGTCAAACGGGCTTATCAAGGTCGAAGGCAAGCCGGAATTGAAGGCTCGGGGAGTCAAAAGCCCGAACCTTGCGGACGCCTGGAATAACACCTTTGCAGAGCTATCCCTGAAAACTGACGATTGGGACGACCCGATCAAAGTAAACACGAAATACATCGTATGAACGAACCCAAACGACGCGGACGACCGCCCAAAGCAGCAGCAGAGCAGGCAGAGCAGACCGAGATGGTTGAACTGTCTCCGTCTCAAGCCTACGCCGACCGCGTTTGGGCCGGGCAATCCATCAGCCTGCCGCGTGCCGAACGCATCGCCCGTTGCATCGCCGCTTTGGAAGGCCAGGGCCTGCCGACCGATGGGCTGACGTTTGAGGACACCGCAGAGTGAGCAAGATGCGCCCGGAAGACCTGGCCGCGATTGTTTCCGCCATGAGGCGCGATGCGCTGGGTGTGGAGGACGGGCAGCTTTCGCAGGAACGCGCCAAAGCCATGGATCACTACCACGGCAGGCCATACGGAAACGAGGTAGTGGGCCGTTCGGCGGTTGTGTCCAAGGATCTGGCTGAGGCTGTGGATTGGGCCTTGCCGTCAATCATGCGCGTATTCACGCAATCCGGCTCTATCGCTGAGTTTGACCCGATTGGACCCGAGGA
>CAZMXB010000595.1:0-1629 GCA_964569855.1 uncultured Rhodoferax sp.
TGGTCGATGTATGACTGATTTGTTTGCCGGAGTCTGGCCGCTTCGTTGTTGTTGTAATTATCCGCCATCGACGCATTGGCGTTGATCTGCGCGATCCCGGCTTGTGCCGCGTGGTTTTGGGCCGCTAACTGCTGCTGATTCCGGAAATCAATCTGCCGGTCGATGATTGGCCCGGCACCGAAAGCGGCGTAGGCATCGGCACTGAATGGGGAAGCGGTTTCAAAAGATGCTGGCATGTCATTCCCTCGAAGGTTGAGGGAAATGATACCGAGTCGATCAATAATTCGTTACGGAGCCATCGGCGTTCTTATATGCCAGCCGGTTTGTCGAAGTGTTGATAAACAGTTCACCGATGAAAGAATCGGCCGATGCGACCTGCCGGGGGCTTTGCATGATCGCCCAGCCATTCGCCGATTTGTACAAGTACCCATTCGCCGTCAAATCGTTCAATATCTCGCTGATCATCTGGCTTGCACGAATCAGACGGGCATTGACCTTTTTTGGATCCGAATCATTGCCGACATCAAGGCGAATCGGGATTCGTGGAACGAGCCGGAGCGTATTGGCACTGAGGTCAAACGGCGAAGGCGAAGGGATTGCCGGAGTCCACGCGAATGGGCTTGATGTGATTGACAGTTCTGATTCAGCGTTATTGATAAACGATTCGACGGCGAAGATGGCTTCTTCGTCGTCGGCGCTGTCCGTAAATGTGACCGGGTTATTCATTATCCGCCCGATTCCTCAACTTCCATTCCGCCGCTGAAATGGCACGTTCCAGAAACGGTGGAAAGCAATTGGAAGGAAGCCCCTTCGCTGGGGCCAAGAATGATCCCGCCCATGCCGAAGTCTTTTGTGATCCCGGCGTAGTTGTGACCACCGCACGGGTAAACGTCCTTGAACGTGCTGGCCGATGCCGTCGTGTCGTTGATGTGCGACGTGAACGATGCGGCCGAGTCGCCCGGATCGAGCGGAACACCAGCCGGACTTGGCACTGTTCCGCCAGACCCGAACGCAAACGTTGTCGCGTACTTCAAAAGGCATTGAAGCATTTGAGCGGTTTGCAGCGTTGTGTCGGTTCCGTAAAGCCAGATCTTGCAGATCCGGAGAGTTTTCCCCGATCCGCATTGAACGGAAATCAGATCTTGAGCGGCCGAGACAGCGACGTTTTTGAACGTGATCGCATAGCGTCGTGGCATTAGTAGTCACCCCCTGAGAAATCGTAGCCGTACCCCATGCTGGGGTCGATGAATTGTGCCGAGTCGAACGTTTGGGCCAATCCGTTCTGGTCGACGTATTGCGAGACGTTCCCAAAATCATAGTTTCCTCCGTCTTGATAATCGTTCACGTATCCTTGGTCCGGATAAACGACTTGCGACGGGTCCATCGTTTGAGCCAGCCCGTTTTGATCCATGTATTGCGGGTACTGACCGCCATACTGATCGAAACTGAGCGTTGAACTTTGATACGGAGTCGACGGGGCATACCCGCCGCCTCCACCCATGCCTATTGACGTTGTAAACTGGCCAAGCCCGCTTGGTGCCGTCATCGGGACACTTTGGCCAAACGGCGACGGAGCACGCGAGTAGGAGCCGCCAGCCCCTTGATATTGGCCAAACCCACCCCGGTTTT
>CAZMXB010000595.1:1639-2479 GCA_964569855.1 uncultured Rhodoferax sp.
GTTCATTTGCTGGGAGCCGAGATTTGCCTGGACGTTGGCGCCTTGCATTTGAGCGTTCAGCCCGCCCTGACCAATCTGGCTGGCGTAGCTGGCGCCGAGTTGGGCGAACTGGTTTTGCGATTGGGTAATTGCCCTTGCTCTATCCAATGCGATTGCACGTTGGATGTTCTGCTGAACGGTCGAATTACCGAGGCCGCGGCTAACCATGTCCTGCGACGCTTTCCCGGCCTGTGCACTGTAGTTCGCGTTGATGTCGGTGATATTTGATGCGTTCGACCCGGAAATCATGCCCTGAACGTCTTGGCCGAGTTGGTTGTACCCGCCTTGAATGCCCTGATATTGTTGATCGAGTTGGCCGCGAAGGTTTTCGTAACCGCTTTGACTTGCATCGAACAACGCCTTGTTCATATCCAGAGCGGCGTTGTACTGCTGGCCATAAATTGCTCCGAGTTGAGACAGGGAATCTTTTGGATTCCCGCCAAGCCCGGCGTAGACGTTGGCCCCTGATGCGAGGCCGGAGAATGGAAGGCTTGCGGAAAGACTTCTGATAGCCATAAACCGATCCCCTTGTGCTGGGATCAGTTTATCAGATTTGCCAATCCGTCTATGATTTGCCCCGGCGACGGACTTTCCCGGCCGTGCTGACGGTCATCCGGATGTTTTCCAAAGCCCACTGCCCGACCGCATTCAGGACGATGTAATCGGCGTATCCGGTCCGGCGAACCGTGTCGGTATAGTTGCGTCCGGCCACCCACGTTCCCGATGCAACAGGATCGCTAGTCAACGCTTCCTCGGCGGTATCGGCCAAGTGAATCGAATAACTCACATCTTCTGAGTCTT
>CAZMXB010000596.1:0-2474 GCA_964569855.1 uncultured Rhodoferax sp.
GCCGCGAGTCAGAATCGCCGTCTCAATGTTTCACCAACTGATGCGCTGATCGACCCCGTAATCCGGTGCCGGTTGCGCCGCCAGATCCCAATCGGGCTCAATGTGCACCCCCTCGTCCGTCTGCGCGTCGCAGTCGGTGGCCCACGTACCGGGTTATCACGGCGCCAATGGCCCCTTTGGAGGAGGCAGATCGTAAACCGCTACTGCTACTACCGGTAAGTGCCTGGAAGAGTCATTGACGACGTCAAATCCTATGGCTGGTTACGCCCCGCTACCGACCGCCAATTCGACGAGTTGGCATTCGTCGGTGAGTGACCGCTCTCGAGCTTTTGCCCCTGAAAACGAGCGGCAGCTTCCGGCGAAAACGAACGTCGGCTTCGTCTATTCATTGGATTTCTTTAGGCGTCGGCGAAGGACAGCAATGCGTCTATTGCAGGTAGCCACATTTCTCCGATGCGGTCGTTCAAAACTTGGTGTCCGGTTCGGAGCAAGTTGTGGACCCGCACTGTGGCGATTGCGGTCATAGACACTGGTCTGCTGAGACTGTTTCGCAGGCCTATGCCAATTGACGGTACGATGCCCAGAACAACAATACTTATGACGGGTTCATCAATGAAAAAGATGTACTTATTTGCACTTTGCTTTGCAATGGCTTCATTGCCGACACTGGATGTACATGCGGTTCAATCAAGCCCAAAGCAAAAATTGGCTCGACAATTGGCCGACTTAATGCAGGTCAAACGGACCGCCTCCGGGTACCTTTCAAAGTGCAGCACGCTTGACGGCTCTTACTTAGACCCAAAGCGAATTTACGCCTTAGACCCAAACTATTTCGGAGGAGTTTCCCCGCAATCCGCATACTGGCCCGAGATCGTTTCAACATACGCAAAATACCAAGCAAAAGCCTGTCAATCTGTCACAGCCGACGATTACGTCGACTTTTATGTACGAGAGTATGAAAAAGCAATGACAGAAGATGAACTTAAGGCAACGGTTAAGTACTTTTCATCCCCTTCTGGGCGTCGTTACAACTCGGCATCCATTGCAGCTGGTACTGCTCTGCAATCGTTCATGGTTGACAAGATGACGGTGGCCGTCGGAGTCGCATTCAAGGAAGCTCAAACTGAGATTGGTGCAATATCTGCAAAATACAGGAAAGACCGTAGGTAGCTGGGACTATGGAGGCTGTCAATGCTAAGAGGCCCGGTGTGCCGCGCTCGTGGGTATTGGTGAATGGCCGCTATATGGCAGCCCTGCGCACTACCAGTCAGGAGTCGCACGACAAATTCGGCATCGTGCCTTGGCGGGTGTGTCGGATGGAGCACAGCTGACGTTTAACTTCCGATCTGAAGGAATTGGTAGACATTGAAACCAGCAGAGTGATCTCTTTGACAGTCCGAATCTAGTGCAAAAAGCGGCAATGCGACCGCATCTCCCAGTTTGATAGTATTCCGATCCTGTTCAAAGAATTTGTTCGTTGGGCATCGCAAACAACTGTTTCGTCGAGGTCGCGCATGAATATTCAGAGCTTCATGGAGGGCTACAAGGTAGCATGGGAAAAGCGCGACCCGTTGGCGTTTGCGTTACTTTTTCATGCTGATGGCCAGTACCACAACACACCCTTCCAGGTTCAAAGTGGAAAAAGTGAGCTTGCCGAATACTGGAAACGCGTTCAGTTACAAGAAGACGTCCATGTGACTTTCGAAGTTCTGGCCAGTGAGCCTGGTTTTGGCGTCGCACACTGGCATGTGACCTACCAAGTGGCATCGGAAGAGTTATTCGAAATCTGGGCGAGATCGACTGGAACAAGTCAACTCGAACGAAAGCCTGGTGACGCTTTGCCGCGAATGGTGCTGGATGGAATCCTTCAGGCGAAGTTTTTCGAAGACCATTGCGTGGAGGCGCGTATCTGGTGGCACAACATGCCGCAACCGAGATGATCGGGACCGTGCGGGGATTGTGGCCTTTGCTAGCCTTACCTCGTACAACTAGCCCGCATGCACTCGGATGCCTTTAATTCTGCGAACCACACGAGGCCTGATTTGGGGGTTTAGGTGTTGAAGGCGGAAATCAGCAGTCGAGACAGGTCCACGAATGATGGGCCTGCGGCTACCGAAATCAATCCACAATCAGGTTGCCGTTCGTCAACGGGTTCTGAATGATTCGCGCGTCGGTTCAGATGGTTGCCAAGTTGACGCCCTTAAACGTGATGGTCTGATTGTCTCTATTGGTGCTAAAACCACCCGCAGCAGCGGATAACTTCCCGGTTGTACTCGCATGGATACCCGCGTTGCCACCAGTAAGCGTAAAGTGAAACTAGTCTGTCAGGTTGCCTGTTCCAAGGCCAGTTGCAGGGTGTGTCTCACCCTGCAGCAAGTTGACAAGCGGTGACAGGCGGGACTACTGGATTCCGTGAACTCGGAGGGCCAGTTGAAGTCGATCGGTGATGTTCAATTTGTCAAAGATTGCGCTCA
>CAZMXB010000597.1:0-2249 GCA_964569855.1 uncultured Rhodoferax sp.
GGACGTGTCCTGCTTCGATCTCAATGCGTCGGTCGCATTGGGCCGCGATGCCAGCATCGTGGGTCACAAGAACCAACGTGGTGCCACGCTCCCGGTTCAATTCAAACATCAGTTCCATCACTTTGGAACCCGTGGCAAAGTCCAGGCTGCCAGTCGGCTCATCCGCCAGCAGCAGCGCTGGCTCCACCACAAATGCACGGGCCAGAGCTACTCGTTGCTGCTCCCCCCCGGACAGCACTTTGGGGTAGTGGGACAGACGCTCCCCAAGCCCGACACGTGTGAGCATCGAGCGGGCCCGGTCGCGTGCATGCGGCAATCCGGCAAGCTCCAGAGGAAGCATGACATTCTCGAGGGCCGTGAGATTGGCCATCAACTGAAAGCTCTGAAACACAAAGCCAATCCGCTGAGCCCTCCAGGCTGCCCGATCGTCTTCATTGAGGGAAAACAGGTCCTCCCCGTCAAGAAACACTTTGCCTGAAGTCGGCGTATCCAGCCCGGCAAGGATCGATAGCAAGGTACTCTTGCCAGAACCCGAGGCCCCAACGATGGCAACGGTTTCACGGGCCGCGAGTGTGAGATGAATATCGCGCAGAATATCCAGCGTGCCGGTCGAGTCCGTCACCGATTTGGAAACATGGTCAATGCGAATGATGGGTGTGGACATGACAGCAGGTGGTAGAAGCAGACGCGACTTTATCGCCAGCGGATTAGCTGGGATTTACCCAGCCATGGGATCTGCGCAATCCGTGGCTCGTAAGTCCGTCATTCTCGTTGTCGGGGACTCTCTGAGTGCGGAGTATGGGCTTCGCCGGGGTACCGGTTGGGTCGCGTTGCTCGAAAAGCGACTGAGCGACGAAAAGATGGCAGCCCAAGTCGTGAACGCGAGCGTGAGTGGCGATACCACCTCGGGTGGGCGCGCCAGACTGCCCGCTTTGCTGGCACGCCATCAGCCCACCCATGTGGTGACCGAGCTGGGAGGCAACGATGCCCTTCGGGGGCTGCCAGTGTCGTCAACCGAAGACAACCTCAGCCAAATGACGGATGTCAGCCGCAAGGCGGGCGCCAAGGTATTGCTGATTGGCATGCAGGTTCCCCCGAACTACGGAGCAGAGTACAGCGGGCAGTTCGCAGGAACCTTTGCCAGAGTGGCCTCGAAATACAAGGTCGCACTCGTTCCCTTTCTCCTGAAGGGAGTGGCTGACGGCCCTGATGCAGAACGCCTGTTCCAGGCGGATCGTATCCATCCCAGGGAGGAGGCCCAACCCATGATGCTGGAAAATGTCTGGCCGTTACTGAAGAGGCTGCTTTGAGTGTTCAACGAGTTCCAGCGGAAGCGACGATGCTGGCGCTACAACAGTACGACACTGTGATAGACGCGCGCAGCGAGTCGGAGTTTGCCGAAGACCATCTGCCAGGAGCTGTCAACTGGCCTTCACTGAACGACGCAGAGCGGATCGAAATCGGCACGCTGTACAAACAAGTCAGCCCCTTTGAAGCCAAAAAACGGGGGGCTGCCCTGGTGGCTGCCAATATCGCGCGCCACATTTCCACAGCAGTACTGGACAAGCCAAAGGGGTGGCGCCCATTGATCTATTGCTGGCGTGGTGGACAGCGAAGTGGCTCCCTCGCGCTTGTCCTGGGCCAGATCGGCTTTCGGGCGGATCTGGTCGAGGGAGGCTATAAGGCCTGGCGCGCGCAGGTGGTCCAGGCCATTCCTGCGCTCGCAGAAAAACTGCGATTCATTGTGATTTGCGGACCTACAGGATCCGGGAAAACGCGGTTGCTACAGGCCTTGAAGGAAGAAGGCGCGCAAGTCCTCGATCTGGAGGCACTTGCCAGTCACCGCAGTTCAGTCCTTGGTCTGCTGCCTGGACAACCACAACCAAGCCAGAAGCGCTTTGACAGCCTCATTTGGGAAAATCTGCGTCATCTCAATCCCGCGACGCCAGTTTTCGTCGAGAGCGAAAGCCGAAAAGTCGGCAATCTCGCAGTGCCTCCATCATTGATTCAGGCCATGCGCGGTAGCGCCTGCCTGCGCGTTGAACTGAATGATTGCGAACGCGTAGGCCTCCTCTTGGAAGACTACAGCCTGTTCGTCCAGGACACTGAATTTTTCTGTGAACGCCTGGACTTTCTCAAAGAGTTGCGAGGCAATGCAGTCATCCAGGACTGGAAGGACCGGGTCCGCTCTGGTGATATTGAGGCTGTTGTGCGGGAGTTACTGGCAGTGCACTACGACCCGGGCTACG
>CAZMXB010000597.1:2259-2467 GCA_964569855.1 uncultured Rhodoferax sp.
CAACTTCCAAGGGTATGCCGATGCCCCCAGGATCTGTATTTCCGACCGGAGCCCCGGCGCAATGAGGATTGCCGCCAAAGTGATTCTGCAGGGTGGGCACCTCAGCGAATTCGGGATGCCGCCAACTGCCAATGAAACTCAGGTTTGAGTCGGCATCCCCGAAGGTGCAGGTACTGAACCGTGTGACCCATCCTGAGAATCGTCATTG
>CAZMXB010000598.1:0-2464 GCA_964569855.1 uncultured Rhodoferax sp.
AGTAACCCGCCGAATTGGGCAGGTTGCGGATCATGTCCTGCTGGATTTCTTCCGGGGCATCAAAGCCGAAAACCGCGAGGTTGCCGATATTCAGCTTGATGATCTTCTGACCCTCGTCCTCCATCTGCTTGGCCGCATCCATGATGGGGCCGCGAATGTCGTAGAGCACGTTTGCCAGCTTGGCAGATTTTTGAATGGTACGCACAAGTCCCTCCAGAAGGCGTTATCACAGGGCGAAACCTATAATTTGACCACAGTTCCGCACATTATTAGTGCGGTGCAGCATTCAATTATCACCCGGGCACCACTATGAAATTCCAACCCGACGCCACACAGGCGTCTTCCGTCACTGGCTACGGTCCCGGATGGGTGGCTGTGAATGGCGAAAAGATCACTTCGAGCGTCGTGATCCGCACCACCGGGCCCCTGTTTCCCTGGAATTGCGCAAGTTTTGAAGACCTGCAAACGAGCCACTTCAGTGCTTTGGCTGATCTGGACGTCGAATTGGTCATTTTTGGCAGCGGAGAACGTATCCGTTTTGTTCAACCAGACTTGCTGCAGTTCCTGTTTGCGCGCCGCATCGGTGTGGAAACCATGGACACGCAGGCGGCATGCCGAACCTACAATTTTCTCGCGGGTGAAGGACGCAAGGTAGCGGCCGCCCTTCTGTTGTAAGCGGCACAGTCTGAACGCGGGGCGATTCAGAGTAAAATCTCGGGTTGCAGTTTGGGGGTGAACAGACACAGTCTGGTTTGCATCCCTCTACTTTGACTGACACCCAAGAACGCGAGACTAAAAGTACCCTATGGCGATCGTTGTCAACAAGCCCCTACCCGAATTTGAAGCCAATGCAACCAGTGGCATCAGAGTCAGCAATACTACCCATGTCGGAAAAACCATGGTGTTGTATTTTTACCCCAAGGACAATACGCCAGGCTGCACCACAGAAGCCATGCAATTCCGGGACAAGTACAAAGATTTCGTCAAGGCCGGCGCTACCGTTTTCGGAGTTTCGCGCGACAACATGAAATCACACGACGAGTTCAAGGCCAAACTCGAACTTCCGTTTGAATTGATCGCCGACACCGAAGAGAAGATGTGCCATATGTTTGGTGTTGTGAAAAACAAGATCATGTATGGAAAAAAGGTCAAGGGCATTGAGCGCAGCACCTTCCTGATCGGCGCCGACGGCATGTTGAAAGAAGAGTGGCGCGGCCTGAAAGTTCCCGGTCACGTTGATGATGTGCTGAAAGCCGTAAAAGCGCTCAAGAAAGCCGTCTGATTCATCCGTAACGTTAGTTTGGGCTATCCCGGCGGTAATACAAGGCTCATGCATAATGGGTTTATGCCGTTGAACACCGCAACCGCGCCCCCTCAAAAAGCCGCCTTGGCTCAAGGCGGCTTTTTTGCATTTGCGTTTTCCGTATCTTCGTTTTCCCTACCGTGAGCCTTCATCCATGCCCTTGCCACCTGCCCCAACCAAGCCCGCCGACCGCCTGCCTGCCAAAGCCTTTCTGACCCCCGCGCGCGCTGCCCACAAGGCATCGCACAAGCCCGAAACAGAACACCCACAAAAGCCGATGACCTCACCGACGGTTGGCGACAAGCGTCCTGCAGGCCGCAAGGCGTCCGTTGCACTGCTGACTGCCGCACCGGTGCCACAGGCAACCGTGCCACACACGGCTGTTGTGGAACCTGTCATCACGCGAACGTCGACACGAGCCCGAAAAGCGACCCGCACGGGGCCAGCGAAATTGTTTGTGCTCGACACCAACGTTTTGTTGCACGACCCCATGTCCTTGTTCAGGTTCGAAGAACACGACATTTATTTGCCCATGATCGTGCTGGAGGAACTGGACGCGCACAAAAAGGGAATGACCGAAGTGGCGCGCAATGCGCGCCAAACCAGCCGCACGCTGGACGCGCTGGCCGCTGCGCCAGGGGCCGACATCACGGCCGGGTTTCAACTTTCGAGTACCGGCAACCGGGACGCCGGTGGCAAACTGCTGTTCCAGACCCAGCCCCTTGATTACACCCTGCCGACCAGCTTGCCGCAGGGCAAGGCCGACAACCAGATTCTGGGCGTCGTGGAAGCGCTACGCCATGCGATGGCGCCGCGTGAAGTCGTTTTGGTGTCCAAGGACATCAATATGCGGGTCAAGGCCCGTGCACTGGGCCTGGCCACCGATGATTACCAGAATGACAAAACCCTGGAAGACGGTGACCTGTTGTACGCGGGCTCGATGGCGCTGCCCGCAGACTTTTGGGCCACCCACGGCCAGACGGTGGAAAGCTGGCAGCAGGGACAGCACACGTTTTACAAGATCAAAGGCCCGGTGGTTCCGAGCATGCTGATCAACCAGTTTGTCTATTTTGAGTCGCCTGGCGAACCCAGTTTGTATGCCCGTGTAACTGAAATTCAAGGCAGCACCGCGGTCATCAAAACGCTGCGTGACTTTACCCA
>CAZMXB010000599.1:0-2459 GCA_964569855.1 uncultured Rhodoferax sp.
GTTCAGCGCTTTACCGCAGGCAACTCCTCGGGCGAGAAGAATTCGCGGAACTTGCCACTCCGCAAAAGTGTGTCGATCTCGCCCATCGTCTCTTCAAAGCCCTCTTCGAATGCACGAAGGAAGTGTTGCAAAAGATAGAAATTGCGCGCAACAACTGCATCGAGTGTATGAACCTGGTTGGGACCGAATTCGGGGAACCCTATCACGCGCCCGACCACGATGTTGTCGATGGTCAGGGCATCCGCTCCGCCATTGATTTGCATCAGACGCCGCAGCGCAATCGCACGGGCAAGCAAAAGCAAATCGGACGGGTCCTTGATCAGGATGGTATTGAATTCGGTATCGGTTGTATTGAGATTCAATTCGTATAACAGGGCTTTCCAATCGGAGCGATCCGCTTTGCAGTTCACCATGCGTGTTCGCGGCTCGGGCTCCTCCAATACGTTGCCTGCCAGCAGAATCTTGCGGTGCGAAACGAAGGTGATCGCAAGGCATTTGTCCGGGTTCTTGCGGAAGAAGCTGTCCGCACTTTTGCCGTCTCCCAGTTTGGCCAACACGGTGTCCAGCCGGGAGGTAACCAACTCGCCTTGCTCGCGTTCGTTGAACAAAAGCATTTGGCCCGGAAGAATCGGCACGCCCTGGTAGCGTTTGCGCAGCACCTCGCCCAGCACGCCAGCCATCAGATCCGTCTCGGCGGGAATACGCTGGTCATGAATCAGCGACAGCGGTGGTTTTTCCAGCAGCTGTGGATCGCTGTTGGCGATGCGACTCACCAGCTTGCGGTACAGCAATAGGCGGTTGTTTTCGCGGATGAAGGTCGTGTTCGGTATATCGTCCGCGCGCAGTCGTATGTTGCTGCGGAACAAGTCGGTGTCTTGTACGAAGTCAAAGGACGGAGCGTCCTTGGGCAAGGCATAGTGCACGCCGGCACCGGACTGGTCGATGATGTAGGGGGTCAGCACGATGATCACTTCCTGCTTGGCACCCGTGGCCCGCTTGGCCCGGAACAGGGAACCTAACAAAGGCAGGTCGCCGAGTACCGGCGTCTTGTCAAGGGTCTCGTCGGTATTCCTGCTGATCAGTCCGCCGATGATGAGTGGGGTGCTGTTGGGAATGCGCGCGTAGGTCTGCACCCGGCGCGTGGACACCGCAGGCGCAGCGGCCAGCACCACGGCGCCCGGGCTGCGAATTTCTACACCAAGGTTGGCAACGGTGGCTGACACGGCCGCGTCGATCTGCATGCTCACTTCCTTGCCCTCGTTGTCGATACGCGGGCGCACATTCAACTGGATGCCGGTCGGCAGGTAAAAGAAGCTGTAGGAGACGCGCGAATCGGTCGACGACGCAGAAGAGCTGTCCCGACTGGTGGCAATCGGAATGTCGGTACCCACGCGAATCGTGGCTTGGCGGTTGTCCAGCGTCAACACGCTGGGGCGGGCCAAAACTTCCGCCTTGCCATCGCGCACGAGCGCCTGCAGCTTGATGTAAAAGTTTTTGATGAATTCGGGGCTACTCGTATCCCTGGCCAAAGACAGGGTGTTGACGCTGGAGCCGGGCGTCAAAGAGCCCAGCGTCAAGGCATTGAATCCTTCTTGAAAGTTCCATTGCAGGCCCAGCTCTTCCAGGCCATTCGAGGTGATTTCCAATACCATGGCCTCGATAACGATTTGGCGTGCCGGCGTGTCGATGACCTCGCGGATGATCTTTCGAATGCGACCCAATTGCTCGGGTCGATCCGGATTGAACATGACCATCAGTTGTGTGGTGGGTGACGACAGTGTTTCGGTGGCCAGCTTATTCGTCGCGCCCAGCATGGTGGTGAATCCGTTTGGCCCTGTGGAGGTGCCCGACGAATAGCTTTCGCCCGCACCCACCAGCCCCACATCCTGGGGGTTCGGCGCAGGCGTGCGGATGACCAGAGGCAATTCACTGTTCTTGATCCGGCCGGCAGCGACAGGGCGCTGCACCGATCCTGGGTCGTTTGGCATCCCCTGCATTCCTGCATTGCCCTGAAACCCTTGGGCCCCCTGGTATCCCGAAAAACCCTGCATGCCGTTGCCAGACCACTGGGTTTGCTGCCCGCCTTGCGCGGCGCGCTGGGCGATGTCGGTACCGCCTACGTTGATGCCCATCGACTTCAATATGGCGACCGCGCTCTCGCTGTCCACGTAGGCCAGTTTGACGACCTCGACTTTGAGTTCTGAAATCGCGATATCGACCTCATTGGTTTCTCGCGATGCGAGGATTGCCGTCATGGCCGCGTCGAGCTGGCCGGCATCCGGATTAAGTCCCTCACCGGCAGGCGTCACGGTGATGGCGTATGACCACAGCTGTGGCAGTTGCCCCACTTGGCGCAAGTAGCCGAATCGTTGAAGAAATTTCGTCTGGGTTCCATCCACGCGCGCCAGTACGGGTCCCACCGGTACTACCTTGGCCGGCACCGGCAGCCGGCGGATCTG
>CAZMXB010000600.1:0-2458 GCA_964569855.1 uncultured Rhodoferax sp.
GGCCGCCCCAAGGCGAAATGCAGCCCCCTCGGGGGGCAGCGACCCGCAAAGCGGCGGAGCGTGGGGGCGACCTCGCCGCCGGGCCGCCCCAAGGCGAAATGGCATGACAGATTTACCCGCACCAGGAGTGAACGACGAGGTTCTGGGCCTTATCGAGACCTTGCATGCCACTGGCCAGCGGCTGGAGGACTTGACGGCGGGCGAAGTTGATGCCGTGGTCAACCGGGCCGGTACGCCCTTTCTGTTGCGCACCGCCCAAGGCCACTTGCGCGTGAGTGAGGCGGCCAGACAAAGTGCGATTCTCGATGCTCTGCCGACGCATATCGCCTTGCTGGACGCTCAGGGTTGGATAATCGCCGTGAATGGCGCCTGGCGCAGGTTCGCTGCTGCCAATGAATTTCTGGCGCTGGATTCGGGTGTGGGGCTTAATTACCTGCAGGTTTGCGACGAGGCCCATGGCGCTTGGTCGGAAGACGCAAAGGCGGTAGCGGCGGGCCTGCGGTCGGTGCTGGACGGGGAAACCCAGAGCTTTTCACTGGAGTATCCCTGCAACGCACCCGATGAGCCGCGCTGGTTCCAGTTGACCGTGACGTCGCTGTCGCAGGACCATCCGAGCGGCGCGGTGGTCATGCACATGGATGTTACAGAGCGGCAAGAAGCTGCCGAAAGAATTGCCTACCTGAACCGGGTTCACGCAACATTGAGCGGCGTCAATACACTCATTGTCCGCGTCGCCGACCGTGCCACGCTGTTCAACGAGGCCTGTCGCCTCGCGGTCGGGGCCGGTGGGTTTCGCATGGCTCTGATTACCATCGCGGACCAAACCACGGGAAAGGTGGCGCTGGCAGCCTCCGCGGGCGTGGACGACCCGCTTTGCATCGCACTCCAGAACTACTTTATTTCGGTGGATAGTCCTGAACTCGGAAGTGCCCTGCTGCAGCGCGTCGTCACACACAAGAAGGCGGTTGTCGTCAATGACTTGCAGGGCAATGTCGAGGTCATTTTTCGGAAGCAGTACGTCGATTCAGGTGTCAATTCGATGGCAATTCTGCCGCTGATCGTTGCAGGCAACGCGGTCGGCATGTTGGTGCTGTACGCCAGCGAGCGGGATTTTTTCCGTGACGAAGAGATGACTCTGTTGACCGAGCTGGCGGGCGACGTGTCATTCGCCATAGACCACATCGACAAACAGGAGCGCATCGACTACCTGGCCTATTACGACGTGTTGACCGGCCTGGCCAACCAAAGCCTGTTCCTGGAGCGTCTGGCGCAATTCGTGCGTAGTGCGGTTACTGGTAAACACCAGTTGGCGGTGTATCTGATGGATATTGAGCGCTTCAAGAACATCAATGACAGTCTGGGTCAGCCCGCCGGTGATGAACTGCTGCGCCAGGCAACCGCGTGGCTGACGCGCAATGTGGGTGATGCCACGCTGTTGGCCCGGCTGGGCGCCGACCACTTTGCGGGCGTCATGCCCGTGGTGCAACAGGTGGACGATGTGGTGCTTTTGCTGGAACGCAAGCAGGCGGCCTTTCAGGAGCACCCGTTTCACCTTTCGGACGCTACGTTCCGGGTGGGCATCAAGGTCGGCGTCGCTGTGTTTCCCACCGATGGGGCCGACGCCGTCACCCTGTTCAAAAATGCCGAAGCTGCGCTCAAACGCGCCAAGGCCAGGGGTGAACCCTATCTGATGTACACCCCCCAAATGACCGAAGCCGTAGCCAACAAAGTGACGCTGGAGAACCAGTTGCGGCTGGCCCTGGATCGTGGCGAGTTCGTGTTGTATTACCAGCCCAAAGTCGATCTGGCCACCGGTGCCGTCACCGGCGCTGAAGCGCTGATCCGCTGGAATGATCCACGCACCGGGCTGGTGCCACCGGCCCGATTTATTCCGGTGCTGGAGGAAACCGGTCTCATCCATGCCGTGGGTCGCTGGGCATTGCGTCAGGCCGTTTCTGACTACTTGCGCTGGCGTGCGGCGGGTTTGGACGTGGTGCGTATCGCCGTCAACGTGTCACCCTTGCAACTGCGCAACCGCAATTTCATTGAAGAGGTTCGCAACGCCATCGGCATTGACCCGTTTGCCCCCGCCGGGTTGGAGCTGGAGATCACCGAGAGCCTGATCATGGAAGACGTCAAGCACAGCATCGCCAGCCTGCAGTCCATTCGCGACATGGGATTGACCGTGGCCATTGATGACTTTGGTACCGGCTTTTCGTCGCTGAGTTACCTCTCCAAGTTTCCGGTGGACACCCTGAAGATTGACCGCTCCTTTGTACTGGACATGACCGAGTCACCGCAAGGCCTTGCGCTGGTTTCGACCATCATCAACCTGGCCCATGCGCTCAAGCTCAAAGTGGTCGCCGAGGGGGTGGACAGCGACGACCAGTTGCGCCTGCTGCGGGTGCTGGGTTGCGACGAGATGCAGGGCTACCTGTTCAGCCAACCCGTGCCGGAT
>CAZMXB010000601.1:0-2449 GCA_964569855.1 uncultured Rhodoferax sp.
GCTGCCCTGGGTCAGGTTCATGTCATCGTGCGGACTCAACAACCCAATGTGGTGAGCATCACTGATAACATGGTGTTCCCGCAAGAGTGGTTCATCTTCCTGCATTGGGCACTGGCTGCGGATATTTGCACAGGCCAGCCGGAAAGCATCGTCCAGCGCTGTGAGGCCAAAACCGCCTTCTATCGAGAGGCACTGAACTCTTGGGACACTGAGGACACCTCGATCCAGTTCCAGGTCGATGCCCGTGGGGGCTATGTTCAAGGAGACTTCCGATGAGCGTTGAACTCAAGTCGATTCCCTTGGTGGTCCAACCATCTAACCGGGGGATCTCCACAGACACAGATGCGAAGCTGGTTAACGCTGTGGTGGAGCGCCAACCTGACGGCTCCGTCCATGTGTTTCGTCGTCCAGCGTTTCGCTATGTACGGACGCTTAATTATCCGGGAGGCACCGGGCAGACTGTTGTCGGGTACCTTCAAACGAATTTCCTCTACCTTAGTTTCGCTGCAGTACATTCAGCTTCCCCCTATGGTACCAGGCTCTACAGCTTGTCCGAAGGTGTGGGGCCTGTCGACAAGGGGGCTTTGCCTGTGGCCTTCCCTACTCGCTGGGAAATGGTATGGGTACCTACGGCCAGTCCCAAGCTTTTTTTGGCGGCAAAGGGCTATGGAGTGGTATTCGATACAGGCACGAATACCCTGACCTCAGTCTCACCCTATCCCCCAAGTGCTAGCGGGGACCGCATAGGTCCTATGGTTTATCTTGATGGTATTGTCTTTCAGCTCACGGCTGATGGCAAAATTTGGAATAGTAATTTCAACGATCCTTCAACATGGGCGTCTCTTAACTTCATCAGCGCAAACGTAGATAATGATCGGCCGATAGCTATCCAAAAGCAATTGACCTACATCATCGCCTTCAAATTCCAATCAATTGAAGTATTCTACAATGCGGCAAAGCCCCAGGCGTCGCCCTTGGCGCGCAACGAGTCTGCTAAGAACACCGCAGTGGGGTTACTCGACGAGAGAACATTAGTCAGAATAAACGATACTTTGATTTGGTTGTCGAATTCTACGTCAGGTAAGCTTTCTGTACACATGATGGAGCACCTCCGTGTGACGGAAATCGCGTCCCCGAATATCTCTCGCCTACTTCGGTCACTCAAATATGCTGATGTTGTGCGCGCAATCGGTTTCCACTCAGGGGGGCACGAGTATTACCTCCTTTATATCAGTCCTGCTGCGGGGGAGCCCCTCACGTTGTGCTATGACCTGACCTCACAAGCTTGGTCTGAATGGAATGGGCCAGTATTATCTACGGCACAGCTGGCTTTTACTGACAGTTACGCTGAGGACGTGCGGACTTTACTGTTCTCAGAAAATTCTGCAGATGTATATACGGCCAATAGCGAATCCTATTCAGACCTCCCGAATACGGGAGCCCCCGCCACCATCCCTGTGGATATTTATACCCCCCTGTGGGATCAGCAAGTACGGCTCAAGAAGCACAATGTGAAGCTTGAAGTACACGGGGACCAGAATTCAGCAGGGACTGTTCAAGTCCGCACAACGGATAATGATTACAAGGATTGGGGACCGACTCGTGATATGAGCTTGGCTGATGGCGTTGCTACCTCCCCGAATTGGGGGACCTTCCGCCGCCGAGGCTGGCACATCAGCAATAATGAGAACGTACCCTTCCGTGTAACGAACCTGATCGCCCACATTTCCTTGGGGACAACATGAGTCAACGCGTTACGGAAGTCCCCCCATACAGTGTCCCGATGTACGAGGACGTGGAAATGATTACCCGTTGGAAGGGGTATTGGGTTGCCCTCGACTTGGCTGTTAATGGTACACAAGTTGACGCCCTGGCTGTCACAGGCCCATCCCCCATCACGGCGCAGAATACCCTGGCATGTGACCAGCTGTATTTCGTGGCCGGTGGGTCTGGTGTTACAATCGAATATAGCCGGGATGGTGCGTCATACTTCCCAACAGGTGTTACATCAGGTCAAGTGACCGTGTTCCCCGGGGACTTTATTCGCATCACCTACACCACACTGCCCACAGCCACTGTAGTAAACAAATGACTGCAACAAGCATTATCGCCAAGAAGGTATCCTCGGAGGACATGCCGATTCCTCGGGAGGTGCTGGTCGACTACGCCTTGCGCCAGGTTAGTGATGGCGAAGTCCTTATCTTCCATTACCACCCTGTTGTGTTTACGGTGAACGTCCGGGCGGAATACCCTGTGGTCCACCTCTACGCAGATGACTCCGGGCATGGGCTACTAAGGGCCTCTCGCCTGTTCATGCAGGATGTGTGGGGGAAGGTTCCTCACAAGTACCTGATTGCCCCGATACTTTCTAGCGGGGTTAAAGCTTTGGTGAAGCGCTTTGGCTGGGTATCCACTGGTGAATGGTACCCAACCGGACACGAAACTTTTA
>CAZMXB010000602.1:0-2437 GCA_964569855.1 uncultured Rhodoferax sp.
CCAAGGGCAGTTCAAAACTGCCCTTGATTCTTTAAACGACTATCTCACTGGTTTGCTGGGCTCAGACGGAACAGCAGCGACAGCGCGAACGGCATTGGGCGTGATCAACGCCACAGCACCGACCTATGCGCAGGTGATTGCCGCACTTGGTTTCACACCTCCGCAACCCGGTGGCACTGGGGCATCGGGCACTTGGCCGATTAGCGTGACCGGTAACGCAGCCACCGCATCCAAGCTCAATTCGACGGCGGGCGCTGGCACCTACAACTGGACAGGGCAATCCGGTCAACCAACCTGGGTTTGGGGTGGCAACGACGGGACCAATTTTTACGTCTACAACCCGTCGAATTTCTCCGTCAATTACGCAGCAAGCGCTGGCGGGGTTCCGTGGGCTGGGGTTAGTGGCAGACCTGGAGATTTGAGTGCGTTTCAGTACAACGGAAACATAGGAGACGGCGTTGCTGGATACACGACAACGACTGCCCTAATCCAAGTAGCCACGGATAACACGCTGCGTGTTTACAGAAATACCAATTGCAATTGCAATTGCAACTGTGGATGCTGACATGAGCGGGCCTACTCACTCAATGCAATGGCTGTGGCCCACGCCGGTGATGTTCGCCGAATTCATGGATGACGACGTCAATCACCACAACACTGAACTTGAACGTGTGGTCATCAGCGGATGCAACACCCAAGCCGGTTCGATCCATGAGCTTCGGCTCTACGACCTTCATCAAGCCCGATCAGAGTCGGTTGCGTGGCTGACCCAACGCATCAAAGAGTCTGCAGCGGTCTATTGCGGGTTCTCCTCGTCAGATGGCATTGAGGTGGGCTTGCGTGGCGTAGTGCTGCGCGCCTTTGATCACATCAACACCCACACCGAGGCGCGCGAGAGTGACCTGGGTGTGGCCTATTGGCCAAGCGGAAATCCAAATCTGATCGGGCAAGCCATCAACCAAAACGCTGATGGCGTCACCGCCCCGATTTTTACGATGGAAGACCCTTCACGCCATCTCTCGGACTTGCGCTTGCCGATGGAAATGCGCCACTCCTTTGACGTGTGTCCCCGGCCTGGCCTGATGGCGATTTTCCCGGCGCACCTTCCGCACAACATGCATCCGTATAGGGGCGAAAAGCCCTTCATTCACATCGTGGCCCAGGTTCGCATGCCTTGGCCCACTGACTATTTCAGGGGGAATTTATGATTCATATTGCAGCGCAAGTTGTCACGCAGCCTCACACCGATGGCGATTTCGAAGCGACCCAGTACCAAGTGTCCCTCGCAGATGCGCTGACGCTTGAAGTCGTAAGCGATGTTTGTCTGAAGGTTTCTTTCAAAGGGCAGTCAATCACGCTGGATGCCCGCCTTCTCTATGCGCAGCCCGATATGGCAGTTGGCTACCTTGGCCTGGAAGACCAGATCGAACTGGTATGGGATTCTGAGCGGTTCAGCGCGAGGGACGCAGCGTCCAGTGTCGCGGTGCGCAAGGGCGTCACCGAGCTCACACGCTACCTTTTCATCGTGGCCTTTGATGGCGAGGATATTTTCTTCATCACGCGCCATCAAATAGTGGCTCCTCCCGAGGGTGCAAGCCACACGCCCATCGTTCGTGACGGGCTTGAGTTCATGCGTCCTCGGCAATGGCTGGCCTTGCAAAGTTCGGCACTAGGATCACTGACCATCAAAAATAAGGCCAAGCGGCGGCTGTTATCCCAGATCAAAGCGGAAGACTCACTGGCCGCTTTGGAAAAACAAGTTGATCTCTTGTCGCAACTGGTTATTGCGATGGCACAAAGCCTGCCATCTGATCAACGTCCCACTTGGCTCAATTCATTTCAAGCTAACCTGTCACAAGACACATCTACCCAGTTCATGGGCGAGGTCGCCTCGGTCTCTGACATCCACGATCACAAGACTCGGATGCGAACGTTGCAGGCTGCGTACTTCGCGCAGCGCGGTGAGGTGCTCTGATGGCGCAGTTTCAGATCAAACTTATCGCGCCGGACAACACAGAGCGCGAACTGCTGTACGACAACCAGACCAGCAGCCTGACTTGGGGAGATTTCTCCCCGGTACTGGAAGTCAAGCCCAAGACCTTCCAGAACGCGACGGTCGCCAGCGTAAGTCAGCCTGGGCGCAAGGGCCTGATCAAGACCCTCAAAATCAGTCTTGGCTTGTCATGCAACTACGAGTGCAACTACTGCAGTCAGCGCTTTGTGCCACATGCTGAAAGCACGAACCCAAATGATGTGGATGATTTCCTGAAGCAGTTGACGGCGAGCCTGAGCCAGGCACCCGAGCAAATTGAGTTTTGGGGCGGCGAGCCACTGGTCTACATCAAGACTTTGATTCCCTTGGCCGAACGTCTGCGCAACTTGTATCCTTCGGCCAGTTTTCACATCATCACCAACGGCTCGTTACTCAGTCTTGAGA
>CAZMXB010000603.1:0-2432 GCA_964569855.1 uncultured Rhodoferax sp.
AGGTGCCGCAGAGCCTGTCAGACTACAACCACTGCAAAGGAAAGCAAATTGCAGCGGTGCGCGCATTTTACGCTTGATCAAGGAATGATGGCTGGTTGTTTGGTGGTGCGTGCGATCCAAGCGAGTGTTCCGCTTTAGGAACTGCGCCCCCTTGGGGGATTGGACCTGTGAGCGGCACCTCGGATCAGACTGGCACCGCGCACCCGTACGGAGTTAGATGAAAAGCGTCGAATCATGGGAGACGCGTCATGACCAAGTACTTGATCTCGTTCCCCGGCTTTACGATGGACCACATCGCCGAGGAGGATTTTCCAGCGATGCGCGTAGCCGCCCACGCGGTAATTATGGAGGCGAATGATGCTGGAGTGCATCTTTGGCGGCGGGATCGACGCACACACGTCCTGCGGCAAACGTCAGCGGTGACAGGTCAGTGAAGGCAGACACCTATCCGCAGACCCGAGAGTTTGACGGCGGCTTCACGGTGCTCAAAGTCCCCACCAGGGAAGATGCGCTCGCATGGGCCGCGAAGATCGCTGTCGCCTGCCGTTGCGCGCAGGAGCTTTGCGAGTTCCAATACGGCCCGGAGCCTTAAGCCGCCTTAGGAGACGCGATGAACCCAGCTACAGCCGCCTATAACGAGTCCCTGTCCACCCCCAACAGGGAAATATGTGACCTTCTCGCGCATGAGATCAACGGGACCCTCAGCGACGCTGAGAACAAGATTTGGCATGCCCATCCAGTGTAGTTCTTGGGCAGTAACCCAGTGGTTGGGTTCGGAAAGCTCAAGACCCGCATTCGTTTGCTTTTTTGGAGTGGTCAGTCTTTCAATGAGCCTGGGCTTCAGCCCGAAGGTAGCTTTATGGCCGCAGGGACCCGATACACATCCGCTGATCAAGTCAATACTGAGGACCTAAGGCGCTGGCTCCTGAAAGCGAGACTCATCCAATGGGATTACGGGAATATTGTCAGACGAAAGGGCAAGCTTGAACGTCTGACGAAGTGGCCCGACTGATTCCATGCCGAGTCGTCAACTGCCGATGTCCACGATCGAAGCAATGGGGCGGTCTGACCAGACCACTGGACAAATTGAAACTACGGTTTTCCTCTTGGTGAGTCGGCGAACAGACCCGAATCGTATTGGCTATTCAGTTGCATCACCCTTCTGGCCCTACACCCACACATGCGCCAGCCGTTCAATTCGTGTTCCCCAGATCGCATGGGCGAGCTCGGCGAGGCGCTGGCGAAACACCGGGGCGCATGGATCAACTCCTTTTTTCTGAAACAGAAACATATGACAGAACGCAATTCGCCAGAGCGCGATGCAGTCCTCACAGCAGTTGAGCGATATCTGTGCCGTTTCCAGAATCTTGAAAGGAGACCCTGATCACAATGCGCGGCATGCAGGGCACGATGAAACACGTCGGTACCTTCCGGTGGTTTTGCTGCTTCCTGTCAGTTGGTCGAGCGTATGCGGATGCGCACTGTTTTATTGGGGTAAACGCTGTATTTGCCGATAAAAATGGTGGGAATGCCAGCGTGCAGGTCGCAAGTTACCCAAAGGATGCTGGTACCTCCACGAGCGCCGGCAAAGAACAATTTTCACGCGGCATTTTCTTTACCGGTCGACTTGGCATGCGGGAACTGCGCTACGGCTAGCCAAACTGCCCTGATTGAACATTCGATGCTTGCTTCTGCGAAATTCGGAAAAGCTCTGACCCATTAGAGGGCGGTAGTTCTTGGGCCGCTCGCCAGGGTTAGATGGCAGTGGCTCTGTTGCGCTAACGACTGATCAGGCCGTTGGCACCAGATCGTGGTGCTGAGTGTTGCGGAGTTGGTACGCCCCACCGGCCATCGCGTTTGGGGTTTCAATGTGTCCGCGGGGCGGCATTGGCATCCGAATCAGAAGACGACACACGCGCAGCCTGTTCCTCGATCAATGAGAGCTGCACGTCAGGAGTTGCGGGATGATCAATTGGATGCGCGCCAGAATGTCTGAACGTTTCGAAACCTCGGCCGCGTGGCCGCTACAGGCGAGATTGTTGAAAGTTCGTCCGATTAGCGCAGGCCGAAGAATGACAAGAGCGCGATGATGATGACGACTGCGCCAACCAGATAGACAATGCGGTTCATGGAGTGTTCCTTTTTGGAAGATGTGAGATAGGTACCGACAAGATGTCGATTGAATCGCGCGCAGCCAGGGCAGTCGGTCCGCCAACGCACACAAGTTCCAAAGGGCTTTGGACGACATCAAGATACAGAACCTGTTCATGAAGCGCAGTGGCTGACGCAGGCTTGGCGATGACACCGCCAAACCCACATCAATGCAATGTCATCGGCAGCGAAGTCGTCTTCACCCGAACCACCGCAGGCCGCACTTCATAGGGCACGGGCTCGCATCCGCAGATGTTGGCGGCAATGGTGCGGGCCTGGCG
>CAZMXB010000604.1:0-1748 GCA_964569855.1 uncultured Rhodoferax sp.
TCTCTCACGCAAGAGATCTTCGGTTCGGGGACGTTCACCGGAATCGCCGAGCTGGGGCGCGCGCGGGCTTCGGTAGGCTCTGGCAACGGGGGCCTCAGCGCCACGGCGTGGCAGCTGGGGGCGCACATGAACGGCGTGGCATGGCGTGTCAACGCCCCTGCAACCATCCCGCACGTCCAGCTGGATGCGGCTCGTGAGTCGGCGGGTACGAAGATCATCCGCTACACCCCGCGCACTGGCGATTCCTCGGAGGAGAGTGGGTTTGCCTTCGCACCGCTCTGTGCGAAGGCGTTCGCCACGCGCGACGCAGCTTCCGCGCTCCCGTACTTCCGCGTCGGCGTGTACCATCTGGGCAATGGCTCGGACCCGCCCGTGGCCGGTGTCGCTGCCTTCAGTGGTGGGATGGAGCCGGACTACCTGCAAGAAGGGCCGTCCTTCTTCGGGGAGGATGTCGACGCGGGCTTGCTCTGTTTCGACGCGTCTTTCCCCATCCAGCTGACATCCTTCACGTTCGCTCTGGACTCGTCCGTAGCATGGGAGCTCCGGCTCGCCCGCCTCGCCGCCGACCGGACGGTGCATCAGTACGCCGTATTGGCCTCGGGGACCGCTCAGCGCGGCTTTGCCGCCGTCGCGGCCACGATCCCTCCGGGGTGGGGCCTGTCTTTCGTGGCGAATACCACCGGCTCGATCACCGCCCAGGTCCGTCGCGTCGCCCCGTGAGTCTGCGGTCTCGCAACCGCACGTTGATCAACGCCCTGAAGGCCGAGCCCTGCACCGACTGCCACCTCACCTATCCCTCCGAGGTCATGGAGTTCGACCATGTCACCCAGGCGAAGCTGGGTAACATCTCAAAACTCCTGGGCTTTCCCACAGTGCGCCTTCTCGCGGAGCTCAGTCGGTGCGAGTTGGTCTGTGCCAACTGCCACCGCCAGCGAACTGCCCTGAGACGCACCGAGGCGCACCTCGCATTGGCGGATGACGCGGATCTACGCTTTGAGGATGAGCAAGCTCAGGGGTAGCGCGCACGCACGCGAAGGCAGCGTCGTTGCACAGTACGACGCGGCTCAGTGGACGCTGGATCAGATTACGGAAGATCTGAAGTCTCGTGCGCGCCATTGGTCGGCCGTCCACGTCACGGTGTGGCGTGGGGGTGTGTGCATCTTCGAAGAAGTGATCGACTGCGTTTGATCATATACTTCAAGACAATGAACACACTCACACTGTTGGCGGATGCCCAGGCGTCAGACCCGCTCAAGCTGGTTGGCCAGGGGATCATCGTCCTGTTGACAGTCACGGGGTTGGCGTCCCTGTTTGTGCGCGGTTTCTACGTCAAGTTCGTCGAGCCGATGTTCTTGGGCACGCTCAACACGTGGTACACGCACAAGGACCAAACACAGTCACGCCAGCTGGAGACTCAGAATACGGTACAGAACTGGTACCGTTCTCCGGAGGTTCAGTCAGAGCGGAAAGCGCACACAGAGGGTGTGTTGGATAGCCATATCCATCGCGATGACGGGCTCATCCACCGTGAGATCAACAACCGTGTGGCGACAAGCGCGGACGCCCTCAAAGCTCAGATCTCCAAGCAGGAAGAGATGCTGGAGAAGCAGGCCGAAGAGAACCGCAAGTTCCAGCAAGAGATTCTGACGGCTTTGAAGGACCTTCAGACGAGTGTGTCGTACCTTCATGGGCGTCAAGCGACGCCTCAGACCCAGCCAGCCCTCCGGACGCCAGGGGTGAAGCCGCCC
>CAZMXB010000604.1:1758-2426 GCA_964569855.1 uncultured Rhodoferax sp.
CCTGGAGGGCTGCGTCCCCCTACAGGTCAGCGGCCCTCTGGGAGTGGTTTGGGGGGTTTGAAGCCTTGAGTGTTACAGGAAGCGCCGGAAGGTAGATCGCAGCGCAATCACGAGGTCACCCGCACCGTGGCGCGCAGGGTGACGGTGTTCGCGCCCCCGCCGCCGCCGCTCAGATAGAAAATCACGAGGTAGAGCTGACTGCCCGTGTCCGGGATGGGCGCGTAGCCGTTGTTGAGCCCTGGCACCGAGCCCGGCGGTGCCCACGCCGCAGGGCGCGCACCAGCAGAGCCGGTGCCGTAAAGCGCCGTGAGCTGCGCGCCTTCCAGCCCGAGCGTCGCGCGCATCCAGCGGTCGGCGCCGCCCGCGACGCCGCTGTTCGTGCCCCAGACACCGCTGGCGTTCACACCAGCGAGGAAGTTCCCGCCGTAAGAGCTGCTCGTTGAGTCGGTCGACGCGACGCCCCACAGCGCCGTGGGGACGCCGCTCGCGACGTTCTGCACCGCGACCGCGAGGTAGCGATTGCCCGCCGTGGTCGACCCGGTGAAGCCCGTGCTCTGGATCTCGACCCACGCGCCGCGCGCACCCGACGGGAGCGTGAGGAGCGCGCGAGCCACGCCGGGAGCGCGATCACCGCAGCCCCCGCGCGAGGTGCGGCCGCTCGCAGCGCA
>CAZMXB010000605.1:0-2422 GCA_964569855.1 uncultured Rhodoferax sp.
AAGCGATCGAGAGATGGCTCTTCGTTGATGCGTCCGCGTCCATCACCCAGGAAAATCGAACGCCGTTCGACGTGGCGGGTACCTCGGACTTTTCAAGTAATCCGATCAATCGCGTTGAAACAACAAACTATCGTGTTGCTCCTTACATCCGAGGAATTTTCGCAAATTTCGCTGACTATCAGTTCCGCTTAAGTTCAACAGAAACGCGTGTATCCGATGGTTCTATACCCAGCACGCGGGCAACTGAATTGACGGCATACGCCAGAAACGCACAGACAGCAAGTGGACTTGTCTGGTCAGCAGAAGCGAACGCCTTATCACTGAATACTGTCGGCCTAGACGAGCGTAGTGATAGTCGCCTGCGCGCCAGTCTTATTGCCACCTTGACTCCGCAACTCCATTTCTCGCTAGGGGGCGGCGTCGAACAATCCAATTTGGAATTAGCAGATAAGAAAAACACGATCACCCACAATATTGGCCTCGAATGGTCCCCCAGCGAGCGCACCAAGCTTGCAGCAGTGATGCAGAAGCGTTTTTTTGGCTACGACCACCTGGTGGCAATTGGTCACAGAACGCGGCTGACCGCTTGGCGTGTATCCAGCAACAGGGAAGTTATGTTTCTTGGAAGTCGGTTGCTTGGCGAGCAATCCGGATCTGTTCAGGGTCTGCTCCTGGATCTTTTGGCCGCAACGATTTCAGATCCTGTTGGTCGCGCGGAAGCGGCACAAAGGAGATTTGAACAATCCGGAACGTCGGCAGTGTCTGGAATAACGCGCGATGCACTGGCAACCCAACCCTATCTTAGCCGCCGGCATGAGGCATCTGTTGTCTTGCTGGGTTCACGAAATACACTGACGTTTAACGGTGGCTGGCAGGAGCAACAAGCATTTCCCACCCGCGAGCCGTCGCTGCCTGGTGCGGGCACCTTTGTCGATACGCGGCAAACGGGGGTCAATGCAACCTGGACCTATCGCCTGACTCGTGCATCGAACATAAATGCCACTTTTTCAAGGTTGCAAACGAAAAGCTTGACTGGGCCGCCGCAGTCGTCGACGCAGCTACAAAAAAGCCTACTTTTCGTAACTAAACCAGGCCAACATACAACCGTTTCGTTTGGCCTGCGGCAAAACCAGTTTGAAAATAGCATTACCGCCAACAGAAGTGAACGCGTATTTGCTTTTTCTGTTGCGGTTGCCTTCTAAGGAGCACAGTAGTTCATGTACGAAACGTACTATGGATTTTCCGGAAAACCCTTCCAGCTAAATCCTGATCCTTCATTTTATTTTGGCAGCCGGCAGCACAAGCGTGCCATGTCTTATCTCGAGTATGGGCTTCACCAGAATGAAGGATTTATTGTTGTGACCGGCGAGATTGGCGCGGGCAAAACCACCATCGTGCGCCACCTGTTTAGCCAACTTGACCTCGAAACAGTTGTTGCAGCACATTTGGTCAGTACTCAACTTGACGCTGACGATATACTCCGCGTGGTGGCAGCAGCATTCGGCATACCGACGAAAAATTCCGAGAAGTCAGATGTCCTACTGTTGCTTGAAGCGTTTCTCGTTTCGGTTGCAAAAAATGGAAAGCGTTGCCTGCTCATTGTCGATGAAGCTCAAAACTTGTCGTCCAGGGCGGTGGAAGAACTCAGGATGCTTTCCAATTTTCAGCTTGAGACGCACGCGCTCCTGCAGAGTTTCCTGATTGGCCAGCCAGAATTCAGAGAGACGTTGCAGCGCCCGGAAATGGAGCAACTTCGGCAACGGGTCATTGCTGCCTGTCACATCGGACCGCTGAGCGATGTTGAAACTCGACAATACATTGAGCATCGTCTGGCCTGTGTCGGATGGAACGGAACACCGGAATTTGATTCCGCCGCCCACATGGCAATATTCAGGGCCAGTGGTGGTATACCGAGACGAATAAACGCCTTGGCCGACCGGCTACTCTGGTTTGGCTATCTCGCAGAAAAGAAAGCGTTCTCGGGCACTGATGTTGAAGATGTGGATATCGACATGAACAGCGAAGCGAGGCAATCGCATGGCGGCGCCCGGAATCGGCTCGCGGACGATTTGTCCGCGGAAGGCTCCTCTGCGGCGGATACGATTGGCAGCAGCACGGAGATGCTTCCCGTTGAATCCAAACGCTCTAATGAATCCCTAAACGCATTCCCAAGTAGTGAAAACGTAGCAGTTGGTGAAAACCTGATGAAACTCGAACTTGGTATCAGGCGTCTGGATGAATCATTGCAGCGGATTGAGCGTAACAACCTGGTATCAGCGGCTTTGTTTCGTCGGCTACTCGACTGGGTTCGTTCTCGCGAAGCCGGCCGCGACGAGAATGCGTCCTAAGTTGCTATTTCGATCGCGAGGGGTGCAGATGTGCGCTCGGACGCCTCTCTGCGACGCCCGCCACTTTGTAAGTG
>CAZMXB010000606.1:0-2419 GCA_964569855.1 uncultured Rhodoferax sp.
TGTTTAACGAATTCACCTATGTTAATACCGGCCTGACCCAATGCAGGACCAACTGGAGGGGCAGGATTTGCCTTCCCTGCAGGAATAACCAGTTTTAATTTTTTTGTTATTTTTTTAGCCATTATTTTATATTATTCTGATGTTTTCCCGAGAAGCGCAGGAAAAAATACTATACATTAAGATTTTCGTACTTGCAAGAAGTCTAATTCAACCGGAGTC
This sequence comes from uncultured Rhodoferax sp., assembly GCA_964569855.1. Classification (GTDB taxonomy): domain Bacteria; phylum Pseudomonadota; class Gammaproteobacteria; order Burkholderiales; family Burkholderiaceae_C; genus Allorhodoferax. Next base: position 220 of record CAZMXB010000606.1, read on the forward strand.
TCACGACCAAACATAGCCACGAGCACCTTTACCTTCCCTCGCTCTTCATCAACTTCTGACACTCGCCCTTCCAAATCCTTAAATGGACCATCAACAATGGCCACAGAGTCATTAACTGACAAATCAATTTTGTGTTTGACTGTGTGTGCATTCATTCGTGCAAAGAGTTCATCAATTTCCTTTTTATCAATTGGTACAGGATACACGCCAGAACCAACGAAGCCGGTCACACGTGGAGTATTTCTCACCACATACCATGAATCATCGGTCACAATCATGTCTACCAAAATATATCCAGGATAAATTTTCTCCTCTTCTTCTACTCGTTTACCTGCTTTGATTTTGATTTTCTTTTCGGTAGGTACGATAACATTAAAAATCTTGTCTTCCATACCCAATGACTCAATGCGTTGTTTGAGATTTCTCATCACCGCATTTTCATATCCTGCATATGTGTGAATCACATACCAGTTTCGCCCTTCTTGAATTTGTTGTTTTGACATTTGATGTAATATATAAATTATATTAGATAACAAATTTCTCAAGCCCTAACTTAAAGACGTAGTCAAAAAAGCCAAGAAAGAATGCAACAAACACAGAAACAAGAACCACGATAATAGTAAAAACGATTGCCTGATTTCGTGTTGGCCAACTCACATGTTTTAACTCTCCTTGTGTATCCTTTAAGTAAGTAATAAGACTCATATAATAGTAGTTGTTGTTATTAAAAAACCCCGCACCGGGATTAACTATATATTACTTGATATATAGTTAATAGTCAATAGCCACAAAAAAGCCCCGTGTATGGGGCTTTTTTGATTATTGAATCTCGTAAGTAATCGTTACCTGTGATGTCACTTTGTTTTCCCCTGTTGGTAACTGTGGAGGGGTAACCGCATCATAACTCATCGCTTTAGCACTTATCATTTCACTTCCACCCATAGCACGCATACCGTAATCACCTCCCTCATTAAAGTTTATGATCTTTTTCAGACTAACACCAAGAGATTTTGCGAGCACCTCTGCTTTTGCTTTTGCATCCTTGATTGCCTTGTCTCGTGCTTCTGCCTGAACTTTATCCATATCATCAATTACAAAATCAATACCAGAAATGTTTGATACACCGAGTGTCCCCACCTTTGACAATAATGTACCTGCATCAGCTGTCTTTCTTACTTTTACGGTAACAGTCTGGCTCACCTCATACCCAACAAGTGTTTGTTTGCTTGGTGGACACATACGATCGGTACAAATTGAATTGGTGTATTCATATTTTGGATATGAATTATAGCCCGTTGTTTTGATGTCTTTTTCATCTACACCACCTGCTTTAACCGCATCAATCGCTGCATTCATTTTTTTACTTGCCGTGTCCTGTGCCTGCTGAATAGTTTTAGCATTCTCTACGACTGAAAAAGAGAATGTTGCAACATCGGGAACAGCCATAACTTCACCTTTACCTGATACTGAAATTACATTTGAAGCATATTTTCCCCGTCCAATGTATCTGTATTTTTTGAACGCATTAACTGCTTTGATGCCTAAAAACACCGCGAGTAAAACAGCGACAGCAAAGACAGCATTAAATAGTTGTCTTTTCTGTTGCTCATTTATAAATTGATCCATAATTTTTTGTATTATATCTGATAACGGACTACATTATATCACAAACGTTTTGAAATAAAGAAACAACGGTCAGTGGTCCAACTCCACCCGGCACAGGAGTGATGCTACCAACGATATGTTTGACTGATTCCATGTCAACGTCACCACATAACCCATGTTCTGTACGATGAATACCAACATCAATAACCACTTGCCCCGCTGACACAAACTCAGATGTAATATATTGTAGCTTACCGCATGCGACAATCAAAATATCCGCTTGTTTTGTGATTTCTTTTAGATTTTTCGTATACGAGTGACACACAGTAACCGTAGCGTTTCGCTTGAGACACAACAAAGCAGTTGGTTTGCCCACTAATTCAGACCGGCCAACCACAACCACATGTTTACCTTGCATGCCAATATCATAATAATCGCAAAGTGACATAATCCCCCGTGCTGTCGCTGGTATGTAGTGTGAATATGTACCAAGCCCATCAACATCTTTTTCTGGACTAATCTCATCTAAGATTTTTTTCGTGTTTATACCAGACGGAATTGGTAGTTGTACAATAATACCTTTTATATTGTCGTC
>CAZMXB010000607.1:0-2417 GCA_964569855.1 uncultured Rhodoferax sp.
CGCATGGCGGCCCACATCAAAGCCCAAGGCCTGGAGCCCGGAGCACGTGTTGCCATTTTGTCCAAGAATTGCGCACATTTTTTCATGGCCGAGCTGGCCATCTGGATGGCGGGTTGCACCACGGTTGCCATCTTCCCTACCGAGACGGCTGAGACCATCAGCTATGTGCTGGAGCACAGCGGCGCCAGCCTGTTGTTTGTGGGCAAGCTTGATACTTGGGCCGCGCAAAAGCCCGGCATACCTGCATCCCTGCCTTGCATTGCCTTCCCTTTGGCACCCAAGAACAGTTACGAGGGCTGGGACGCCATCGTGGCGCGCACCGCACCGTTGACTGGCCGCGTAACGCGTGCAGGCACGGACATCGCCATCCTGTTGTATACCTCGGGCTCCACTGGTACGCCCAAAGGTGTGATGCACAGTTTTGAGCGCATCACCAAGGTTGCCGAAAATATTGCCAAGGACGTCAAATCGCGCATTGGCGATATCGAAGACAACCGCATCCTGTCTTACCTGCCGCTGGCACACGCGTTCGAGCGTGCTTGGGTAGAAGCCTCTTCTTTGGTGGACGGCAAGACCCACGTGTTCTTTGCTGAATCGCTAGACACCTTCGTCAAGGATTTGAACCGCGCGCGGCCCACTTCCTTTATCTCGGTGCCGCGCCTATGGCTCAAGTTCCAGCAGGGCGTTTTCACCAAAATGCCGCCCAAGAAGCTCAACCGCCTGCTCAGCATTCCTATCCTGAGCGGCATCGTCAAGCGCAAGGTCCTCAAGAACCTGGGTCTGGACCAAGCCTTGCTGGCTGGCAGCGGCTCCGCGCCCATTCCTGCTGAGTTGATCTCCTGGTACCGCCGCCTGGGCCTGAACCTGATCGAAGGGTATGCAATGTCGGAAGACTTTGCCTACTCGCACAACTCCACACCCGAGGTGAATGCACCCGGTTGCGTAGGCCTGCCGCTGCCCGGAGTCGAGGTCAGAATCAGCGAAGAAGGCGAGATTTTGATCAAATCACCCGGTCAGTTGGTCGGTTACTACAAGCGCCCCGATCTGGATGCAGAAGTGTTCACGTCAGACGGTTACTTCCGCACCGGAGACCGTGGCGAGCGCCGTGCCGATGGCCTGCTGAAGATCACCGGCCGGGTCAAAGAGTTGTTCAAGACCTCCAAGGGCGAATACGTTGCACCCGCTCCGATCGAGAACCGTCTGAACGCCCATCCCTTGGTGGAGATGAGCATGGTGTCTGGCCTGGGCCAACCAGCGGCCTACGCCCTGGTGGTGTTGGCTGAAGACGTGCGCCCCAAGCAAAAAGACCCAGCCTTCCGCAAGCATGTGGAGGCCGAACTGGCGCAGCTGCTCAAAGACGTTAACGCTGAATTGGTCAACCATGAAAAGCTGCAACTCATTGTTATCGCCCAGCAGCCTTGGACCATTGAGAACGGATTTTTGACACCAACCATGAAGATTCGCCGCGCGCGCATTGAGGGTGAGGTTGTGTCCAAGGTTGACAACTGGTATGGTGGTAAAGATAAGGTTCAGTGGAGTTAATGGAAAGAAGGTAGGTTGCTATCGTTTTGATATCAACCTACCATTTGTTTACGGGGGCTAGCATGCGTTTTGGCGCTCGCCTTGCTGCTCAGAGTTGCTTATTGCTGGGGCTTCTGTCACCGGCTTGGGGTTACGACACACTCACTTTTGCAGTGGTGCCGCAGCAGTCGGCCACGCAACTCGCTGAGGGTTGGACACCTGTACTTCAGAACAAAATCAACCACACGGGTACGGCACCTGCCGTAAAAAGTGCACTCATTCCGATTGCCCTGCACAGCAGCAAGGCGTCTTTGACGATCCAAACACCGGGCAGTGCCGTGGATGCGCTGCGTGCGCAACTCTGCGCGGTGTGCAGGGGCAAAACGCTCTACCCCTGCGACAAGGCCGAGGGCTGGTCGTCGCAATGCGCCTTCTTGGCCGCCAATAGCCAATAAGCCGCTACCCCCGCAGCCACCCTTGCCGCGGCTAGGGGTTGCCGTGGCACTTTTTGTATTTTTTACCGCTGCCGCAGTGGCAAGGGTCATTGCGACCGGGCACATCGGCGCGGCGCAAGGTTTCTACCCGCGGGCCAATGCCGCGCCAAATTTCGCGCAGGTCGTACACCGCCCACACGGCATCGGCAAAGGCATTCGTTTACAGCACGCTGGGCGCACGCCTGGACGTGGTGGAAATGATGGACGGCCTGATGCAGGGTGCCGACCGTGACCTCGTCAAGATCTGGCAGAAGATGAACGCGCCACGCTTTGACAACATCATGCTCAAGACCAAGACGGTAGGCGCGCGCGCCTTGCCCGAGGGCATTGAAGTGACGTTTGCGCCAGCGGAAGAGGGCGGCACTGCCCCCGCACCGCAGGTGTACGACCTGGTGCTGGAAG
>CAZMXB010000608.1:0-2417 GCA_964569855.1 uncultured Rhodoferax sp.
ATCAGCATCAACAGAATGAAATGCCCCAAACCCGTGTCCAGATACGGCCAAACCCGCTTGGGCAGCAACCAGCGCAATGCGCCCGACCATTGCGAGGAGAGCGCTGCATGCGGCTTGCACAAATCACCACAGCGCGCATCCAGTGTGCAGCACAGCGAGCAGATGGCGCCGCGATACGCCGGGCAATGGGCCATGTCGGGGCCCTCGTATTCGCGTTCGCAGATGACACACTTTTGAACTCGCGGCGACTCGTCAGGAGCAGGAGCCTGGGCGGCAGAGCATTCTCTGGCGATGTAATAGCGACCACGCGTGGCCCAGGCCAGAGCGGGCGCGGCGAGAAATGCAGTTACCAATGCAACGACCGCCGAGAACGCTTTTAGATCCGCACCAAACAAGCCCAGGTAGGAGGCTATCGAAAGCAATGATGCCAATGCCATGGAACCCACACCTACCGGATTGATGTCATACAAATGCGCGCGTTTGAACTCTATGCCTTTGGGCGACAGGCCCAAAGGCTTGTTGACGACCAGATCAGCGACCACGGTCATGATCCAGGCGATGGCGATGTTGGAATACAACCCCAGCACGTCACCCAGCGCCTGGAACACATTCATCTCCATCAACATGAAGGCAATCAGCGTGTTGAACAGCACCCAAACCACACGCCCCGGGTGGCTGTGGGTCAGGCGCGAGAAGAAGTTGCTCCAGGCCAGCGAGCCGGCGTAGGCATTGGTCACATTGATCTTGAGCTGCGAAACGACGACAAACACCGCCGTGGCCGCCACCGCCCACTGCAGCGATGGAAACACGTACTCGTAGGCCGCCAGGTACATCTGGTTAGGATCCACCGCGCGGTCGGCAGGCACGCTGTGGGTGATGGCCAGATAGGCCAGAAAGGCCCCACCCAGCATCTTGGCCACACCCAGAACCACCCAACCCGGGCCACCCAGCATCACACACAACCACCACCGCCTTCGGTTCTGCGCGGTTTGCGCCGGCATGAAGCGCAAATAGTCCGCCTGCTCGCCCATCTGGGTGATGAGCGCAATGCCCACTGTCAATGCAGCACCAAACAAGTGCACATCAAACACACCGCCAGTGCCAAATTCACCGCCGTAGTGCGCAATACCGTCAAAAGCGGTCGGGTTTCGCACCAAAACAAAGCCATACGGCAGAACCAGCATCAGCAACCATAACGGCTGGGTCCAGACCTGCAACAGACTGATGGCCGACACACCATGCGTCACCAATGGAACAACGACCAAGGCGCACAACAAATATCCCCAAACCGGAGGGATGTCGAGCGCCAGTTCCAGTGCATAGGCCATGATGGCCGCCTCTAGAGCAAAGAATATAAAGGTAAACGAGGCGTAAATCAGCGAGGTGATGGTGGAGCCGATATAGCCGAATCCCGCGCCTCGGGTCAGCAGGTCCATATCCAGGCCATAACGTGAGGCGTAAATGCTGATGGGCAGGCCGGCCAAAAAGATCACTAGTCCGGTCACCAGAATCGCCCAGAACGCGTTCACGAAACCGTACTGCACCAGAAGCGTGGCACCTACCGCTTCCAGCACCAGAAACGAAGCCGCACCAAACGCGGTATTGGCCACCCGCCATTCGGACCACTTGCGAAAACGCTGCGGTGTGAAGCGCAGCGCGTAGTCTTCCATGGTTTCGCTGGCGACCCAGTTGTTGTAGTCGCGGCGGATCTTGACCACCCGCTGCAAGGCGGCGGCGGGGGGTGGGGGAAGATCGGCTACAGGCTGCACGCTGGCATGGTGCAGATTCCATGCCACTGTCGCTGTTGTATCAGTCGGGTAGCGGGTTTTGCTCCGTGTTCCCCCGCCCTTCGGGCTCCTCCCTTACCTGTGCAAAACCCACTGCCCGACTGATACAGCGTGACTTGGTGTACGCGGACAAGGTGCAAAAGTCCACAGCGATCACCCATTGCAAGCATGGTTCGAGCAGTGGGCATTGGGTGGCCGTTCTGCGCAGGTCAAGGAGGGGCCCGCAAAGCGGGCGGGGGACACGGAGCAGAACGGCCACCCGATGCCCGCTGCGGGCGCCCACCAGACGAATCCGGCATTTGGCGTACTCGGCAGTTTTTCAGGGCACGGATATTGCCTAATAATGCCCAGACCTCTGCCAACCACCCGAGCGCGCCATGGAACTCACCCCCCGCGAAAAAGACAAACTGCTGCTCTTCACCGCCGCCCTGCTGGCCGAACGGCGCAAGGCACGCGGGCTCAAGCTCAACTACCCCGAAGCCATGGCCCTGATCAGCGCCGCCGTGATGGAGGGGGCACGAGACGGCAAAACCGTGGCCCAGTTGATGAGCGAAGGCCGCACCGTGCTGACCCGAGCCGATGTGATGGACGGCATTGCCGAGATGATCCCCGACATCCAGGTGGAAGCCA
>CAZMXB010000609.1:0-2412 GCA_964569855.1 uncultured Rhodoferax sp.
CACGCAGGCGCACATTCGAAGACCGATAACCCCCGCCCGACGGTGTTTCCAAAGGGCCCTTCAAGGCTAAGCGGGTGCGACGAATGCTGTCCAACGTGGCCTGCGGCAATGGGTCGCCGGCAGCTTGCATGCCACCGAGGCCTGCGATCTGGCGGTCCCATACAAAGGGTGCCCCCAGCGCATCCAGCGCAGCCAGCGTGGCATCGACGATTTCAGGGCCGATTCCGTCTCCGGGAATCAGAGTCGCGTGAATGGCTTGGGACATTGGTGTGGCTTTCAAATTGAATCAGTGTAAGCGCGAAATGCATGCTCACCTGGGAGCCCGCTGCGCCCACTGTGGCCGCACCGGTAGCCATCAGCGAGGTGGATGTGCTTGCAAAACTGACTGTCCTGGCCGCGGCACACACCGAAAGCGGGCGGCCAATGGCGGCAACATTCCCACGGATTTGCTGAACTGACTTACGGTCGGTCTGGGCCCTGGCGCTGCAATGGCTGTCAGATCACCGTGCAACAGGTGGCCCCGAGGCAAATTTCCCGTTGCGCACGTCATCAATCAAGGGTCCCAGCGTCAAGACAATCAGCACGATGGCCAACGGAATGGTTGCCACATAACCAAAGGTCTTGAAACCATAGGCTCCAATCAAGGCGCCGCCAAAGAAGCTGCCGACCAGCAGGGCATGGATGCGCAATTTGATACGGTTGGCGACCACTTTTTGGCTGATAGCCAGGCGGTTGAAGTAAAACATTTTGCCCAACTCAATACCGATATCGGTCAGCAAACCCGTGACGTGGGTGGTCCGAATTTCCGCATGCGACACTTTGGTAATCACGGCATTCTGCAATCCCATGATGTAGCACAGTAGCACCACGGTCATAGGAACAAACAGCCCGGCAAAATGGCTGATGGCGGTGCCAAAGATACCAAAAATGAGCAGCAGCGCGGCCTCCACCAGCAGGGGTCGCGCATACGCGCTGCGCATCTGGCGGCGTTGCGCCCAGTTGACCATCCAGGCCGTTGTCATCGACCCGCCAACAAAGGCCATCACCAGCGCGAAGCCGGCGGTCGCCAACTGGATTTGCCCCAGGATCAAATTGTCAGCCACGGAAGAAAGGATGCCTGACATATGCGAGGTGTACTGCCCCACCGCCAGGAAGCCCCCCGCATTGGTTGCACCCGCAATGCCACACAACGTGCATCCCAACCGCAAATTGGTCTGGGCGCTGCGGTGGGTGTCGGTCCACCAGTGGATGCGGTGGCTCACGGCGGTCTTTAGTGGATACGCATGCCGGGTTGTGCGCCGGTCCAGGGGTTGAGGATGTAGATGCCGGGGTTGGCCTTTTCATCGCCATGGCTGGCGGCCAGCACCATGCCTTCCGAGACGCCAAACTTCATCTTGCGCGGCGCCAGGTTCGCCACCAGCACGGTGAGCTTGCCGACCAGGTCAGCGGGCTGGTAGGCGCTGGCGATGCCGCTGAACACATTGCGTGTCCGGGGCTGGCCGGCGTCGTCCGTCTCACCCGCATCCAGCGTCAGGCGCAGCAGCTTGGTAGAGCCTTCTACCGCCTCGCAATTGACGATGGCGGCAATGCGTAGATCGACCTTGGCAAAGTCGTCGATGCTGATGGTAGTGGCCAGGGCTTCACCGCCAGGATGCGCGGACGCTACAGATTCAGTAGCGGACTGTGCAGCAACGGCGAGGGCTGGAGCCTCAAATAATGCATCGAGTTGTTTGACATCGACGCGTTGCATCAGGTGCTGGTACTCGCCGATGGCGTGCCCGGCAGGTAGCCCGCCATTCGGTTTACCAAACGACAAGGGGCCGCTGTTCAGGAAGGTCTCCACATTGGCGGCCAAGGCTGGCAGCACGGGCTTCAGGTAAATGGTCAGCAGGCGGAAGGCCTCAATGCAGACAGTGCAAACGTCGTGCAATCGGGCTTCCATGCCCTCCTTCTTGGCCAGCTCCCACGGCTTGTTGGCGTCCACATAGGCGTTGACCTTGTCGGCCAGCAGCATGACCTCGCGCAGCGCCTTGGCGAACTCGCGCGATTCGTAGAGAGCGGCAATCGTGTCCTGGCCTTCGCGCAGCGTGTCCAACAGACCCGCACCATCGGGCGACACGGCACCCAGCTTGCCACCAAAACGCTTGCTGATGAAACCGGCCGCGCGGGAGGCGATGTTGACGTATTTGCCGATCAGGTCGCTGTTGACGCGGGCCATGAAGTCTTCGGGGCTGAACTCGATGTCTTCGTTGCGCGGCGTCAGCTTGGTAGCCAGGTAGTAACGCAGCCACTCGGGGTTCATGCCCAGGCCGAGGTACTTGAGCGGGTTCAGGCCGGTGCCGCGGCTCTTGCTCATCTTCTCGCCGCTGTTGATCGTCAAAAAGCCGTGCACAAACACCGCATTGGGGGTCT
>CAZMXB010000610.1:0-314 GCA_964569855.1 uncultured Rhodoferax sp.
ACGGAAAGATGTGGCCTGGTTGAACCAGGTCTTGGGGCACAGCATTTAGCGCTACGGCCGCCTGCACGGTTCGCGCGCGGTCGGCGGCGGAGATGCCGGTCGTGACGCCCTCGGCGGCCTCGATAGAGACTGTGAAGGCTGTGCCTTTCTTGTCACCGTTGCGCGCGGTCATGGGTGGCAGTTGCAGGCGCTCGCAGCGCTCACGCGTCAGGGTCAGGCAGATCAGACCGCGACCATAGCGGGCCATGAAGTTAATGCCATCTGCCGTCACGTGGTCAGCCGCCAGAACCAGATCGCCTTCATTTTCGCGGTCT
>CAZMXB010000610.1:324-2406 GCA_964569855.1 uncultured Rhodoferax sp.
CGCGCATGTCGGCAACGATGTCCTCAACCGGGGAAATAGGCACGGGAGTAGGTGAAGTCATGGTGTTGGGTCTCACGCGGGCAGCAGGATCTGGTTGTCCACACTGAACTGGTAGTCCTTGAAGATGTGTTCGGCGCTCAGGGTCTGGTAGGTGCCGTCCGCCAACTTGCGTGTGGTGTCTTTCAGGCGACTGGTAGTGCTGCCGCAGGTCCAACAGTTGTAGTTGCGCATGTGGGTGCACAGGCAGGTCTTGTCAGGCACCGAAATATTCTTGCCATCGGGGTGGATGACGATTTGCGCGTTATAGGCATTAATGTAGGCGCAGCTGCCGTTGCCGTCCAGCAAATAGCCATACGCCTCGCAATTGGGTCGAATGCCCGCGCCGATGGCGGGTGTGTTGCGCAGCATGCGCATCGGATAGCCGGTGGGGGACAGGGTGTTGACAACAATATCCTCTTCGCTAGCCTTGAAGTATTCCTGTTTGACCTTGTCAGGCAAACCACATTCGTTGGATACGGTGAAACGGGTCGCCACCTGTATGCCGGCCGCGCCGCTTTCCAGAAAATGGGTGGCGTCACTGCCGGTAAATATGCCGCCAGCGGCGATCAGCGGGATATCGAGTTGCTCGGTCTTCAAATATTGGGCAATCTCGGTCACTATGGTGGCCAGGTCGTATTGGGCCCAGTCCATGCCAAAACCCAGGTGGCCGCCGGCCAGCGGGCCTTCAATGACCACAAAATCAGGCAGACGGTTCAGGCGCGCAGTTTTGCGCAGGAACAGTTGCAGCGCGCGCACCGATGACACGATAATGCCCAGCTTGGCAACCCGAAAACGCGGGTGGTCAGCCATCAGGGAGAAGGAGCCCAGGTGCAGGCCGGCACTCAGCGTGATGCCGTCAATGCCCGCATCCAGCGCAGAATTCAAGCGCACCTGCAGGGTGTCGCGTGGCGAGTTCATGGTCAGCTTTTCCATGCAGTTCACAAAAATCAGGCCGTCGCCACGCTTGGCTTCCATGGTCCGGCCCACATGCAGCTTGGTCGCCTCTGCCAGGCGACCCATGTCGAACTGCACCGTACTCTTGTCTGAGTTGTTGATGTTGTGCTTGTAGAACTTGGTTTTTTCCTTGACGAAGTCCGTATCAAAGCGCCGGTCGGACACGTCTTGCACCATGGCATCGGAAATGTGGCCAACGCCACCCAGGCGGGCCGCTTCCAGGGCCAGTTCGGCAGTGGAAATGTCAACGCCCATTCCGCCAATCATCAGCGGCACCAATTCTTTGTTTCCTAATTTCAGGCGGAAGTCATCAACGCGTTTCATTGTTGTCCTTGGGGATTTGTATGTCGGGTATATCGAAAAAATATGTCAAATTGACGCAATGGGGTTGTGGCGCGGTATCTGAACCAGGAAGCGCGCGATAGGAGCCATTTTTTGATCTAACCGGGAGTTGAACTTCAGTCTGACTAGGGCAGTATTCTCTACTGTGCAGGAATTCAAGTTGACACGGGACTTGCCGCCCTCCTGCATGCCAGCAATTCGGTGGGCTGAAACACTAATCCCGGCAATGCTGATAGAGCATTTGCAAGTCAGATATTTTGCCAACGGCATGGACGCCACAACATGCCATCCCCGGCACTTTCCCGCGCGATCAAAATGGGAAATGGTTCCAATACCACCAACGGGATCCGAACCCTGGTGGTGTCCATGTTCCCCGTCATTCGCCGGCATTGCCTTCTCGACTTTGACGGCATCACCACCATCCAAGCCAGCGGTTTTGTTCGGCGATTGGGCGCGTACGCCACTGTTGTACTGATCTGAAGCTTTATTCATTGTGGTGACAGTCGTGCGGAAACCGTCGTATGCACTGCTGTCGGTCAAACCGACGACCGAGACGTAGCGCAGGTAGCGCGCGATGATTAAAGGCATGTCGCAGGCAGAACTGGCGCCCAGCGGATTGGCTGCTACGATGTGACCAATTCCAGTTACGCTTCCTGTAAACATGTCATCATTTTCGCAGGGAAAGCCAACAACTCTTGGCGAGGCAGGTGAATTTGTGAAACGCAACGCGTGTTCTCGGTCACCGTC
>CAZMXB010000611.1:0-2400 GCA_964569855.1 uncultured Rhodoferax sp.
AGCGTTCGGTGATCTGTTCGACTGCGCCGGGTGCGAGCTTCTGCGGGTACTTGATCAGCGAGTTGGGCGTGGCCCCGTTGTTGAAGAACTCCCGCTGATAGGCGGTCATCGAGGCGTCGGCGTTGATCTCGCGGATCACCGGGGACAGCCACGACATGCCCCTGAACTCGGCCAGCGGGTCCGGGATCGGCGACCAATGCGCGACCGTCTCCGGGGCCAAGAACTCTGTGCGGTCAACCGTGCGACCTTCGGGATAGTGCAGATATCCGGCGACCTCGGTGGAATCCGACCCCAACCATCCGACCTTGCGGGTGCGGATGATGTCCACCCAGTCGGGGCGCAGACGGTAGAGCCGGTCACCCTTGCGGGCGATGAACGCGTTACCGGCCAGCGAGACGTCCTGCTCCATCCGCGCCAGCAGCTCACCGGTGGTGCCGCCGGGCCACGGGTGCTCCAGAATCTCCAGATCCTCAGTGCCGAACAGCCGCTTCGTGGTCAGGTCGCGGAACTTGAACTCGGCCTCAGAGAACAGCGTCAGCCGGGCCAGGATGACGGAGAAGACGACCCCGTTAGACGTGTAGCCCTCGGTGGCGTAACTGATGAACGTGGGCAGCAGCTGCTCGGCGTCGCCGGCCAGATACGTCTGACCCAGCACCATGCCCCACGGGGCTTCGCCAGGTTCAGGTAGCGCCCGGGTGGAGAACCGGTCGATGAGTCTCACCGGCTACCTCCAGTCCCAGAACAGCGAATAGGCGCACAGTCCGAGCCCGGCGACGATCAGCCCGGCGGGCGGGAAGATCCACGCCACCCCGACCGCGACAGCGAGCGCCCCGAGCACGAGGAGGATCAGTTGCAGCACACGTCCTCCTAGACGAAGTAGATTTCGGGGCTGATCGGTGCCCCTTCGCGGGACAGCCACAGCCAATGCGCGTAGGTGGCGGCGACCAGCGGGGAAATGTCCACGGTCGAGTCTTTGCGCGACCACTTCCAGCCGTCGCCCACAGCCCGACGTGAGGCGCCACCGACAGCGGCGAGCAGTTCAGGTTCGCCGCGGTGACTGAACGTCTTGTCTGTGATGCCCGCAGCAAGGGCACCACAAGCCCGTACAGCGTCCTTACCGTCGAGCAGATGTATCGGTAACCCTTCGCGCTCAAACTCCGGCAGGAGCGCTCCTACCGGCCCGGCAGGGTCCAGCCCGAACTCGGCTACCGGATGCCGCGCGGCCAGTTCCACCATCCGCTCGGTCAGCCAGGTCGCACCGCGGCGTCGCTCGATAACCTCAATCACGCCGCCGCCGCACGCAACGATCGACGACCAGACCTGATTAGGGCCGACGTCGACAGCCAGACTGAGCTCGCCGGAGGGGGCAGCGTCCGACTCGATCGCCAGCCACTGCTCCGCAGACAGGTCCGTGTCGGCGCTGGCGGGCTCATCCCACCAGCCCAGAAACTCGCGCGCAAACTCTTCCGGCGGCAACGCTTGACGGAACGCCACCAGCGAATCCTCAGTGATGCGCCGACCGAAAGCCGGGTTGGCGCGGCGCCACCGATCCCGGTCGTCCAGCGCGCAGCCGGGCGTGCCCAGCGAGTGCGAGCAGCCGTCGACTTGGCAGGTGCCGGGCTCGTCGTCGCCCCACTCGAAGTAGGCCAGCCGCCGGTCGTCGCCCTTACGCCCACGGTCACGCAGACCGCGCAGCACGTCCGAGTCGACCATCCCGGCGGACGAGCCGTAGAGCACCTGCGGGTCAGGGCGTGCCGCCAGAGTCGGCAGCAGTGAACCCATATGGACGGGGCGCAACGCGAACGCCTCATCCAGCACGACTTTGTCGCCGGTCAGACCGCGACCGCCGCCCTTCGTCCTGGCCTTGAAGATCAGCCGACCGCCGTTGAGCAGCTCGATCGCCTCATCGCCGTTGCCCCGATAGATCGCCTTCACTTCGCGGTCGAGGTCCGGCGAGGACTCGATGAGCTCGGTCATGTCGCGGAACGCCTCTTGCGCGGTGCGGAACTCATGCGCCGACCAGACCACCAACCGCTGCTCGGTCAGGAACAGCCAGCCCAGCGCCGCCATCTTGCATACAGCCGTCTTGAGGTTCTGCCGCGGCGCGACCACACCGACCTCGAATGCGACCGAGGCGCCGTGGCGGTCGAACGCGAACAGTTGATCCAGCACCAGCTGCTGTTCCGGGTCCGGGTCGAACCCGGCCAACCGTGCAATGTCGCCAACCTCGGGCCCGCACGTTGCGTGGAAGTCCAGTAGCGACGACCACGACGGGGCGACAGCGGTCAGGCTATCCATGCTTCGCGGCTCGGCGTGCCCGCAGTTCATCCATCGGCGAGGCGACCACGTTCGCGCCCTGCATCGCAGCATCTAGCGAGGCTTGGAACTGCTTGGCCAGCG
>CAZMXB010000612.1:0-2399 GCA_964569855.1 uncultured Rhodoferax sp.
TCGTCGCCCATCCCCTACGAACTCGGCGCCAGTCTTGCTTTGAGTCCGTTGTGTTGCACCGTATGCGAACGCGACTGGGTGCCATCCCTGACGTGTGCACGGGGCCAATGTTTTCCACTGGACTCTTTAACCGCCCAACGGATGCAATGCTGGTCCGAGTACGTGCGACAAATAGTCGCCGTTGAGTACCAACTTGGCCGTGACCGTAGCACCGGTCAGTTCATCGCCATCAGACAGCCTGAACACGCAACAGCAGCGGTACGCCCTCATGTTCTGACAATGATGAACCGCCTGTTTGATTCGCCGCCACCCATGCCTGCATCGGGAACAACGCAGTGCGTGGACGTCAGAGGTCAAGCGTCACCGGCATGGTCCACCAATGGCGACCCTTCCGCATCTCCGTGCATCAGGTTCGACCGTGACCATTGGCCGCATTTTGCGGGCGACTTCATCCGCTACGAACACATGGTGCTTGCTGCTCACGATCAGCTCTTCGAAACCCATGTACGCGAATTCGCGCGAGAACGGCAGCACCGCCTCTTGCTTGATGGACTTCTCGCGCCGACCAACTCCATGCGCCGAGATACAGCAACGGCGGTGGGCTGGGCTGTGAGTTGGCTCGGGCCCTCGCAGGCATTGGCACCGCCCACCGGTTTCGCGGCGCCGGCGCTCGGCTTGACCAGTTGGCTGACCAATCTACCGGTTCGCAAGCGTCACACCTCAATCAAGACTTGGCACGAACAGGTCGCGTGGTGGCTGGCCGAGGACCTGGCGAGTTCCCTGTGTATGTGGGCAGAAGTCACTGAGTTCATGAGTACCAGGGGCCACTACCTCCTGTACGGCGAGGCCGTCCGACCCATGTCACTCGCGATTCGACGCAGGGTCGCCACAGACTAAGATTACAACTTTACGTCACAAACGTATCAACTTTACGGCGTTTGACATCAATGTTCACCAAGCCATCGGTAGAGTAGGCCGTGCATAGTTCAAAACTTTCTTGAACAACTTGTCTGCGAAATGTCCAAGGGGGTGGGTGCAAGGTCAACCCGCACAAAGAAAAGCGCCTGCGACGATTCCAGACGCAGGCGTTTGATTTGGGTTCTGGTGGTCATGGAACGAGAGCTGGTGTCCGATAAGCTTGATAAGCGATACGCGCAATCATCACCATTCCGGCAAAAGGGCAGTGCCAATCGCCCTCGGGCAACACATGAATTCAATACCCCGCTGGCCGTCTTCGCGGCCATGCTGGAACTAGCCCCATGCTCACCCAACCAATTGATTGACCAAGTGCTGCGCTTGGGTCTTGAAACCGCCCCCTGCTTTCCAGAATCATGCGCCTACTTTCAGGAATCTCTCCGCGCGAAGAATGGCACCTTGATTGCGAGACCGGAACAAGCGCCTGCTTTGGCAAATCCTTTTGCCTTGGTCATTCGTTGCAATCGGAGACGACAACGTTGCAGTTGTCGTTGCTGCACTGCTCCAGCGCCTTTCTTTCGGCGGCTTTTTTCGTCGCTCCAATCCCAGTCCCAGAGAATTTCTTGGAAACGGCGTAAGCACCGCATTGCTGGTACGTAACCATCACTTCACATTGCTTTCCACCTGCCTCCCTGCAAAATTTTTGAGAATTCTTCGTGGCTTCAGCCTTGGAATCTCCGCCGCCAATACCGTAATAGGGGTCTCGCTCGCCCGACTCGTCGTCAGCCGAAATTGCGCCCCAGCCTCCCGCGTGAGCTGCCACGGGTGCCACGATTAGCATGGCGACCAACACCGTCCGCGACAGCAGACTTGACGGACAGAATCCTGTCTTTGGCAATTTCATTCTCGCATCAGACATAGTGAAACTCATCCATATCAAAGTTATAGGACCTGCCACGATAGCACGTAGAACTAAAGCAATTCCAATTTGGTTTTGCCTGAGCCGCGGGTAGGCGAACGACATGAAAGTGGAGATTGAAGGTGCTCTGTTTTCTCACAGGCTATGCCAATTCGCACTGCCCTATTCGTGGCACCGTGTCACTGTCGTCAACACCGGGGAGAGCTTCATGGCGCTGTCCACTGGCTTTTGGGCGTTACATCAGGCCCAAATACCTCCTAACGATTTCCTTCTCTCGTCTGGCGTTATGCAGCGACTCTGCGTTTCATCCCGCGCACTGCCTTGATCTTCCTCGCCAGTTCCTGCGTCGAATAGATCGAAGTCGTATCGATACTGGCATGCCCTGCCAACTCACTGGCCACCTCAATCGGCACCCCATCGACCAACGCCTGACGCACAAAGGTGTGCCGCATCCAGTGGGTACTGGCCTTTTCGAACCGTTGTTCATCCAACCCCGCTTGTGCTGCCGACTTGGCCGCCTGGCGAAAGAACCGCTTGAGCACCGCGTAGATCCCGGAGGCTGACA
>CAZMXB010000613.1:0-2395 GCA_964569855.1 uncultured Rhodoferax sp.
ACAAAAGCTAGACGACTTAGCTCTGACAGATGCTGACTTGATTGAGGAAATGCAGGAAACCCAAGCGGAAAACAAGCAGCTACTAGAGCGGGTCGAGCTAATGTCCAGCGACAACAAGGCCGCCGAAATTGACAAGCTACTCACGCGAATTTCAGGTCTTGAGGGCCGCATCAATCAATTGATGATGCAGGTAAAAACGTCAGCCGATGGTGAAAAGTACCACGCCACTGTTATTCACAAGTTGCGCAAGCTATTGGGTGTTGAAGGGCATAAGGAAATTATTGCAGCCGTTACCGAACTGGTTGCAGACCGGAGGTTGGCAGCATGATCGATTGGGATGCAAAGCTGTGGGACTATCAAAAAGAGACGGTCAAACAAGCCCGTGAATTGGTTCGCCAGGGCTTCAAAAACATCTTGATCGTGAGTCCTACAGGCTCTGGAAAAACGATGATCGCTACGCACATGACTGACATTGCGCGGATTAAACAAAGCCGTGTCGCCTTTGTGGTGGATCGCCTTAGCCTGATACAGCAAACATCCCGAACCTTCTTTGATGCGGAGATTGACCACGGTGTCATTCAAGCCGATCACCCCATGTATCACCCGTGGAAAAAGGTGCAGATTTGCAGTCAACAAACATTGGCCCGACGCAAGTGGCCCGACGCGAATGTGATATTTGTAGACGAAGCGCACACGTTGACAGAGACGGTGAAAAAGCGCATTGCATCACGCGATACCGTAACTTTTGGACTGACGGCAACGCCATTTTCTAAAGGGCTTGGCAAATACTATGACGCGGTGGTCAATGTTACGACCACCAACAATCTGATTGCGTCTAAACACCTTTCCAATTACCGTATTTTTGCAGCTAGCGAGCCTGATATGACGGGCGTGAAGGTGGTAAATGGGGAATGGGATCGCGCTGAGACTGAGAAACGCGCCCTTGAGGTTGTTGGTGATTGCGTTGCCGAATATTTGAAGCTGGGTGAAGGCCGAAAGTTCATTTGCAGCGCAGTGGATGTGAACCACGTCATGGAGCTACAGCGCCAATTTATGGCCGCTGGCATTGTTTGCTCTACCTACACCTACAAAGATTTGGCGAACGACAGGGCGGACATAGTTGAGGAATTCCGCAAGCCAGATAGCAATATCCGTGGCTTGATTACGGTTACAGCAGCATCCAAAGGCTTTGATGTGCCTGACATTGGCGTTGTCATCATGGCCCGCCCACTGCGCAAATCATTGGCCGAACACATTCAGTTTTTTGGCCGTGGCCTGCGCACGGCACCCGGAAAAACAGAGTGTTTGATTTTGGACCATAGCGGAAATTGCAAGCGGTTTTGGGACGAGTGGAACGACTTTTTTGAAACTGGTGCCGTGGAGTTGGATGACGGAAAATCTAAAAAAGCGAGAAAGAAAAAGCCGGTAGAGAAAGAGCGCGAAATGGCCGTGTGTCCGTCGTGCGCCCATGTGCATATGGCATTGCCACA
This sequence comes from uncultured Rhodoferax sp., assembly GCA_964569855.1. Taxonomy (GTDB): domain Bacteria; phylum Pseudomonadota; class Gammaproteobacteria; order Burkholderiales; family Burkholderiaceae_C; genus Allorhodoferax. The sequence goes on from CAZMXB010000613.1 coordinate 1,491, forward strand.
TTGCCCTGCTTGCGGCCATGAGTACCCCATACGAAACACAGTGCAGCACGTTGCCGGAACTCTGACGGAGTTAATCGCAGGCAACCACCGTGCGGCGCCGCCATCAGACCTGTGGCCGCAGATTTGCTATTACGTCCAGCTCAAACCCCTTGAAGCTGATCGCGCACGAAAAAAGGCATTGGCACTTTTTAAGCAAATGACGGGTCAATGGCCCAACAAAGAGTATTCGGCAACCGAAGCAAAGCCTATCGGCAAAGAAGTTCTCGGAAAAATCAAGTCGATGAACATTGCCTATGCCAACAGTCTGAAGGAGCGTGCCAGACAGACCGTTGCGCAGCCGAGACCACCAATCCCATTTATGGGTAATAGCGGGCCTCTGCCTTGGGAGGATGCCCGTGGCAACTGATTTTTACACCGTACTGACTGCCAGCGGCTTCGTGCTGGACCGTGTTGTGGCTGATGGCAAATGGCACCGCGTCAAGACTACGGATAAGCCAAAACACCGCAATGGCGCTTACCTAATGCGCCTGGACGGTAGCGTTGCATGGTTCAAAAACTGGGCAACAGACCAAAACTTCAACACATGGCACCGCGAAGGCGAAGTAAGCCCTGCGGCAAAGCGCATTAACGATGCCGCTGTATTGGCAGCACAACACCGTGCGGCAGCGTACCAAGCAGACCAAATTAAGCACATACGCACCTATTTTGCAGGCTTGCCATTGCTGCGTGGTGGACACCCTTATTTAACAGGGAAAGAACTAGATATGCGCGGCTGCACAGGCTTGCGTGTTGATGGTGAGTTGCTGGTTGTCCCTGTGATGCGCGATGGCATGGTTATGAGCTTGCAAACCATTGCACCGGACGGTAAAAAACTCTTTAAGACAGGTTGCCCGGTGAAGGGTGGG
>CAZMXB010000614.1:0-2391 GCA_964569855.1 uncultured Rhodoferax sp.
GTACCTCGGGCCTCTGTCATCGAACAATGTGGTCGATCTGGGTGATATCGGAGCCTGGTATCAAACGGCTGGGTGCAATTGATCGCACGTTGGGTGCGCCTTAAACCGGGTGCTGGCGGCAGCAACCTGACCCGGCAATACTGGTGGTGGCTCCATGGGAACAACCGCCGGCCCGGCGGGCGCGGACGGATGGGCGTACATTGCAGCCATGCAATCTATTTTGGTATTGGGTGGGACCGGCTTTGTCGGCACGCAGGTCTGTGAAAAACTGGCGCATCAGGGCTGGAAAGTGACATTGCCGACGCGGCGCGGCGGCAACGCTCAGCACCTGCAGCATTTGCCCGGCTTGACGGTTCTGGAAATGGATGTTCACGACGAGCCTGCGTTGAGCCAAGCCGCCGCAGGCCAGGCTGCCATCGTCAACCTGATTGCCATCCTGCACGGCGATACGGCGGCATTTGACAAGGCCCATGTGGTGTTGCCGCAGAAACTTGCGCGTGTCTGCCAGGCCCAGGCCATTGGAAAGCTGGTGCATGTGAGCGCCTTGGGTGTGAACGATAAACATCCCGAATCAGCCCCTTCCGAATACCTGCGCAGCAAAGGGCGTGGCGAAGCCGTGCTGCTGCAGGCTGCCAAAGCATTGGGCTTGGAGTTGACGATTCTGCGGCCCAGTGTGATTTTTGGCGCGCACGATAAATTTCTCAACCTTTTTGCGCGACTGCAGGCCGTGTTTCCGGTCATGCCTTTGGCGGGTGCCAACGCGCGGTTTCAACCCGTGTGGGTGGACGACGTGGCGTCGGCCGTTGTGCGCAGCGTGGAGCGGCATCCACCCGGTTCAGGCGTTCACATCGTTGAAGCCTGCGGACCCGATGTGTTCACGCTGAAAGAGCTGGTGCAACTGGCGGCACAGCTCGGCGGCATCAACCAGGGACGGGGCCGGCCGGTTATTGCCCTTCCCGAATGGATGGGTCGTTTGCAAGCCATGATGATGGAAATGGCGCCCGGCCCGACGCTCATGAGCCGCGACAACCTGGATTCCATGAAAGTGGACAACGTGGCGACGGGCAGGGTGCCGGGTCTGGAAGTGCTGGGCATACGGCCTGCTGCGCTCAGACCCATTGCGGCGCAGTATCTGCGCACCCGATAGTGGGCATTACAACCCGTATTTACTGAACAATCATGCTTGATGCTCTGCGAATTACTGCAGTTTTGGCGGGCGGCCTGTTGGCTTTCTCGTCCGCATGGTCGCAGGGCGCGTGCCCGCCCGTTGGCTGGACGCCTGCCGCATTGACGCAGCTGAAAGTTGCGCAGTGGTCTGTCAGCAACCCGCAGCAGCGCGAAGAACTGGCTTTGGCGCTGTTACCCTGCCTGGCGGACCCCGACCCCCAACTGCGTGATGGCATTGCCTTTGAGGCGTTGAGCTTCTGGCTTCGGCAGAAGCAGTTGTCAGTGGATGCGCAGCGCAGCATCTTCAGCGCCTTGTTGAACCAGCTTGAAGCCAACGCGCCGGACCAAGGCGGTTTTGCGGCTCCATTTGCGGTGTTGACTCTGGCGGAGATAGCACGTGCCGACAGGGTGACTCCTTTTCTTGGCGACTCCGGGCGCAATATCTTGGTGAACACCGCTACGCAGTACATGCGCGGTGTGCACGACTACCGCGGTTTCGTTGAGGGGCAGGGGTGGCGCCACGGCGTGGCCCATGGAGCCGACCTGCTGATGCAACTGGCCCTCAATCCGGCCATTGGCAAGGCGCAACTGGAGAGTCTGGTGGACGCTGCGCTGTCGCAGGTAGTGCCCGCAGCGGGACACTTCTACATTTACGGTGAAAGTGAACGTTTGGCCCGGCCGATACTGGTTGCCGCCCGCCGTGGCCTGATCGACGCCGATTGGTGGCGCCGATCGCTGGCCCCGCTTGGCGTGCCGCATCCGCTTGCGGCGTGGGATCAGGCGTTTGCCTCCCAAGCTGGTTTGGCCAGACTGCACAACACCAAAACGTTTGTCCTGGTCCTCTATGCCAATGTCCGCGACAACACGCATGAGGGATTGCGGAACGCACTACTTGCGCCCGTGCGCGACGTGTTGGAGAAACTGCCCTGAATTGCCCAAAAAGCACAGGCTTGAGGTTCTGTCGGAAATGTGGCGTGAATGGGGACTTCGTTTTTTTGCGTCTGGGGTGAAAAATTCATTAAATCAGGCTCCAGGACCGATTTTCTGGATCTGACTGACGAGGCGCAAGAGCGCGAGGTCTAACATGCCTTGGTGAAGCATGTCACCGAATTGCTGCTCGAGCTGGGCGCTGGCTTTGCTTTCGTGGGGCGGCAAGTTCAAACCCGAGCACCTGGGACAGCAAGGGTTCTACTTGACTGCGGTGGACCGCCAGATCAAAAGCGA
>CAZMXB010000615.1:0-2388 GCA_964569855.1 uncultured Rhodoferax sp.
TGGATGGTCAGACGATAATATACCACTTATTGAAATGGGGTTAGGTGCAAGAGGGTATGCGGAGGCGGTGGCTATTTTTTTGACATTTGCTGTTGATTACGCAGTTAACTACTGGTCCACATTGACAACACCTGCGGATGGATTTATTCGCGGCACATTCTCTATGCAAGCTTTACCAATGAGCTGGGACTTTGCCGAAGCACCTCCATTTGGATCGACAAGTGGCAACTGGATGGCAGGTATTGATTGGATATCTAAAGCCTTAAAATTACTACCGGCATTTGGTAGTGGTTATGTTAAACAAATGGATGCATGTTCGCAAACGTTATCCCGCCTCAAGGTTGTTTCAACAGATCCCCCCTACTTTGACAACGTACCCTATGCAGACCTTTCGGATTATTTTTACGTTTGGGTAGTGCCCTGATCAACAGGACGACAATAGCTTGACAGTTTTGTTCTTATTAATTGGGCGGGTGGCATTATAATGATGAACAAAATACCAAATAGCCCCAATATGGTTTTCCAGCTTTTTCGAGAAAGATAGTGCCTTCCTTACCAGTCGAGAAACACGTTGCCGAAGCGTATTATTAAATCTTTCAATGTGATTGGTTTTACCCGTCCCTTTGCCCACGGGAATATGGCGGGTTGTGGGAAAAATGGCGGCATAAGCCTCCCAGAAATCGGTGTAGCTCACAGCGTTCTCACGATACTCGCTCGGTAGAGAGTCCCATAAATGCTGGGCTGATTGCTGACTCCGGTCACCAATATAGAGGCCAACAACTTCGCGCGTGTCTCGGTCCAGCGCCAGCCAAACCCATTGTTTATTAACACGTTTCCGTAACTACTCAGGTCTCCCGGCATCGTCTCGGATATTTCGCTTGAACACTCGGCGCGAAAGCAGATAATCAACGGCATGGAGAGCCTACCCGATCTTGACTGTCTGAGCATTGCGGACAAAGACGCCCTGATTGGGGAGTTGTGGCCGCTGCGCGCGCAGGTGACGGACTTGTCCGCGCAGGTTGCCGATCTGACCGCCAAAATGGCCGAACTGCAAGGTCGACTGGCGAAAAACAGCCGTAACTCCAGCAAGCCGCCGTCGACGGACGGGCTGAACAAACCCAAGCCGAAATCGTTGCGCAGCCGGGGCGAGAAGCCGACGGGAGGACAACCGGGACACGCGGGTCATACCTTGAAGCGCGTGGCGCAGCCGGATCGGATCGAAATCCATGACCCCGCACGTGTCTGCGCTGTCTGTCAGCGCCCCTTGGGTACAGCGGTCGTGGTCGAGACCCGCCAAGTGTTTGACCTGCCCCCCTTGCAGTGCGAGGTCACCGAGCATCAGGTGCGCGAAGCGAGGTGCCTCTGTGGGGCGGTCCATCGGGGGGTGTTTCCGGCGGGGGTGTCGGCGCCGGTGCAGTATGGCCCACGCAGCAAAGCCGCCGTCGTGCAGCTGACCCACCACCACATGCTGCCACTGGCGCGTACTGGCGAACTGATGGGTGACCTGTTCGGGCTGCCGATGTCTGACGCCACGGTGCTGGCGATCCAGGCCGAAGCGCAGGTGCGGCTGGCGCCGACTGTGGCCGCGATGGGCGAAGCGCTCACCGCCGCCCCGGTTGCCCACGCCGACGAAACCGGGATGCGCGTGGCCGGTAAACTCCACTGGATGCACGTTCTGGTGACGCCCCTGCTGACGTGGCTCGGCGCGCATCCGAACCGCGGCAAGCAGGCATTCGACGCCTTCGGGCTGCTGATCGCGTTCGCCGGGACCCTGATCCACGACGGCTGGAAGCCCTACCGGGAGCTGGACTGCCAGCACGGCCTGTGCAATGCCCACCACCTGCGCGAACTGACTTACGTCTTCGAGCAACTGGGGCAAGCCTGGGCCAAGTGCCTGATCGATTTGCTGGTCGCCGCCTGCCACGAGGTGGCGGCAGCGGGCGCGCCACTCCCGGCTGAGCGCATCGTGCACTATCGGGAGGCCTATGATCGGATTCTCACCACCGGAGAAACCGCCAACCCGCGCGCCCCACCCTCGGGTAAACGCGGCCGAACCAAGCAGAGCAAGGCGCTGAATCTCATCGACCGCTTGCGCCGCTACGCCGACGATGTCTGGCGCTTCATGACCGATCCCGGGGTCCCCTTCACCAACAACCTCGGTGAACAGGCCGTGCGTATGCCAAAGGTCAAACAGAAGGTCTCCGGTGGTTTCCGCACCGCAGGCGGCCTTGAGACCTTCTGCACCCTCCGCTCCTATCTCGCAACTCTCCACAAACAGGGCATAAATCTCTTCCATGCCCTCACCCTGACCTTCCAGGGTTCACCGCCTCAGCCGCGCTTCGAGTAGCCGGAGGCTGATCTCTGGGCGGGGGGTACCTGAGTAGTTAC
>CAZMXB010000616.1:0-2387 GCA_964569855.1 uncultured Rhodoferax sp.
ACGTTCAACTTCCAACCGATAGACGCACCGCCTAGAATGTTGGTGAATTGACTGTTTGGGTAACTAAATTGTCTCATTAGTTTTTGTCCTGAGCTGGAATAGTTGACGGAGCTATATTCTTTTTAAGAGACTCTAAAGCACCACGTTTATATTGTGTCGGTGCAATCTGTTTCTTAAGCAATTCAGCCGCATATTTAGGGTCAAGCATTGCCTTCGATGTTAGCGCATTTTGCTTCATATTTAAAACTTTAACCGCATGAGCCGTTGCAGCACCACCCAACGCGCCGCCCATAGTACCAACACCGCCGAGCATCGTACCCAATAACGCTCCAAGCGATGCGCCAGCCCCGTCTAATTTCCATATTGACTGACTCATAATTTTATCAGTCGCGCCACGGCCATAGGTTTGAGCACCGCTAACACCGCCAAGAGTAGAACCTAGTCTATCCCGTTTAGCATCAACAAGAACGCGGTCAAACTTCTTAAGTACAGTATCGCCAAAGATACCCTTAATCAATTCACGATTAGCTTTATTTTCAATGAACTCAATCATTTTTGCGTCATTCAATCCTGCTACTTTTTCAGCAAGTGCGCCACGCAATGAAGTCTTAAATTGTGGCGAGTCTTGCGCCATTTTAACAATAAATTGACTGTCAGCTAAACGAGACTTAGATGCGATGAATGTATCAATAACCGCACTAGGGTCTTTTAGATTATCAAAGATACGGCCACCACCTTTAAGCATATTTTCAGTATCAGCTTTAAAACGTGCCGCCATATCATCAACTGTTTTAGACTTCTTGATTGAGTCAGTAATAGCAGCGCGTAAATTAGGGAACTCATCTAGAGCCAGTTTATTAGCTGTTTGCCATTTGATTGCTTTTTCTTGCCAACCTGATTTTGTGCCACCCGTTGAAGGAATAAGCACTTCATTTTTAAAGGTAGTAGCAAGGTAATCGCTTAATGCTTTACGCGCCTCATCTTCGCCGCCCATAGCCTTTTTAAATGACTCCAACCCTTCACGAGTTGAAACCATCTTCTTAGGCACATTGGCAAGGTTAGCACCTCGACGCTCAATACCATTTTTTAATAAATCAGCCGCCACGCCTTGGTCATGTTGTTGCTTAAAGTCAGCATGAGCTTTCATTGCTATTTTATAGTTGTCGTAAATGTCTTTAGGTACATTACCATTCTTGACACCATCATCCATAGCACCACGAAATAAGTGCTTAAGTTGAGTCAAAACCGCCGCATCTTTTGCAAGCTCAGGATTTTGATAAGCAGCACGCTGTAAACGCCCTATCTTTTCTTCTAGTACGCGCATTTGCTTGTAAGTCATCGACGAGCCAAGCATATCGGGATTAAGTTTTAACTGTTCGTTAAACATTTCAAGATTACGTTCAGCATCGGCACGAGCAGCCATTAACTCATGGCCTTGTGGCGCATAAACTTTATAACCGCGCAAAGCATCATCTAGCAAATCAACAGGATATCCATCTTGCTGTAATCTGGTAATCATTTCATCCGAAGTAGTGCCGCCGCGCACAGGGAAAGGCACAAGGCCGCCCATACCGCGCATATTTAACATCTTAGGGTCTAAGCCAATACGCAATGCTTCTTCACGACTAATGCCGCCGTACTTAGCGACAGCCGTTAACATATCGTCTAGTTGTGGATTAACAACAGTGCGATTGAAAGTAGGTACTTTTGGCACTTCAGGACGGATAGCGTTTAATTCTGGAATATCTTTAGCGGCTTTATTTTGAGCAGCAAACTTATTCATCAAGTTTAAGACTTCACGGACTTTGCTATCAGCCGCTATTGTTTCACCTGCATAAACGTCGTCAATTATTCTTGAAACTTGAGCCGCAGGCATACGCAAGGCTTTAACTTCGTCGAATGGGTCAACAGAATCAAACTTGTTTTTAATGTCTAGTCTTTTCGCTTCAACTATAGGGTCACTAACCGACACTAATCGTTGAGCTGCATCATCGGCACTTGTTGTTGTACCTAAGTCAGACATTGCAGTCTGTTGGCGACGAATAGCCTCAGCAGACATAGCCGCTTGTTTTTGCGATAGCTTTGCAATCTCATCACGCGCCATTTTAACCACGTTTGGCGCAGAGTCAGGGTCGCGAACCATACGCATTAATTGTTGCTTACGTGCCTCAGCATTGGCCGCATATCGTTGGTTAATCTCATCGGCAACACCAATCCGTTGACGCAAAACATCTTCAGCTTTTAATAAGCCTGTATCACCTGTAGCTTGAGCAACAACTTGACCGCTTGTAGCTTTAGACCTTGCAACAGTGGGATTAGGCGCATTTTCTAGTGCTGTAATTGCTTTTTGTGGGTCAGAAACAGAGTTTAATAATTGACGACCAGCT
>CAZMXB010000617.1:0-2053 GCA_964569855.1 uncultured Rhodoferax sp.
AGCGCATCCGCGAACTCAACCATTTGAAAGAGCAACTGTCCATGCTGCGCCAACGCTGCGAGAGTGAGCGGTCGGTGGATACCTGTGGCATCCTGCAGGGACTGGCCGACATGAAAAACGAGGCAAAAACTCAACGACATACCCACCTGGGTTGAATCAGGACAAGAAGACACTAATCCTCAGCAAAGCCTCCTGACGGCTTCAGTAAAAGCGTTGGCTGTCACGGTCAAACGAGTCCCAGGGAGGGCCCGCTTTGGAGGAGGCAATTCGCCGACTTCAATGACAGCAGTGCGTCTTTAAGCGACGTTCAAGGCCGCAGTCCAATTCGCGGTTGCTGGTAAGGATTCGACCGGAACAATGGCCCGGTTTGTGATCGAATGACTGGCAAGGTTTCAGCTGGAACAGGTGGCTGAATTGGACTGGACTACGCGAAGGTCTGCCCAGCTGAGATTATTTCCCGCCCTTGGCATCAGCCTCGCACTTCTTCATAAATGAGCTCTTGGCAGCCCCAGCCAAGGCCTTACCAGTCTTGTCAATGGCCTTTTCAGCGCAAGCCGATGCTGCGGCGCCGCCAGAGTCTGCCTCGCACTTCTTGACGAACGATGTCTTGGCAGCGCCTGAAAGTGGTTTGCCTTCCTTGCTTACGGCCTTGGCCGCGCAATCAGACGCAGCACTGGCAATCGGCGAAAACATCACGCCAGCAGCGAACAGGCTGCTCAGGGCTATGGAAAGAACTTTGTTCATGTTGATGACATTCTTAGGGGTTGGGCGACATGCCGATACCAGAATAGCATGACTGGGATCACAATCAGGACACATGCTGCGACTCACTAAAGCACCGAACCTAGCCATAGCCACGCTGTGGGCAGATGTTCTTCGTGGTGAAGGCATTGAAGCAAGCGTCCAGCGTCAGTATCTGGGGAGTGCCGCGGGGGAGCTACCACCTGATCAATGCCTGCCGGAACTGTGGATTGAGAACCATGAACAAGAGGTAAGTGCAAAGGAGGTTCTGCATGACCTTCGGAATTTGCCACAGCAGCGCTGGCTTTGTATGTGTGGTGAACTGGTAGAGGGCGGGTTCCAATCATGCTGGAACTGCGGTACGCTGATGCCGGTCCGATGAGGCACTGAAGGTATCAAAGTCAAGGTTGCAAACTATGAAGAACGTACTCATCACCGGGGCCAACAGAGGTATCGGTCTTGAACACTCCCGCGCATTTGTGAGCAGAGGCATCCGTGTGTTTGCCGCGGTGCGCTCTCCAAATGAAGATGGTGATCTGAATGCTCTTGCATCAGCCAATCCCGGAATGATCACAGTTCTAAGTTATGACGCAGCCGACCAAGATGCTCCTAGAAAGGTGAAGGCAGATTTGGTGGACACACCAATCGATCTGCTTCTTGCGAACGCAGGTGCAATGGGTGGCAGCAAGCAGTCATTCGGCTCTGTGGACGTAGAAGATGTAATGCAGCTTGTTCGCATCAACTCTCTCGCACCGTTAAAGCTGGTCGAGGCCTTGGCGGACAACGTTGCTAGATCAGACCGCAAGCTGATTGCGTTCCAATCCAGCTTAATGGGTTCTATTGGTGACAGTTCTGGCGGCTACTATGCCTACCGTGTTTCCAAGGCGGCGCTCAACATGGTTGCCAAGGGTGTTTCCAATGATCTGAAGTCACGCGGGGTAATCGTGGTCACCATGCATCCGGGGTGGGTCAAAACACGCATGGGAGGATCAGGTGCACCATTAAGCGTTGGGCAGAGTGTGGCTGGGCAGCAGCGCCTGTTTGATCAGTTGACAATGAAAGACAGCGGACATTTCTTCAACTACGATGGCAAGGAACTGCCTTGGTGACAAGTCGCCAAATCTGATTTATGCGAGATAAAAGTGCTTACTGGTTTCCCGCGAAGACCTATGGATGGGGATGGGGACTTCCTTTGACTTGGCAAGGTTGGCTGGTGTTGGTGGGGTATTGTGTGATGATTGTCACTGGAGTCGTTTTGTTTCCACCTGCCACCGAGCGAATTGCATTTCTGGCCTACTTCGCTGTCCTGAGG
>CAZMXB010000617.1:2063-2387 GCA_964569855.1 uncultured Rhodoferax sp.
AGTGTGGGGCTGGTGATTGTTTGTTGGTTGACGGGAGAGCCACCTCGTTGGCATTGGGGTCGCCATGATTAGCCAGTCTTTGGCAAAGGGCTGAGGACATAGAAGCCGGTGTGTAGCTTCAATCACCACGGCCAAGTCTCCGGGTTTGCAGAGCACCATGCCACCTCTATTTCGACGGGCAGCTGCACCGACTCGGAGACGGTGTCGTCTTCCGCCTCTGGCCGGATGGGCAACAGCCAGTCGTCCCAGTGATCGATAAGTATGGTTGCACCAGTAACAACTTTCCGATTGGTCGCAATGTAGGTAATGCTCGTGCCAATGACG
>CAZMXB010000618.1:0-2385 GCA_964569855.1 uncultured Rhodoferax sp.
TTGGTGTTCAGATCGGATAGCGCGCGTTGCTGGGTCAGGCGGCTGTGGCCGTCGGCCGCGCTGGCGCGCGCCATGGCGCCCACAGATGGGGCCAAAAATCCCACCCGGGTGTTGATATCGGTCAGGCGCGCAGTCTCCTGGCGCGACGCAGCGTCGCGCTGGGCCAGCGCCAGTTGCTGTTGGCAGGTGGAGAGGCTGTAATACAGCGTGGCCACCTCGGCCGCGACGGAAACACGGGCGTCATGCCACTGGGCCTGGCTGCCCTGGACGTTGGCGATGGCACCGCGGCTCACGGCCCGGTTGGCGCCCACCAGATCAATTTCCCATTGCGATTGCAGACCCAACTGCTGGGTGTTGGTGACCGGAAAGCCGGGCTGGCTGACCCCGCGGCTGGCCGCGTACTGGGCGCCGAGGTTGGGCAACAGTGCGCTCCGTGCCGCTGCCTGCTGCGCCCTGGCGACCTCGACGCGGGCCAGGGCCTGCGACACAGAGGGGCTGACCGCCTGTGCCGCGGCAATCAGCTCCACCAACAGCGGATCGCCCTGTTGCTGCCACCACTGGGTAAGGGAACCGACGCTGCCCTGGTGTGGCAGCGGTGCCTGCCAATGGTCCGGCGTCAGCGCCTCGACCTCTGCGGGTGGCATCAGCGTGGAGCAAGCCGACAAGGCCCAGGCAGCCACCAGCGGCGCCATTGTGCGGAAAAAGTGCGGGGTTGTCTTCATGGTGTGGTGTCTGTTCTGCGGGTGGATCGTCACGCCGGGCTGGTTGGTTGAAGGGTGGCTGGCTTGGCGCGGCGCTGCGCTTCCGCGTTTACCAGGTCCATGGCGTAGGCCACCAAGCACTCGGCGTACCTGTCCAATGCGGCATGTGATGCCAGCAACTGGGGGCGCATGGCCGTAATGACGTCGGCGCCGATGTGGAGCATCACGCCCAGTCCACTGATCGCCAGCACCAGCCTGTGGAGTTCGTTATCCGCCTGGGCGATCCCCAAATGCCGGCACAGGGCGCTGGCCAACGCTTGATGGGCGGGTCGGATATTGCATTCCACCTCCTCCTGCCAGATACCGGTGGGCTCCAGCATTTCGCGAAAGTGCAGCTTCATGCATTGCTGGATCACGCGGCCCTGCTTGAGCGGATCCACAAAACTGCGCATCAGGTTGCCCAGCGCCCATAACAGGGGCTGGCTGGCGTCGTCGATCTGGTCGGGCGGCACGCTTGGGTTGCAGCGGGGGTCGGTGAAAACTGCCTTGTACAGCCCGGCCTTGTCACCAAAATAGTAGCTGATGGAGGCGATATTGACTTGCGCGGCCTGTGCAATCTCGCGCGTGGAAGTCTTGGCAAACCCTTTCTCTGCAAACAGGGCCAGTGCGGAATCGAGCAAGCGGTTGCGTGCCTCGACACCATCGCTGCGCAGGGTCTTGGGCGTGGGTGGCGTTGAAGGGCTTGTGTGCATGGGGCGCGATTCTAGCTTAGTTAAATCAAACGTTTGATTTAGATAAGCCCTTCGCGCGGTGGGGGAATTTCACCCGGCCATGAGCTTGTGGACCAGGTCGCCCGTCGTGGACGATTTGTATTTGCGCATCAGGCGCGCCCGGTAAATCTCCACGGTGCGGTGGCTGATGGCCAGCGTCTTGCCAATTTGTTTGGAGGTCAGGCCCTGCATCAGGTAGGCGGCAACCTCGCGTTCGCGCGCCGTGAGTTCTGCCTTGACCGGGCGGCGCGCGCTCAAGTCCTCAAAGCCCCAGATGCCGGCTTCGTGGGGTGCTTCGCGGTTGAGTGCCCGACCCGTGACGTGGCACCAGAACGCCTCGCCCTTGAATCGCCCATCCACCCGACGCATGATGCGATCGTCGGCATAGGTACCATTGCGGTTCAATAGGGGTGCAATGCGCTCGCCAGTGCGCTCGAACTCGTCGGCACTGGGGTACAACACCTGAAAAGACTGACCCACCAGCCGGTCGTGGGTGGTGCCAAACATCTCGCACAGGCGCTGGTTGCAGTCCATGATGGTGCGGTTGCGGGACAGGGCCAGGCCGACGGGGGCCATGTCAAAGGCCAGGCGGTAGTCAATGGTCATGGGAATTGCGGGTCAGAACACGCTTGCAGCGTTGTGACTTGACCCCAAAGGGTAATGGTTGGGCTTTACGAAAAACTACGTACATTGTTAAGTAGTATCGTACGCCATTGATTCTTAACTGGAGACGGGTGTAATGAACAAGGTTTATCCCAGCGCAACTGCGGCGCTTGAGGGCGTCGTCATGGATGGCCAGTTGCTGGCAGTCGGCGGTTTTGGCCTGTGCGGCATCCCCGAGGCGCTGATCGAGGCGCTGAAGAACAGCGGTGTCAAAGACCTCACGGTCATTTCCAACAATGCCGGTGTGGACG
>CAZMXB010000619.1:0-2383 GCA_964569855.1 uncultured Rhodoferax sp.
ATCAAAGGTGGTGCGGCAACTTTCGGCTTCGCTGACGTCGCCGAACTCACGCATCAGATGGAGTCCCTACTGGACCGTTTGCGCAGGCATGAACTCCAGCCGATCCCTGAGATGGTTGACGTGTTGCTTGAATCGGCTGACGCGTCTAGAAGTCTTTTAGCTCGTCATCAGGCAGGCGGGCAAGGAGAGGCTGTTTCTACATCGGCTCTCGTGCGGCGAATCAGCGAGCTTGCAGCTGGCTACGTGCCAGCGGCAACTGCACCGATTGCACCTCCGCCTTCTCCCGCTCCCTCCGCACAAGCAGCGCCAGATTCAGCGCACGCGCGGGCGACACTGGGCGGTGTAAGGCAGCTCGAAATCGAGATTGGCCCCCTGGACCGTCCCGAGCAGGCTGACGCTATCAAGGAGTTGTTCCGTGACATCCCCGGACTAGGTGCGGTCCGGGACGTGCCCACAACCTCATCAGACACGCGCTTGTTCTCTGTCGAAACGACGTCCACCAACGATGATTTGCTGGACTTGTTCGCGTTTCACGTGTCCAAGGACAGGGTGCGCATCCGCAACACTGGGGCAGCCACCCCCAGTGCTGCAGAGCCTCCAGCATCAGAGTCGGGAGGTGAATTGGGCGGAGATGGAACCCCCTACGGTTTTTTCGATGGTGCACCCGGTGCGCCTCACCTGGAAATGCCTGCAGCGGTTTCGGTCAATCAAGCTTCTGCTACATCCAAAACGGCAGTGGTTGCAAAACCAGCGGCCGAATCTAAAGGAGTTGGGCAGACACAGATGGAGTCGACGACGATCCGTGTGGACGTCAAGAAGGTCGATCAGTTGATCAATCTGGTTGGCGAACTTGTCATCACTCAGGCAATGCTCGCGCAAAACAGCCGCGGGCTTGACGCGGGTGCCTATCAACAGTTGCTCGCAGGGCTGGCAGATCTCGACCGCAATACCCGGGATCTCCAGGAATCCGTGAGGTCCGATGTCGATCGTCTTCAGCCGTTTTCCCCGCATGTTGCGTGACCTTGCAAACAAACTGGGCAAAAAGGTGGAATTAGTCACGCTTGGGGAGGCCACTGAGTTGGACAAGGGACTTGTCGAGAAGATCACTGACCCGCTCACGCATTTGGTCCGCAACAGCTGCGACCACGGCGTCGAAATGCCTGCAGAGCGGCTTGCAAAAGGCAAATCGGAACACGGCACGATCACACTGTCTGCCTCTCATCAAGGCGGATCAATTGTGATTGAGGTGCGTGACGACGGAAAGGGTCTATCCCGCGAAAAGATCTTGAGCAAGGCGCTGGAGCGCGGTTTGGACGTTTCCGATCAAATGAGCGATGCAGAGGTTTGGCAACTCATTTTTGCACCTGGGTTCTCTACAGCGGACGAAGTCACTGACGTATCCGGACGGGGCGTTGGCATGGATGTGGTCAAGCGCAACATTGCTGCGCTGAACGGCTCCGTGGAAATCGACTCGGCCGAGGGCTATGGGATGAGGGTTTCCGTGCGACTGCCTCTGACGTTGGCCATCATGGACGGAATGTCTGTCGGTGTGGGCGAAGAGGTTTATATTTTGCCGCTCTCCTCTGTAGTCGAGTCCTTCCAGGTCAATTCGAGTGATGTGAGCACAGTGGCTCAAGGGTCTCAACTGGTCAAGGTGCGAGATGAGTACATGCCGGTGATCGCGCTTGAAAAGATTTTCCAGGTGCCACGGTTCGATCTCGACAAGTCGAGCAACATCATGGTCGTGGTGGAAGCCGACGGGAGCCGGGTCGCTTTGTTGGTCGACGAATTGCTGGGACAGCACCAGGTGGTCGTCAAAAACCTGGAAACCAATTACCGCAAGGTGCCCAATGTGTCTGGCGCCACTATCCTGGGTGACGGTACTGTGGCGCTGATTCTTGACACAGGCGGACTTGTCCGTCGCGCCCGTCATTGAAGAACAAAGCGGCGTCTGTTTATCGGCGCCCCTACGAAAGGAATCACCATGAGTGTGGTAGCGAAATCTGCAGATTCAGCGACTGCAGGAGCACGCGAGTATCTAACCTTCCGGCTCGACCAAGAAGAGTATGGGATCGACATACTAAAGGTTCAGGAAATACGTGGCTACGAACCCCCGACGCGGATAGCAAACGCTCCGAATTTCATCAAGGGAGTGGTGAATCTTCGCGGCACGATTGTCCCCATTGTGGATATGCGTCTGAAGTTCAATTGCGCGCAGGCTGACTACAACAATTTTACGGTTGTAATCATTCTTAATCTTCGCAGTCGCGTGGTAGGAGTCGTCGTGGATTCGGTTAGCGATGTGATGGGACTAACCCCAGACAGCATTCGTTCAGCCCCCGACATTGAAAGTGCTATCGACAATAGTTGCATCCTGGGGCTT
>CAZMXB010000620.1:0-2362 GCA_964569855.1 uncultured Rhodoferax sp.
TAGTCAGCTCCGACATCAGAGATGACATTTTTGGTAGCGACCACTGCCCTATTGAGTTGAGTCTAAAATAGAAAATATAAAGTCTCGCATAAGGATTATATTTTGATCAAAAAGAAAACCGCGTAAACGCAGTTCAGAGAGAACAGGTACACGCGGTTTTTAGTTCTCTCGAAACGAGCGAACTAACACACTATCGAACCAAAGAACAATGGGTACGAAAACCCTATTTAGATCCAAAATGGGACAGGATCTAATACTCTAACCAGACCATTCCTTTAACAAATTGGGGTGACTGTGCGCATTGTCATCGAATAGTAGCTCTCCCGTTGGGAGGCTTAAATAAAATTGTGACAGAATGCACGGTCATTCTTCCCTAGCAATGGAAGGTTGAGTGAAATTGTTTCGAGATGAACTTCGAGCCCAAACTAGTACAAACTAACTAGAACTAGGAGTGAAGCCTACCTTACTTTTTTGAAAGAACATTGCTCATCTGATTGCGGAAGTATGTAAATGAATTTGTTTTTTATAAAAATATTTTTATATCAAACAATTTTATTTATTTTTCCTTTACATACTTCCGCAATCTACTCGGATGATGAACTGGTCTGGTACTATTTTATGTCCTTTAGCAAAGAGTGTAAAGGACATATCTGTGGATAACTCATATTTAATTTGTCTTTAATAAATTATGGCTATAGATATAGCTTAATTTACTATTTAACATTGTGTCTATCTCTTATTTTTTCTATTTCTTTTTCTTCCATCTCTTCTTTTTTATGTTTTCCTATGTCAGATAAAGATTTTAATTCTGCTTCAGTTTTTGAAAATAATTCAATTGATTTTTTTTCTAAATAATCTTCTGTATTTAGATCTGGATTATCTAGAACTTCCTCCATTAAAGCATTCAAAATCATTCCAACCTTTGGTCCCGGCTGTATTTTATTAACTTCCATTATCTTTTTACCGTCTATTTTAAGCATTTTAACAGAAATAGGCGCTCTAACGGCTTCTTCTATCATAGCTTTGTACTTTCTTAGTCTATAAGGGTCTTCTTTGGGTCTTCCTGTGCCTATTCTGTCACACATTCTAAGGTTCATAAGATTCCAGATATTGTCTGGACCAACATTAACTACCATTCTTCTAACGCCAGCAAGGCTTATTTGTTCAGGATCAGCAAAAAACATGTGCCAGCGTACAAGTTTGGTAACTTTTTCAATTGTTCCACGTGAAAACTTCATTCTATCCAGTATTCTGCGTGTTTCACGTGAACCAACAACTTCATGGCCGTAAAACGTTGGTTGATTAGTTTCATGTGAAAAACCTTTGGTTTTAGGTTTACCTATATCATGAAATAGAGCCGCAAGTCTCATTTCTAGGTCATAATTTTTGTCAGCAGAGTGTTGTAGTGTCCTGAGAAGGTGTTCCCAAACATCGTACATGTGCGCTTGTGGTTGTTTTATACCAATACCCGATTCAAGTTCTGGAATTATGAATTGTAGTAATTTTGAATCTCTTAGCATTTCTATACCAAGTTTAGGGTTATCGGACATGATTATTTTGGTAAATTCATCACGAATACGTTCTATTGAAACATCCTTTATTAGATTACTATGGCTCTGTATAGCCATTAATGTATCATGATTACACGTGAAACCTAGTTCAACGGCCAATCTAATAGCCCTCATCATTCGTAAAGCATCTTCGTTGAATCTGTCTTTGGCCTCGCCTACTGTCTTTATTACTTTGTCACGTATGTCTGATATGCCCCCATAAAGGTCTATAATGTCTTTTATCGCACCATTTGAAAGATTAATAGCAATTGCATTGACTGTGAAGTCTCGCCTCTTTATATCGTCTTCTAGTTTGTCACTGAAGTTTATTTTGTCCGGATGTCTTCGGTCTGTATAGTTAGATTCTGTACGATAAGGTGTTATTTCTACTATTTTTAAAGTTTCATCTGTAGTAAATTCATTCACCACAGCGACGGTGCCAAAAGTATTTTCGTATACTGTTTTTGGAAAAATAGCTTGAATATCTTCTGGTTTGGCGTTTGTTGTAATATCCCAATCTTTTGGTTTTCTACCTAAGAATATATCCCTTACGCAACCACCCACTAAATATGCTTGAAAACCACCTTTCTCCAAGGTTTCTATGGCACTTATGATTTCTTGAGGAATGGCGGTTTCTTCTGTTTTCATCTGGTGATTTTACAATAGTTTGGGGTTTTATCCAAGATGTTGTAGTATGATTGAGGTATTGAATGCCCTCGTGGTGAAATGGATATCACAACGGTCTTCGGAACCGTTGTTGGGGGTTCGAATCCCTCTGGGTGCACATACATGAAAAAACCGCCTCCCGGGCG
>CAZMXB010000621.1:0-2340 GCA_964569855.1 uncultured Rhodoferax sp.
ATAGGTGAGGCTGATTTCGCCAACAACTTCGCATGGGTCCTCCCGATCTATCAGGCCGAACGCGAACGTGTGGAAGCGGCCGAAGCAGCCCGCCAGGAAGCCGAAGCCAAGGCGGCAGAAGCAGCAGCGGCAAAGGCTGAATCCGACCGGCGCGCGGCGATTGATAGGGCATCCCTGCCAAGGGATGAGACGGAACCTGTTGAGCCTGTAGCGTCGAAAGACGAATTGGAGGCGCTTCAGAAAAAGCTTGTAGCCTTGCAGGCGAGTAATGATCTTCTAGCGCAGCGCGTTGCAGCCAATGAGGAAGCAGCCATCAAGACGCTCGGGGGTGGGTGATGAAGTTCGAAGCCCTAAAGGACGAGTATACGCGCCTCTGGGAAAGCATGGTTGTGCGTTCGTCTTTCAAGGGTGCGCTTGACGCCTCGGCTAAGAAGATCATTGAAGGCAAGGACCGCTATAGCGCAGTGTCGGAACTAACCGGAGTTCCTTGGTTCGTGGTTGGCCTGATCCATCAAATGGAAAGCGGGTGCAAGTGGGGAACACATCTGCACAACGGCGATCCGCTCTCGACGTGCACGGTTCACGTTCCCAAGCGCCGTCCTGCTGGCAAGGGGCCGTTCCGCTGGGAAGATAGCGCGTGCGATGCGCTGATGATCAAGAAGCTGCACAGCATCAAGGATTGGAGCATTGAGCGGATTTCCTACGAACTGGAGCGCTATAATGGGTTTGGCTATCGCAACTTTCACAAGGCTGTTTTGACGCCTTACCTATGGTCTGGGACTACACACTACGCGCGTGGCAAATATGTGGAAGACGGGCAGTGGGACGCTAGCGAAGTCAGTGGACAAACTGGCGCAATGCCGTTGCTGAAAACGCTGATGGAGTTGGACCCGTCGATTGAACTTGGTGCGCCACCCGTCGAAGTAAAGCCCGAGCCGCAGCCGACAGAGCCGGAAAGCTTCAAAAAGGCGGATGAGAAGCAAGCGCCTGTGTCTGCCAAGGTGGGCGCAGCGATGGCGGCTGGCGGGGCTATTGCACAGGCCGTTCCGTCGGTGCCTATCCCTAGCGTTCCCAAGGAAGTTACTGAAAGCATCGCAAACGCCAACGTGTGGAAGCAAGCAGGAGAGCAGATATGGACCTTGAAAGCGTTCGCATTCGCGCAGCCAGTCTTGGCGGGTCTGCTCGCGATTTCGGTTATCGTTATTATGCTGTGGCCAAAGAGAAGCTCAACATGATTTTCGAACTTCTGCCACGTGGCGCTAAGAAAGCAATTGCGATTGGTGGTATACTGCTTTTCGCTTGGATTGCCGCTTGGGCAACTGTCAAAAATCATGACAGAAAGGTTGTGTCTCGCGTTATCGAAAACTCTCAACGTGAGGCTAGAAACGATGTCACGCTTAGCAAACAAGCTCATTCTGCTTCCCTCGCTGGCACTGGTGGGGTGCGCAGCAGCTACCGCAGAGACTGATACCCGCGTCGCATCAGCGCCGGATATTCCGTACAGCCATGAAGACACCTGCCAAACGCAAAAATACATTGAGGCCTATCATTCGTGGCGCGACAGTATTCTAAAGAAGCGCCGGATTGTGTACGTCCCCGATTGCGCAAAGAAAGCCACTTCCTAACCCTGTTCCGCGTCCTAATCGCTCAATTCGGAGCTAGGGCACCATGAATGCCAAATCACAAACTGTTCCCCCGGTATCCGGCCGAATGGGCGAAGCACCCGGAAGTTCTGAGCCGTCGCGTTGGAGCGATAGAGGACCACCTAGAGGAGAACCCCCATCTATCGAACACAGGCGGACTCCCGGCCCTATCGCAGTATATACCGGGCCTGATCCTGTGGCTGTGTGGCCTCCTAGGCCTGGCCTTGCCAGAGTGGGTAGCCAACGCCCTAAAAGCCATGGGGCACGGATGACGCTCTATCTAGCGCTTGGAACGTTCGTTTTCTTCGCTGGCGCAATCCGGGTTGCTTCGCATCTTGGCTACCCTGCCGGCCCTGTTATCGTGCATCTACTTTATAGCATGTGAGAGCCATGGCTGAAAACTTTTTGAACCGCTTAGCCCGCAATCCCTATGCCCCGATTGATGCCGCATCTGTCACGCGCATTGATGAGATGGGCAACGGTCTAGACGATTGGGGCAACATCATTGCGCAAGCCCCACAGCAGCCACAGGCGCAAAGCTGGGGGGAGTTAGGATACGGCATCGCTACGGCCCCGATGAGGTTCGGCAATGCCCTGGCGCAAAGCGTTAACCCGTACAAGGGCAACGAGCACCCCATAACGCAGCCAGACGCTTCAAGCTGGCAAGTCCCGCCGCTGCTTTCGGAAAGCTGGGACG
>CAZMXB010000622.1:0-2340 GCA_964569855.1 uncultured Rhodoferax sp.
CAACCCGCACATCAACCGGGTGCTGGTATCCCGCGCACTGGGCCTGCTGAAGGTCCAGCAGGACGAGCGGGTCATCGACTGGTTCTGCGGCCTGGGGAACTTCACGCTGCCGTTGGCCACCCAGGCGCGCGAGGTGCTGGGCGTCGAGGGTGCCGAGTCGCTGGTCGCCCGTTCCCGCGAGAACTACAAGCTCAATCAGCCTGTGGCCCTCGAGAAACATGCGCTGGCAGCTACGAGATTTGTAGCGCGCAATTTGTTTGAGATGACACCCGAGTTGCTGGTAAATGACGGCGCTGCAGACAAATGGCTGGTCGATCCACCGCGCGAAGGTGCCTTTGCGCTGGTACAGGCTCTGGCGGGTGTGCGCCAGCGTGTGGCAGAGGGCATCGCCACTGCGGCGGAGCAGCGCTGGACGCCCCCCAAACGCATTGTGTATGTGAGTTGCAACCCCGCCACGCTGGCGCGTGACGCCGGGGTGCTGGTGCAGCAGGGCAATTACCGCTGTTCAGCGGCGGGGGTGGTCAATATGTTTCCGCATACGGCCCATGTGGAGAGCATTGCGGTGTTTGACTGGGTGAATTGAGACAGTCTGGGACCTGTCACCAAGCGGAATCAGTCGAAAAAAAGGGCCATAAGGGCCCTTTATTGAGTTCCGAAGCGGTTAGCCCGGCATCAGTCGCGCTCACCACCCATGATGCCCAACAAGGCCAACAGGCTCTGGAACACATTGATGACGTCCAGATACAAGGCCAGTGTGGCGCTGATGTAGTTGGTTTCGCCGCCGTCGATGATGCGCTTCAGGTCATACAGCATGTAGGCGCTGAAGACACCAATCGCGGCCACCGAGATCGCCATCATGCCGGCGGTTGAGCCGACAAACACATTGATGATGCCACCGACCATGATGGCCAGCGCACCCACAAACAGCCATTTGCCCATGCCGGACAGGTCACGTTTGATGACGCTCGACAGGCTGGCCATCACAAAAAACACACCTGCGGTGCCACCAAAAGCGGTCATGATTAGTTCAGAGCCGTTTTTGAACCCCAGCACCATGGCAATCATGCGCGACAGCATCAGGCCCATGAAGAACGTAAAGGCCAGCAACACCGGTACACCGGCTGCCGAATTCTTGGTCTTCTCGATGGCATAAATGAAGCCAAAAGCCCCGCCCAGGAAAACAATCAGCCCAATGCCGCCGGTCAAGGCCATCGTGATCCCAGTTGCAACACCAATCCACGCACCCAGCACGGTGGGCACCAGGCTAAGGGCCAATAACCAGTAGGTGTTGCGCAAAACCTTGTTGCGCTGCCCGTCCGAGACCAGCAAGCCGCCTTGGTCCGGGGTCAAAATCTTGGTGTAGTCAGTCATAGTGAGAACTCCTTCAGTGTCTGCACAGCGCAGATGGGTGGATTCTAGGGTTTATCAAGATGGATACCCGAAAGTTCGCGGTGCATTGGCCTTTTTTTTGGTAAGGCTGTTGTCCGCTGCGTGCGGCCGGCTGTCGTTTCCCAGGGCGTTATGCTCGCACTTCCAGCAATAAAAAGGAGACTTGTGCCATGAAGACCAAATCCATTCTCGAATTTGCCGATATCAAGGCAATGGCCGCCGCTGCTGAAGCCGAAGCCCATAAACACAACTGGGCGGTCAGTATTGCCATCGTCGACGACGGCGGTCACCTGCTGTGGTTTCAGCGTCTGGACGGCGCAGCGCCGATCTCGGCCCACATCGCCCCAGGCAAGGCGCGCACCGCAGCGCTCGGACGGCGCGAGAGTAAGGTCTACGAAGACATGATCAACGGCGGACGTGCCTCCTTTTTGAGTGCCCCCAATCTGGAAGGCATGCTCGAAGGCGGCGTGCCCATCCTCAAGGACGGCCAGTGCCTTGGCGCAGTGGGCGTCAGTGGTGTCAAGTCCAGCGAGGACGCCCAGATTGCCAAGGCGGCCGTGACGGCGCTGGCGGTGTAACTGCACGCGGAGCGTTGGGGCTATTTCCGGGGTTCTGTGACAAACCCGATCTTGCGCAGACCGGCCTGGCGCGCCTGCGCCATTGCCTGCACCACAAACTCGTAGCGCACGGCCTTGTCGCCACGGATGTGCAACTCCGGCTGCGGCTCTTTGGCCGCTTCCACGTCCAGCAGTCGGCCCAGTTCCCGTTCGCTGACCGGGTTCTGGTTCCAGAAATAGGCGCCCTGGGCATCTACGCTGAGCGAAATCGTCTCGGGCTTGGTGCTCTGCCGCTGCGCGGTTGCGCTGGGCAGTTCCACATGGATGGCGTTCTTCATGACCGGCACGGTGATGATGAAGATGATGAGCAGCACCAGCATCACGTCCACCAGGG
>CAZMXB010000623.1:0-2332 GCA_964569855.1 uncultured Rhodoferax sp.
ACGTTTCATGACCATTGTGTTGAAAATAGAATTTGAACACTCCTGCTGGTTTAAAAAGAGTTTCAGGCATTTAAAACTCGCTTGGTTGGTTGAGGTTTCACAGCGTCAGGTGCTTGGGCTGCAACATTGATAGACCCTTTTGGTTCCACCAGTTCATAAACACCTTCTTCATCAAGGTACCACCACGCATCAATTCTAATACGTTTACTTCCAGCCATCGTAGTATGCATAAATTGAATGGTCCCTACTTGACCAACAGTATTGGGTAAATCTCCATCAGGAGAATATCCACTCATATGTTTAAGGACTTTAACCTTGTCTCCTATCTGTGGAGTATATAGAGTTAGCTCTTTAAAATAAGCATTGTTAGGTGCTTCTTCTAAGATAGCAAACTTTCCTTTTGTTCCTTGGTCAATATGAGAAATCTTAAAAGGCCCTTTTCTTTCTTTGGAATATGCTGGCCAGTAAGAAACACTGGTATCGACAACAACCCATTGTCCCGGTTTAAAACTCATTATACATTCCTTGTAAAATGGTTGCACATAAATGTGGTAGCACGACCTGGATTCGAACCAGGGACGCAAGCCTTATAATGGACTCCGCTCTACCGCTGAGCTATCGTGCTATGGTCCCCCAGGCCGGATTCGAACCGACACACCTTACGATAGCGGGACTTAAGCCCGCTGCGGCTACCAATTACGCCACTGGGGGAAGTTGTTAAGAAAGGTTGTGGCTCCCACAATGAACACATTGGTTTCCAGATTGGAAACAGCCTCTTTTACAAGTGTTGCAATATCGGTAATACATTAGCAATCCTCGTCTTTTAGTAGACCCTGCGCACGAGGAGGCGCTGGTGCTGCTGGTGCGGATCTGCGCACCTTGCCGGTGAGTGCGCGCAGTTGTTGTGGAGTTAGCGTCATGCGTCCACAGCCTCGCCGCGCGGGTGACTGAACGGCGTGAACTCCCACGGCCCACCGCCATAGCCTTCCGCGCTCTTGCAGTGCGCCGCGTAGCATTCAGGATGCATCTTCACCGTTCCAACGTCTCCATCGTCATAGCAGCGCCAGCGGGTGTATTTCTCGCCGGGGTTGACTAGCTCTCCGCAACTCATGCAGCGGTGCACCTTGCGGGCTGTCAGCGTTTCAGGATCGGTGCAGTACATCGCTCAGTCCTTGCGTGCGCGCAGTTGGGTGGGGGTGAGGGTCACGGAGCAGCCTTGATGCCGAGCAGATCGGACAAGCACTTCACGCGATCATCGCCAGCGTAGTGCCACAGCACCATGCGAAGCGCGCTCTGCTGCTCATCCGTCAGCGGCTTGACCTGCGCTGGCTTGCTGGTGTCTCGCGCAGCCAGCGCCTCTCTCGTGTCATTGCTCATTACAAAACTCCCAGGCCTGTTGCTATTAGAGTACTAACTGCCAAGATAGCCATCAATAAATCGGGAATAGTCAGTGGGAAGTCTGTTTTCATCTTTTCCCACGCTTGGATCAAAGGCTCGTACTGATTCATCCCAAATCCTCCAAACAATTTCAGAGTTACTTTCACGGATGGTATATCCAGGATCTTTGCCTTCATCAAGCAATTCCTGAATACGCTTATAACGCTTTAGGTCGTTCATTTTGTACAAGCGTTGTAAAATGTGTGGGTTACTTACAGCTTAGATCGGCTTTGGTTGCGATGCAGCTACTAACGGATTTGGCTTAATCCCACGTATGCTTTTTCTGTGGCATACAGTTGTCACACCTATACTAACGCAATAGGGGCGGCCATTTACCCGATGGCTCGTTTCATCATCGCTTTGCTGCTGCTGTTTCACAACCTTTGTAAAACGCAACAAACAAAAAAAAGCAGGCGTGTTTCCACGCCTGCCTTACAATTGGAGGCCGCTTACGTCCGGCCAGTCGTTCCATTGCTATGCCCATAGGAATAGACGTTGCACCCCTTTGCGCCTATGCAACATGCGCCCAACAGACTGTCCCATCAGATTGGTTTATCTTTCCAACCCAGGTAACATCAAGAATACTGTTGACTATCCTAGGGAGTTGAGGCACTCAACGACAACCCACTCTCAAGGACTCCCGGTTTTTCAAACCGCTATGCCAAGGTTAGCTAGACCGAGGTTTTTGGAGAAGCCCAAGAGGCTGGATTTTACGTTTTACCAACGAAGCTAACCAGTAGCCCCCACTGGCCGATTGATGTTTTGTGCGGGCACAACCCCGGATATTGAGCATACCCACGCCGCTGGCGATGTTGGCCGCGGCAATGCGATGGTATGTGCTATTCTACACCAATCCTGCATTAGAGAGGAATGTTTCCATTCCCCTTTCGGGTAT
>CAZMXB010000624.1:0-2328 GCA_964569855.1 uncultured Rhodoferax sp.
CAACAATCGCAGATGCGAAAACCTCCTTCTGCCAGGCGGTTCCCGATGAACAGATTCTCGACTATGGAGACAATTTCATCCCGTGTGAGAAAGCAGTATTCCCCCCACCAACGCTCAAATTCAACAAAGCGTTCTCGCTCAGCCTCTGGATGCGCAAACAGGGCCCTGTATTTCCCGAAATGTGCGTGACCTGGGTCCAATTGCTCGAAGTTGTGCGCAAGCCAAGCACCATCAAACTGGCCACCGGAGAGATCGGCCAGCAATCGCGCGGCCCAGACTCCACCCGTCATTCCCCCCGCCAAGCGC
Source organism: uncultured Rhodoferax sp. (assembly GCA_964569855.1). Taxonomy (GTDB): domain Bacteria; phylum Pseudomonadota; class Gammaproteobacteria; order Burkholderiales; family Burkholderiaceae_C; genus Allorhodoferax. The sequence goes on from CAZMXB010000624.1 coordinate 307, forward strand.
ATGGGGTTGACGCCCGTGTCACCTCCCCAATATGACAGTGGCGCGCCATTGAGTATCGTGGGACCCGTTACACCTGCGCAGTCGGAAGCAAGCAATGCCACAGCCCAACCGGCCTGGCAGTTGCCATAGAGCGTGGGACGCTCGCCAGGGTGGCGATCAATGACTTCAGCAATAAAGCGGCGTAGCGCATGGTGAACGCGTGCCAGTGTTTGCTCTGGGCAGGGTTGCATATGGTGAGCCACGAAATACACGGGGTGGCCCCGATGCATGGCCATGCCAACTTCTGAATCCCGCTTGAAACCACCAATGCCCGGGCCATGCCCGGCGCGTGGGTCGAAAACGATGACTGGCCGACTGTTGCGTCCTTCATAGCGCTCAAAGCAGTCGTCTCCGTCAGGCAGTATTCGAAGCAGAGAATATCCGACGGGCTCATCAAAATCGCGGGCGTCCAGAATCACCTCGTACGGAAATTTAAGTCGCAGTGGCAAGCCTGCACGTTCATCGTCCAGCAGCCGATCGCCACGTTCGACCAGCGTATGCGCGAAGATGGCCCCTCGCTGCGATACGTCGACCAAATAGCTAAACCACGACGACATGGCGGTGAAAGGAGATGCATCCCCAGCGTTCGATACCGATGGCTGCGACCCAGCGGCGACGACCGCCGACAAGGTATCAGATGCACCGCGATGTGACTTTACTGGGCGTGATTCTTTGACTCGCATGGATGTTCTCACTTTGGGGTTTCTATGGTTCATGTGTCACATCGGGGCAATCGGGATTCACATCACGACCACTAATCGTCGCGAACGCCGTCCGCAGGAACGGACATTGAGCGCCCTTGTCGACAGTCCACTTGCCAGTGTTCTTGCAACACACGACGACAATATTCGAATGAAATGGAATGCGGATCGCAGCCCATGGCCTGGGCGAGCAGTCTGCAACTGCAGTGGTCTGAATGCTCCGTGCTGAGATGGGGTATTAAACGTTCGGTCATAGGGCTTTCATCAATCCGGGGGGCACATTGCTCCCAAAGCCAGAAACTGTGAAAAAATTGTTTTCAATGTTCAAACCAGCGGTGCAGCAACAACTTCCTTGAAGAACCTGCGCACCGCGCCGGTGCATTCGAACTATAGAAAGAAGCACCCAACGGGGGGATGACTGATAAATTACAACTTCGTCAGCTGCAGGAAGGTCTTAGAACAAATTGCGCGCCAGAACACCGGAGGTGTTCGCATACAGAATGCTACGCCGGTCAGGCGCCCCGGAAAAGACCTGGGCAGGTTGCTAGAAAAATGCGACTATTTGTCGGAGCTCAATTGCTGGCCCCAATTGCTGTTTCCCGCTTGTCTTTGAACAAGCGGAAGAGTTGCTCTTGACACAATCACCTGCCGGGATTTGCCGATGTATTGGACTTGGCCATTGTGGGAGCTATCGCGTGCAAGCAGCCCGTTGATAACGATTGAGCGCCCCCCAATTCGAATGATCACTGAAATCGCCCGATTGGTGAAGGATGTTGGCCGAGTTGGTGGAACGAAATCTTAGGGGACTGCAACTTCGTCCCACCTACTGGGTGTCTACTATTTCGCGGTCTTTGCCATTGCGCGATGCTCGGCCGCCAGCGCATCGAAAGACGCAGCGTTGGCGTCGTCTTGTGTGGAAAGAGTTTTGTGATACGCAGGGGCGTTGCCGGTGGCGGCGTTGCCACCGTGTTGCGCGCGCCCTGATACCGCCTGATAGATTTTCACCAGCTTGAGATGGTCAGCGGATTGTGCGCGTGACTTTGCAGCCTCAGCTTCGTAGTACTTCGCAATCGCCTCGTGATCTGCGACCGTTTGGGCGCTCTCGATCTGCTGTACTAGCTGTGCAGAGGGTGAATTCGAACCGGCCGCGCAACCACCAAGCGCGAGGGCGACAAGCAAAACGGCAGTGGTTGGCAATAACTTTTTGATCATGATTTTCTCCAGTGGGGTTGAGGAACTATTGCACCTCTATTGTGTGCAAACCAACCTGTCAAAAAGATGT
>CAZMXB010000625.1:0-2315 GCA_964569855.1 uncultured Rhodoferax sp.
ATTCCAGATTGGGTTAATGAAGCGAACGCAATATCAGTGTACCGATTGGCCGCCGTGCCGACAAGTCAAAATGATCTGGATCAATTCCGTGAACGTCCAGCCCCGCAGGCAAGCGTTGACAGCGGCATATCAAACAAATACCAGGCCCTACTTCGAATGGGCCTTCAGCACCTGGTCGTAAACCTCACTCTTGCGCAGCACCTCCAGGCCCTGGTTGAACTGGTCGATGACCTGCTTGCTGGATTCCAAATGTTTGGACGCCACCAGAAACAGGTCGCTGCTGGACAAAGGTGGTACATCGGCCACAACCACGGAGCCCGGCGCCAGTCCCGAGGCCGCCAGTGCGGCACGCCCGCCCCGCTCTTCCATGACAAAAAAATCGGCCTGGCCAGAGTCAACCAGGGCCACGCAGGCCGACATGTCCATCGCCGAAACGCGCTTCAACTGCCCCGATTGCAGCATGGTGATCAACTTGGGATGCGCCGTTGCCCCCGCCGGCGAACACATGCTGCTGCCGACGAAGCCCGAGAGTTGGGAGAAATCAAACTTTGTCGCGCCGGCCTTGGTGAATACCCGCAGTTGCAGGCTCACGATGGGGTTTGAGAACAGCATGTTTCGGACGCGTTCCTCGGTTTTACTGTAAGGGTAGGTCGCCGCAAAAATGCCATTTGCCGTGTCGGCGTAGCCGCGTGCCCACGGCAGCCAGGAGACCGTGACCTCTTGCCCCGCCTGTGCAAATGCCTTTTTAACCAGTTCGGTAGCCAGGCCGCCTTCGGACAGCTTGCTGCCGGCGTAGGGTGCGTAGTCGTTGCCCGACACCAATGCAATCGGCGCTGCATGTACGCCGGCGCCCAGCCAGATGAACGTGCCAGTGATGGCCATCAGTTTCAATCTGTGATTCGACATGGACCTACCCAAAAGCAATGGATTTTGTCAGAATTCCGTCTTGAGAGCGCAGGCTTGCGTGCACTAATCCGGGGCATGACCTGACAGCGTGTGGGGTTGGCCGATTTTGCGAATTCCAGCTACGATAAATCCCGCGAATTTCGCATCCACCCGATTTCTCAAGGAGTGCCCATGGGCCGCTGTGTTTCACTAAAAACCCGATTTCACCCCACGCTGCGCGCCGTCGCAGTTGCAGTCGGGGCCACTTGTTTTGCCGGCAGTCTGTTCGCTGCGGAGCATCAGTTGACCAAGGTAAATTACGACGCGGCCCGCAATGTCAATGTGATCGATATGGTGATGAGCATTGACTGGGATTTTGATGCACCACCCGAGGGGCGTGACAAGGCGTTCATCGAAGGCATTCTGCGCCAGGCCTCCAAGAGCTACTTCACCATGACCGAGGGGCGGCACATGCTGGGCAAGGTGCATGTGTACAAGAACAGTCAGTTCATGGACAACACCGACATTCAATACCTGCTAAAAAATGGCCGGGCCAATGCCCACACTGCTGGACTGACCAGTTTCAAGGCCGGGCACGTACAACAATTTGCCGGTACCGGTGAAACGCCGGAACAGCACGGCAAGACGGTTGCGCATGAGTTTGGTCACTATGCGCTGGGGCTGTTGGACGAGTATCGCGAGGAGGGCAAAATAACCACGGATGCTGGATCGCCCCAGGATGGCGATACTCCGCGCGACACCATCATGCACAACCACCTGCAGTTCACAAAACTCTCGACGACGACCGACTACACCGACGTCGCAAACCGCAAAACAGCGCAGTTTCGGGTCTTTGGCAAGTCAGCATGGGAAGTGATGGTGCAGCCAACCTCGGCCGATCCGGCGGGAATGAGCGGGCGGTTGACTTTTCAATCGCTGCAGGGCCTTACGGCACCTACCGACGCAACCCTGACCAACCCCACAACCGGGTGGGAGAATGATATTCAGATCATTTTCATGGGAGCGGCAGGCCCACAGGCGATCGGGAAACGTCTGGCAACCCCGTTTGCAACCACCGGCTCGGCAGCGGGGCCGATCAACACGATTGTCATTGACGCCACTGTGTCGGCTGCCAAATTGAAGGAGCAGATTCGCGCCGCCGAGCAAATGGTGGACAACTCGGGTGCCGCCATCCGCGTGATGGTCTATGTCCATCCGTTCGCATATGCGCCGGTGGTCCCCATGACTCTGTTGAACACGAACGAGGCTCGCAGCAGCGTGAAAGCCACCCTGAGCAAGATTGCTGTAGACACTTCGACCGATGACGCGGTGGTCGCGGATCGGCTTTTTGCTTACGCCGAGGCTCTATTGCCTTCCGTCTTGCCTGCAGGTCCTGCCACCATCGCGAGCAATGGGCTTTACTACCGTGC
>CAZMXB010000626.1:0-2305 GCA_964569855.1 uncultured Rhodoferax sp.
AGGCAATCAACACGAGGGCTAGGGGCAGTTTTTAGTCAATCCGGGTTGGGTTACAACGTGCAAGGGGCTGTGTTTGCTGGCATGTTGACAGCCCTATGAACCCATTGGCAGAACTCCTGGTACAGCGAGACACAGGGGCCAGCAACCAGACTGACTTCGAACTCTCCCTGGCCTTGGGCGCTGTGGAAGACTGCCTGCTCAATCGCATTCGGAAAAATTCCCGGCGACACCTGCTACTGGATCTTGCCGGTGGAAGACCCCTATGCCGGCACCGTCATGCTGTTCAACGGTGACGTCAGTGCTAACGATCTACGCCATGCCTGCAGCCCGAACAGGTGCTGGGCTGTGCTGAGCACGTCAGCTACCCGGCGACCGTATACAAGGCAAACGTGCGCTGCCACGCCGACCTTACCGACCCTGGCGAGCATGCTGCTAGCTCCAGAAACCCAGACCTTGCCGCCAGTGCTTTGCCTTCGCACTGCGCAAGATCGATTACTCCCAGGAGTTCCTCCAATGCTTTTCGATAGTTTCTCTGCCCGCTCGCTGCAACTCGCCAATCGCATGGTGATGGCGCCCTTGACACGCAGCCGGGCCACACCCCAGCACACGCCCAATGCACTCATGGCGACGTACTACGGCCAGCGGGCGACGGCCGGCCTGATCATCACCGAGGGCACCTCGCCCAGCCCCAACGGCCTGGGTTACCCACGCATCCCCGGGTTGTACGACACAGCACAAGTGGAGGCCTGGAAGGCCACCACGACAGCCGTTCACGCTCAAGGCGGCAAGATCTTCGTACAGTTCATGCACTGCGGCCGCGTGGGTCACGTCGCCAACCTGCCGCCCGGCGCCGAGGTGCTAGGGCCCGGCACCACCGTGTGCCCGGGCGAGATGTACACCGACACACTGGGCATGCAGCCGCACAGCCCACCCCGCGCGATGACCGAGGACGACGTCGCCCACGTAATCGACGAACACGTGGCCGCTGCAAAACTCGCGGTGGACGCAGGTTTCGACGGCGTCGAACTGCATGGCGCCAACGGCTACCTGATCGAGCAGTTCCTCAACCCGCTGGTCAACCAGCGCACCGACGGCTACGGCGGCAGCAACGAGCGCCGCAACCGCCTGGCGCTGGAAATTGCGCGCGCCACGGTGGCCGCCATCGGCCGCGACCGGGTCGGTATGCGGCTCTCGCCTTACGGAGTATTCAACGGCACGGCTGCGTTCCCCGAGGTGGAGGCCCAATACCTCACGCTGGTCCATTCGCTGTCGGCACTGGGCCTGCTGTACGTGCACCTGGTCGATCACTCCTCCATGGGCGCGCCGCCGGTACCCGCCGACTTCAAGCTCAAGCTGCGCGCTGCCTTTGACGGGCTTTTCATCTTGTCCGGTGGGTTCGACCATGCCAGCGCCGAACAGGCCTTGGTCGACAAGCGCGGTGACCTGATTGCCTTCGGGCGGCCGTTCCTGGCCAATCCCGATCTGGTGGCGCGCATGCGCAAGGACGCCCCGCAGAACGCACCAGACGAGGCCACCTTCTACGTGCCCGGAGCCAAGGGCTACACCGACTATCCGGCCCTGGCGGCCTGACCCACGCTCCAACCCAACGACACATTTTCATGACCTACCAAAGCATCAACCCCAACGACCGCAAGTTGCTGAAAAGCTTCGGGCACCTGAGCAATGTCCAACTCGACAAGGCGCTGGCGGCGGCCGAGAGCTGCTTCCAGACCTGGAAACTCACAAGCTACGCCGAGCGTGCGGCCATCCTCTTGAGGGCGGCGGCGTTGCTGCACGACCATGTCGACGACTTCGCCAGGCTGGAAACGCTGGAGATGGGCAAGCGCATTGGCGAGGCGCGCGGCGAGGTCACGTTCAGCGGCGACATCCTGGCCTATTACGCCGAGCACGCCGAGTCATTCCTGGCGCCAGTCCAGCTGCACCCCCGGCACGGCGCAGCGCACATGGAAAGCTCGCCCCTGGGCGTGCTGTTCTGCGTCGAGCCCTGGAATTTTCCGTACTACCAGCTCGCCCGCGTCGCCGGGCCGCAGTTGATGGCCGGCAATGTGTTGTTGGTCAAGCACGCCGGCTGCGTGCCGCAATGCGCCATCGCGTTCGAGAAGCTGCTGCTCGACGCCGGTGCGCCGGTCGGGGCCTACACGAACCTGCTGATCTCCTACGAACAGTCCGACCGCGTCATCGACGACCCGCGCGTCAAGGGCGTGGCGCTGACCGGCAGCGTCGACGCCGGCCGAAAGGTGGCCGCGCGCGCCGGACAGAACCTGAAGAAGTCGACGATGGAGCT
>CAZMXB010000627.1:0-2303 GCA_964569855.1 uncultured Rhodoferax sp.
GGACGGGAGTCGCACTCGGACACGTTGTCCGCGCCATACCAAACCTCTGCGCCTTCCCGGCCAGGGCAGGGCGGCTGGGGTTCAGGGGTCTTGGGGTCGCCGCCATCAGGCGCCACCCAACTCGGGCAGTATTGCCAGTAGCCGGTGTCGTCGACATACTGCCCCGGCGTCTTGGCCGTCCACGTGTCGCCTTCCAGGTAGCGTTTACCGGTAGCCTGCGCGCCGCAGAGCGTGGCGGCGGAAGCAAGGGGCGCTAAGAGCAGTAGAGCAAAGGCAAGCGCGATGCGTTTCATGGTGGTTTCCTTGTTGACTCACTTCGAACTGCCGCGAGAGACGAACCAGAACCCGAGCACAGCGGCGGTTTGCCCAGAGATCCACGACAGCGCCTCCTTGGCGATCTGCAAGCGATCAGCAGCGGGAAGGTTGGCCCAATCCGCGCCAGTCAACCTGTCGATCAACAGGCTGTCGATGTACAGCGTGATGACCAACAGCATAATGGTCGTCACCGGCCGGATGAGCCGACGCAGGGCGTCTGTCAGCACCAGAGCCCACCCCCACCAGCCGGCTGCCTTCAGCTCATCAGCTTCCAGCCGATCAGCCGCCTGGGCAGCTGTGAGCGCGACCATGCGGGCAGTCTCGATCGAAGATTCGCCTTCAACCACGGCGACCTCTCGCTTGCCGGCCGCCTCTGCCTTGACTTGGTCGAGGTCGGCCTGGCGCAGCTCAAGCTCGTGTGCCCATTTGTCCTTCTCGTGCGCGAGATCGAGGGCTTTTTGCTGCAGATCAACCTTTCGATTGAGAAAGCCCATGATGCCGCCCAGGATGGAGCCGAAGCCTGAGCTCCCCAGAAACGTCAGAAGCAGCGTGATCATGCGGTGATCTCCAATTGGAAGGGGCGGCCATCCGCCCAGCTCATCAGTTCAGTCAAAGCTGGCCGGCTGACCAAGCCGGCACGCTGCATTTTGCCGTGAGAGTTGAGCAAGAAGCCTCGGCGGCGGTGCGGCGCGATGCATCCTTGCAACTGGGTGTCCCAGCCCATGTGCACATCGCCACCGAAGTTGGCCGAGTGGATCAGCACGTTCGACCGACCGGGTACGTTCTGCACGCCGTAGATCCGCCCGAACTTCGGGGACCGGATCATCACCACGCTGTAAACCCCGCCAGGTATGCAAGACAACTGCACCTGGTTGCCGCGCCAGGGCAGCTCCAGCGTTCGGAGCTCGTGACCATCGAACGTCAGAGCCCCGAAGGTCCCTTGGTCGGTGGACTCTTCCCGAACGAGTTTGACAACCAGGCTCACGAAGGCGCTACCTTCTTGACGAGCCAGTCGCTCCACTGGTCCATCAGCCGAGCGCCGGCGTAGGAGCCCAGGCCGATCGACACAGCTTCGGTCATGTCAGCCATGCCGGCTTCTTCCAGCGCGAAGAACAGCAGCACGCCAGCAACCCAGGAGCCGAACATATGAGCCAAGGTGAAGACGAACCAGCGAGGCGGCAGCTCGCGCTTGAGCGCGTTGAGCAAGGCAGCAAGCCCGCTCACGGACGCGAGAATGAGAACCATCACCCAAGCTAGGCGGGGGACAGAAGCCAAGGTGTCCCCCAGTGTGATTTGCGTGGCCCACACCGTGGCAGGCCACAGGAGATACACCACGAGCTTCAAGGTCCACAGGATTTGCTTGGAGGGCATGCTTCAGCCTTTTGGTTGCAATTTCGGTGCGACGTAACGATACCTTACATCCTCAACCGCAACCCAAATGTAAGCCAAGGCGTTCAGCCCGAAGAACAAGTCATGCACAGAAGGCACGTCGTTCTTGGCCGCCATGTAAATCAGAGACAAGTAGCTAAATGCCATGGCCAAGCATTTGGTGTCCCGCCATCGAGCTGCCGTGAACCAGTTGTACTCGGAACTCATGGCGTCATTGATGACCACATCCATGATCCCTGCCAAAGAGCCAATCACCATCAGCCAGGCCAAGCCGTAGATGGGCTCACTCTCAGGTACTCCGGGGAACATCGCTCTGGGGTTGGTCAAGCCAAGAACCCCGATGGTGAAACTGACCAGGCCCAAGTAGATCCGGAAGCCCATTTGATGACTGGGAAAGTGCGAGGTTGAATAGGGCACAACCTCTTCAGCGGTATTGTCCAGCATCACGGCAGGTGCGCCTCTAAGGAAGGGAGACCTGGACTTTACCCTGAGAGGTGCCAAAAGGTCCTGCCAACCTGTCCAATGCTTGCTCATCGTCGCTCCTTCAGGCTGAAGGCCTTTTTCCGGATATCGAACGAAGGGTACTCGGCTTGGCTGAG
>CAZMXB010000628.1:0-2303 GCA_964569855.1 uncultured Rhodoferax sp.
CGGTGGTCGCCGAATCATTAAAACTTGGGATCATTCCCGGCAGCATGGGTGCCAAGAGTTTCATCGTACGTGGTAAGGGCAACCCGGATAGCTTCAATAGCTGCAGCCACGGTGCCGGGCGCACCATGAGCCGCACCAAGGCAAAGAAGCTGTTCACGGTGCAGGACCAGATTGATGCCACTGCCGGTGTGGAATGCCGTAAGGACGCCGACGTGATCGACGAGATTCCGATGGCCTACAAGGACATCGAAGCCGTGATGCTGGCCCAGAGCGATCTGGTGGAGGTGGTGTACACCTTGAAGCAGGTGGTTTGTGTGAAGGGATAGATACCAGAAGGGGGCTAAGCCCGCAAAGGACGTGTGTGATGAAGAGCGGAAAGCAAAGGCGTGAGGAAATCAAGACTAAGCGTCTGGCGCGCCTTCGCGCTGCGCACGCGCCCAACCCTTACATGCCCATCAAGGCGGTGCCTTTGGGTGCTGTGGTTGCGGATCCTGAGCAATTGGTGCACAACAATTTCTGTTGCTCTCCCCCGTCTTTCTATATCGATGACCCCTTTGTCTGCAAGGACTGCGATGCGCACGAAATATGGACGGCCAAGCAGCAGAAGTGGTGGTATGAGATTGCCAAGGGGCCAATCGATAGCCGCGCCGTGCGCTGCCGTCCTTGTCGCTTGGTGGAGCGTGCGCGGGTCGAAGAGGCCCGGCGCGTGAGCCAGGCCGGCATGGCTCTGAAAATAGAGATGAAAAAGAACAATGATGAAAGCAGAAGACCAAACCACAATTGAAATCGACGGCTCGCAAGGCGAAGGCGGTGGGCAAATCCTGCGCACCGCTCTGGCTTTGAGCCTGATCACTGGCCAGGCCTTTAGCCTGGTCAACATCCGCGCCAGGCGCCCCAATCCGGGTTTGATGCGCCAGCACCTGGCCTGTGTGCAGGCGGCAGTTGCCGTGGGTGGCGGGCCTGAACACTGCCAGGCGCTTGATGCAGGTGGCAATGCGGTGCAGATTGGCGCGAGCCAATTGCGCTTTACGCCAGGGCCGGTGCGTGGCGGAGAATACGAGTTTGCCGTCGGATCTGCCGGCAGTTGCCTGCTGGTGCTGCAAACCGTGCTGTGGCCGCTGGCCCTGGCTGCGCAGCCGTCCAACATCAGGCTGCGCGGCGGCACACATAACCCGATGGCGCCGTCGGCCACCTTTTTGAGCCGCATGGCGCCGTATCTTTCTGGCGGCGGCCCGGCCGTGTATGCGCTGGAAGTGCAGCGCCACGGCTTCTACCCGGCAGGTGGCGGTGAGGTGCACGTGCGCATCGCACCACCACCAGATGGACTCGCGGCGATCCAGTTGATGGAACGCGGTGTACGGCTGGAAGCCTGGGCCGAATGCCTGCACGCGGGCATTCCCAAGGGCGTGGCCGGCCGCGAGGTGGATGTGCTGGGCCGTGCGCTGGGTTGGACGCAGGACCAGCTGCGCGACCGCGGCCTGCGCAGCAACGAGGGGCCCGGCAATGCGCTACAGGTGGTCTTGCAGTTTGAACACATCACCGAAGTGCTGACCGCCTTTGGCGAGAAGGGCGTTGGCGCCGAGGAAGTGGCGCGTACGGTGCTGCGTGAAACACAAGCGTATTTGGCGCACCATGCGCCGGTTGGCGAGCATCTGGCCGATCAACTGATGATCCCCTTGGCGCTTGCTGCGCTGCAAGGCAAAGTCGGACAGTATTGGACGACCAACATATCGGAGCATGCGCGCACCAATGCAAAGGTGATCGAGCAGTTTCTGCAGCTGCGCTTTGATTTGAAGCCGCTAGGTAGCGGGACCTTGGTGACGATTCAGAACGCTGCATTGATCTCAGATCTTACGGCAGCTGACGCTTTGCACGATGTCCGTGCCCGGCTAATTTGAACCCGAGGTGTCGTTACATGCCTGCATCCAGCGGACAAACGCGCATTCCTGACTCGCGGTAAAACCGGGCGATGGAGGCGCGATTCATCGACTTTGAGTGGCGCACTTGGGCATGGAGCGACAGCCGTTCTGTGTCACCTGCGGAAATTGTTGAGTGACCGCTTCAGAGAAGCGAGTCCTTTTGCCGCAGGTAAAGCCGACACCTTGCATGTTGACGCCGAGGTCAAATCAACCCGGGCTACCGACATTTAGAACACGCCACAATATCCCTGGAATTGTTGCTGGGCGGGCGATGGCGGCATGCCATGGAGGGTCAGTCCAGATGCGGTACGTGGGCCAGTACCTTCACTGAGTCGGCTTTTACTGATCCGCTTCTATAGAGACGTTGGCGGCATCCTTCGTGAG
>CAZMXB010000629.1:0-2293 GCA_964569855.1 uncultured Rhodoferax sp.
CGCGTATTTGCGAAGCGTGGAAAAAGAGGGTGAGTGTTTTTCGCTGCGCAGTGACGACTCAAGCCTAGAAATGGCCGACACCGTGGTGCCCATGCGTGCAGCCACATCGGCTTGGGTGAGGCCCGCGGCTAAACGTGCATCCAGCATGGCGTGCAGCGTGGAATATTCTTCTTCCAGCGCGTCGTAGGCTTTTTGCACACCGGGCTTGGCGAGCAATGCTTTTTTAAATGCCGCATCATGCGGCACGGGTTTGTATCCGGTGTTAGCCATGTTGCACATCCTTTAATCGCTTGCGTGCCATGCGCATTGGTGAGTTTGGTGTGCTCATACATTCATGAATACGCTTGTTGTAATAGATAAAGCATCAGCGCCTGTGGTTGCCTGCGCGGACGATCTGTACATAGGGCGTGTAGTTAAAGCTGCGCTAGGTTTCGTGCCGGTTGCGGTAATGCTGCAGTCCATTCGTCAAAAGGTGGAAAGTGCTTTGTACAAAAATTGAAAACTGGTGGAGCGATTCCGTTCTGGCGCCATGACGCGGGAAATACGCCTTGCACCATCGCGCTTGCTATAAAAGGGCAGTGCTCGTTTCAGTTCTTCGGATGGGCTTCCCAAATGATCTGGATCTCTGAATTTGGCTGAACGCGCATACGCCGACAATGCAGGTTTGCCGAACGCTGTAGCGACAGCCTCCCAATCACCGACAAAAAATGTTTCCAGTTCACGGCATGCAATCCGAATAACAGCTCCTGGGCAGCCAGCTTCATCACACAATCCACGAAGTCGTTGTTTGATTTGCATGCAGTCACCGCTGTCCTGGTCGCGCATCACCAAAAATTGTGAATTCGGAAGACGCCAATAACGAATGCGTCGTACCAGTTGCTTTTCTAGGTCTTGCTTACCTTCAAAAACCTGAAAATGCAGCTTCACATCAGCAGGCGTAAAGCCGGCAAGAAAACCACGCAAGAAATCCTCTGCTGAAGGTTCTTCTAGAAAAAACACCCAATGTCGGCTCAAGGATTGGCTCCCTGAAAGAGGCCCTGCTTCCACAAATAACCCATTTGGTCGCCAGCCTCCATATAGGCTTTGATTTGTTCATCATCATCAGCTCGATGAACTTGGGTGTAACCATTTTCTTTGACCAGCCAAAACACTTCGCCTAGCTCAGCTGCGTTAAGGAAGTCAGGAGAGTGAGTTGTGACAAAGACTTGGCCACCTCGCATGGCGTAGGTTCTAAATTCTTCCGCCAGATCCCATTGCAGTGAAGGATAAAGCTGGTTCTCTGGCTCCTCGACGCACAGCAGGGGATGAGGTGCTGGGTCATACAGCAAGACTAGGTAGGCCAGCATTTTGATCGTTCCATCCGACACAAACTTCGCTAAAAACGGGTCTTCAAAGCTGCCATCCGAAAACTTCAGCAACACCCTACCTTCTTCTGTTGTTTTAGCCTCGACTTGGGTTACTCCTGGCACCGTCTGCTTTAGGCGCTCCAGAATCCGATCAAATACTGAGCGGTGGTTCTTGTAGAGAAACTCCACTACTAAAGACAAGTTCTCACCTTCACGCGACAGGTGCTCGGCATAACCTGACTCGGCCTCTGGACGCGCTCGGTTGATGTGAAAGTCAGACAAGTGCCAGTTCTCGATCAGGTTACCTAAAGCCACGACAGCTGGAAAACGCTCAAACTGGGCCAAACCTTTGATGGCCAAAATATCGGGACTCTTGAGAATTTGGCTCTCCCGTTGCAATTGCCGTTCGTCCTCTACGGTGTCCAGTTCATTGGTAACAGCTTCACCCTTACCTAATGAAAAATCCAAGAATTTCCATGGTTGCCCTCGACTACCACGACGGTATTGCAATACTTCTCGCGTAACAGCAGGACGACCATCTAGTTCGTCCACATGTAGCTCATACGTAATGAGGCGTGAACGTCCATCGGCCAAAACTGCTCGAAGCTTTATCTCGATTTCTATTGGGCCGCTGCTGCCTCGACTACGCACCTCTGCTAGCCCACGACTGCCGCCCAAACGGCCCAGTGCGGCCGTGACGTTGGTAGTCATCGCATCTCGTAAGAAGGCAAAAACTGAAAACAAGGTGCTTTTGCCTGTGCCATTGGCACCCACCAACACGCAAAAGCGAGGAATGTTCTTCAAATGAACATTCTGAAAAGCACGAAAGTTTTTCAGGCGTAATGATTCGATTTGTTGCATGTTTTTTGGTGTTTGGCACGCCCTCATTCAATTGGGACTCATTTTCAGGTACTTATTGTCCTGTTATTACTGATTGGTGTTTTACT
>CAZMXB010000630.1:0-453 GCA_964569855.1 uncultured Rhodoferax sp.
GATAGCCACCATCATGGTGACGATGTTTGCGCCCATCGTGGCGGAGTTCGCCGTCAAGCTCGGCCCACCCGAATACTTTTGCCTGATGTTGCTGGCCTTCACCACGGTGAGCGCGGTGTTGGGACAAAGCACGGTGCGGGGCCTCACGGCGCTGTTTGTCGGTCTGGCTGCCGGACTGATCGGCATGGACCAGATCACCGGTCAGGCACGTTATGCGGGCCAGATCCCCGAGCTGCTGGACGGCGTGGAAATTGTGCTGGTGGCGGTGGGCCTTTTTGCGGTGGCCGAAGCCCTGCACGCCGTGCTGTTCGAGGGCAAGATCGTGGAGTCCGAAAACAAGATGAGCCGCGTCCATATGGACCGCTCCGATTGGCGCCGCTCCGTCCCCGCCTGGATCCGCGGTACCGCGATCGGTGCACCGTTTGGCTGCATCCCGGCTGGCGGCACCGAGAT
>CAZMXB010000630.1:463-2291 GCA_964569855.1 uncultured Rhodoferax sp.
AGGCGTGGCCGGCCCGGAGGCGGCCAACAACGCCACCGTGACCGCCGCCTTGATCCCGTTGCTCACGCTGGGTATTCCGGTGTCCAACACCACGGCCATTTTGCTCGGTGCATTCCAGAATTACGGCATCCAGCCGGGGCCACAGCTGTTCAGCAGTTCATCGGCACTGGTGTGGGCCCTGATTGCGTCGCTGTACATCGGCAACGTCATGTTGCTGGTGCTGAACCTGCCGCTGGTGGGCTTCTGGGTCAAGCTGCTCAAGGTACCCAAGCCACAGCTCTATGCCGGCATCCTGATCTTCGCCACGGTCGGTGCCTACGGCATGCGCCAAAGCGCGTTCGATCTGTTCCTGCTGTACGCCATTGGCGTACTGGGCCTGGTGATGCGGCGCTTCAGCTTCCCCACCGCACCCGTGGTGGTGGGCATGATCCTGGGCCCGTTGGCAGAAGCGCAGTTGCGCAACGCCGTGTCGATTGGAGAGGGTAGCCCGATGATCTTCCTGCAGCGTCCCATGTCGCTCGCGCTGCTGGTGATTGTGGTTGTGGTGTTGATCGCACCACGCGTCATCAAGCAGTTCTCGCGGCGCTCCATTGAGGCGATTGGCTGAGAATCATTGGGGCGATATATGCATCAAGCCCTCGCGGAATATGCGTAAGCAGCTATCAATTCAGTAGTAATTGAGCTGCCCGCTGACACACGGCGTTCTCTCCCTCCTCACACATCGATCGCCGCAGCCGACCCTGCCTGTGTCCTCAACTCAAATTTCTGGATCTTCCCGGTGCTGGTCTTGGGCAGTTCGCCAAACACCACGGTGCGCGGCACCTTGAAGCCGGCAAGGTGCTTCTTGCAGTGGGCGACGATGTCTTCGGGCGTGGCCGTGGCGCCGGCCTTGAGTTCGACGAAGGCGCAGGGGGTTTCTCCCCAGCGGGCGTCGGGCTTGGCGACCACGGCTGCGACCAGCACATCGGGGTGGCGGTAAAGCACGTCCTCGACCTCGATGGACGAGATGTTCTCGCCGCCCGAAATGATGATGTCCTTGCTGCGGTCCTTGATCTTGAAATAGCCGTCCGGGTATTGCACGGCCAGATCCCCGCTGTGGAACCAGCCGCCAGCGAAGGCTTCTGCGGTGGCCGTCGGGTTCTTCAGGTAACCCTTCATCGTGATGTTGCCCTTGAACATGATCTCGCCCATGGTTTCCCCATCCTGCGGCACGGGCTCCATTGTCTCGGGGTTCAGCACGCGTACATCGCGTTGCAGGTGGTAACGCACGCCCTGGCGTGCATTGAGACGGGCGCGCTCGCCAATGTCGAGCTGGTCCCAGGCCTCGTGCTTGGCGCAGACCGTGGCCGGGCCGTAGACCTCGGTCAGGCCGTAAACGTGGGTCAGATCGAAGCCCATCGCCTCCATGCCTTCGATCATCGACGCCGGTGGCGCAGCGCCGGCCACCATCGCCTTGACGCCGGCGGGCACGCCCTCCTTCATGGAGGCGGGCGCATTCACCATCAACCCGTGCACGATGGGCGCGCCGCAGTAGTGCGTAACGCCGTGGTTGCGGATGGCATCGAAGATCGCTTGCGCTTCCACGCGGCGCAGGCAGACGTTGACGCCCGCGCGTGCGGCGATGGTCCACGGGAAGCACCAGCCGTTGCAATGGAACATGGGCAGCGTCCACAGGTAGACCGCGTGCTTGGGCATGTCCCATTCGAGGATGTTGCTGATGGCGTTGGTGGCTGCGCCGCGGTGGTGGTAGACCACGCCCTTGGGATTGCCGGTGGTGCCGCTGGTGTAGTTCAGCGCAATCGCATCCCACTCGTCGGCGGGAAGGCTC
>CAZMXB010000631.1:0-2279 GCA_964569855.1 uncultured Rhodoferax sp.
CCTTTTGCGCGAGCATTCCTACCACCACACTTTCGGGGATTCCGAATCAAGGAAGTTCTGGACACCTCGCGCTAATGGTGGTAGTAATTCCGAATCACCCCCCAGGCGACCCGAAGGAGGGCCCCTTGAGCCCGTACATGAAGCGGCAATTGGTAGAGTTTGCCCAGGCGTTCGGCGCGATGCTCGTTGTCGTGGCCATCGTGCTCGTGTGCGTATGGGTGGCATCGTGACCCTGACCGAAGCGTTCCTCGTGGCGCTCACCGTTCTCGCCGGCTGCGGCATACTGGCCTACGCGATCTCGCGGGTCATCGCCGCCACCCCTCCACCCCCGGTCCCCTTCGCGGATGACCGCCCGACCATGACTGAGTTCACCTCCGCGCTGGCCGCGCTCGAGCGATCCCAGCAGTCCGCCCTTTCGGCCATCACCTCCGAGTCCGAGGCCGCGCGATCCCACGTCGAGGCGATCGTCACGCAGCTCACCGGGCCGGCGACCCCCGCGTCACCGGATTCCGCCGTGGAACCGGAGCCCGACAACGAGCCCATCGTCCCCGGACGCGAGGCCAGTGACGAGTGGATCTCCGACGACGAACTCGTGGACCCGTTCGCGCCGCCCCCCGGAGTTGTCCTACCGCCGATGCCCGGGGTCATGCCCCCCGATGGCCTGTGACGCCGTGAAGTTCCTGACGATCCGCCAGCCGTGGGCGTCGTTGAAAGTGCGCCCCATCTTCGCTTGGTTTGACCTGTGGGTGGGTGTGTTCATTGACCGACCGAATCGCCGGGTCTACATCTTCCCGATCCCGTGCTTTGGCATCGTCGTCGAACGGCGCAAGCGCAAGGCGGTGAAGTCATGAAGTTCCTGACCATTCGGCAGCCCTGGGCCAGCCTGATTGCTGTTGGAGCGAAGCAAATTGAGACGCGCCCGTTCTCCACGAAGTACCGGGGCCCGCTCGCCATCCACGCCGGGAAGGCCCAGCCATCCCGGGACCTCGTGCGAATGGGGCAATGGCTGACCCGATGGGACTACGGCGAAGGCCGCTACGTCCTGAGCGACGGCCTAGGCAAGTGGGGGGCGTTGCCGCTCGGTGCGGTGGTGGCGGTGTGCGACCTGATCGACGTGGTGCCGATCCACGACACCAGCACCGAGCCGATCCCCGATGACCTGATCTACACGACGGTCGACGGGCGGGGCCTGTACCGCCAGACCGTGACCGGCGACTCCTGGGTCGCGTCGAACGTCCAGACGCAGGACCTCACCGATCAGCTCCCGCTCGGGGTCTTCGATGTCGGCCGGTTCGCGTGGCTGCTCGGCAACGTGCGCCCGATCGACCCGGTGCCGATGAAGGGCGCCCAAGGGCTCCGCGACCTGCCCGCCGACATCCTCGAGCGGATCAGGTGACCCTCACCATGGCCCCTCGCATCCCGACGAACTCGCGCGGTCCCTGGGAGGTCCGCGACCCCCGCGAGCCCAGCCCGTTCGCGTGGATGGCCCAGGGCGCGTGCGTGGGGGCACCATCCGAGTTGTTCTTCCCCAACGACACCGACTGGTGGATCATCGACAGGGCCAAGCGCCTGTGCCAGACCTGCCCGGTCCTCGAGACCTGCGCCGACCACGCGCTCACCTTCCGCGAGGAGTACGGGGTCTGGGGCGGGATGAGCGAACGGGATCGTCGTCGGATCCGCCGTCAACGCCGCAAGGCCCGAAACCAGGAGGCCCCATGACTACCCCCACGGCGAAGCTCACGATCCGGTCGTGGGACTCGCGTCGCCTCGGCCACTGGGTCGCGGTGTGCGAGGAGTACCCCGACCTCAACGGCGCCGGCAAGACCCGCATGGCCGCGCGCATCGACCTCATCCAACAGATCGAGGCCCTCCATGCCTGACTCTCTACCTCCGATGCCTCCACCCGACGATCCGATCGACCATGTTTGGCACGTC
Organism: uncultured Rhodoferax sp.; assembly: GCA_964569855.1. GTDB lineage: Bacteria > Pseudomonadota > Gammaproteobacteria > Burkholderiales > Burkholderiaceae_C > Allorhodoferax. The sequence continues at coordinate 1,936 of CAZMXB010000631.1, forward strand.
ATCCGAGGCGACCACCTCATCGCGATGTTGCAGCAGGCCATCGACGAGGATGATGCCGGCATGGTCTACCTCGAGCACTACGCCAACACAGCCCAGGGCCCCAACGATGAGTGACTCCTTCGACGACGACCCCCGGCTCGAGGACCGTGACACTGTGGTCATCTTCGAGGCCGACATCCCGAAGTACGCGATCAACGCGAAGGGCCGGCTGGTCCTCACCCTCGAAGTCGTCGACGCGGACAAGTACCTGGCCATGCCGATCACCGACATCCAGGGCCGCAGGTTCACCATCCGGGCCTACGCCGCGACCACCCGCGCCCCGCGACTGCGCGCCAAGATGGAAG
>CAZMXB010000632.1:0-2274 GCA_964569855.1 uncultured Rhodoferax sp.
CCTTTCCCAATGACCCGATTGGGGCCGCTTGGCTTGTCAGGGAATTTGACGTTCACCCACTAGGACGTCTCCCGATCATGAGCCAGATCGGCAACCGGCGCTCAACCCTAGTAGATAAAGGCTTTCGTCTGGAAACTTTCCCCGAAGTCATGCGTCCCGTCTCCGACCTCACGACGCACCTCCAGTTTCACCTGCGTCATGAGATTCCTCACCTAGAGTTCCTAGCTCGGCTCTTCAGGATGACAGGGCCAGATCAGCTGCAGATGTGGGTTCTGCGCGAACCCACTGGAAGATATGCTCGCCGTGCCGCCTTTCTCTACGAATGGCTTACCGGCGAGGAATTGCATGTCCCAGAGAATCTGGGTGGCAATTACGTTTCCGCCATCAATGATGAGGATCTACTGGCCGCGTCTCCTGAGAAGATCGTGAAAGTGGCTCGGTGGCGTGTTAACAACAACTTGCCCGGTACGCGTTTCTTTTGCCCCATCGTTGTAAAAACCGATGCGCTGCAAGCGGCCTCAGAATTAGGCGTTCCTGCATTGTTCGGAGAGCTTTCAGCAGAGTTCGGCGAAGAATTGCTGTTGCGCGCTGCGGCTTGGATGACGTTGCGGGAAAGCAAGGCCAGCTTCACTATAGAGGGGGAAGCAGATCGGGCTACCCGGATCCAGCGCTTTGCGGATGTCATGGCCAGACGCACTGGACAAGGCCCGATTCCGTTGACCGATGCCATCTTATCAGAGCTACAGCAGGAGATTCTCGGCCCAGTAAGTACAGTGACTCGGGCTGGCCTGCGTCAGTCGCCGGTCTTTGTTGGCGAGACAGTCAGGTACCAAGAGGTCGTGCACTACGTCGCGCCACCAGTGGAGGATCTGGAGAACATGCTTGATGGCCTGCAGACTTTTCTGGATCGCACCCAAGGACAATCGCCCGTGCTACGCAGCGCCGTGACCGCGTTCGCCTTCGTCTATATCCACCCCATGGCCGATGGCAACGGACGCGTACATCGATTTCTCATCAACGACGTGCTGCGCCGCGATGGCGTGATCCCAGATCCAGTGATCCTGCCCGTATCAGCCGTTATTACCTCAGACGCTGGCGAACGGCGTGCATATGACCAAGTCCTCGATCAGGTGTCATGTCCCCTGATGACTGCTATCCGTGACCACGTGAAGTTTTCCAAGATACAGACCAGCTATCCCGACGGGGTGACTTCCAACTTCGTATTTGATGCCCAGGATATGGCGCGCCCCACATGGCGCTATCCTGATTTGAGCCCGCATGTGGTGTACCTATCCAAGGTAGTTGCCCGCACGCTCACGGAACAGATGCGTGAAGAGTCAAAATACCTACGCAGTCATCAGCGTGCACGAGCTGCAATCAAGGAAGTCGTCGAGATGCCTGACCATCAGGCAGATCGGCTGCTGCGCTCGATGGAGCAGAACCAAAACCAATTGAGTAATGTGTTGGCCAAAGAAATGCCCGTGCTGACCCAAGCAGGTGTGTGGGAAACCGTGGTGGACGCTGTACGCCAAGCAGTCAAGGCTGATGGGGCTATGAACAACGACGTGGTCGACCGGTACCGCCCAAATTAGCTGTTTGCGTGCACCAGAGAGTTGAAGGCCAAGGGTTAGCGTCACCGCCTCGGGCGTAGCTCATGGCAGTGAACCGTGGTGGAGCCTTCGTTGAGGGCCGCAGGCGCGAAATTCTATGTAGTGGGTGCGGCGTGAGGCCACGAGATCATGGTGCGTATATTGCTTCGTGAGGTTCCAGAAAGGAATCTTGTGAAGTTTTAAGCGGCATAGCGAATCCGATGGTTTTGGACTTTTCTGAGTTCTTTTAGGACGATACGCATCATCTTTGCCTCTTAGTTTTCGCATCAAGATTTACGTGTTTACAATCACCACAAATGAACAGCGTCTGCGAGCCCAGCCTCTTGAAGCCGCCTTGCGCACGCGGTTTATGCTTTCCACATTTGCAACAGCTCAATGTTTTGCCCGCAACGCCCGTTATGCTAAAAGGTGAGCCACTTATCTTGTTGCGATAACGCAATCCGTCAGCTGATATTTGAGTTTCTGTAAGAGTCTTCTTCATAGCCTCATTGTAGTTGTCACTGAGATGCTTGTATTGTCAACCGAGCAAGAGCAATGGCCCATCAAAGAGCTTTGCAAGCCCCCCTGTTGTGTCTTAAAAATGCGATGAACATGTGAAAGATTTGTTAACTCAAAGTAGAAATGTCCCCTTGCCCTAAGGTTCAAGTACAAGGTGTTGCATGCA
>CAZMXB010000633.1:0-2271 GCA_964569855.1 uncultured Rhodoferax sp.
ACTACATCGGCACGCCGGGGGTGTTTACCCCGATGCGCCAGTCCACAGACGGCGGGCTGCGCCACGGCGGCAACGTGAGTCCTTCCAAAAAGTTCCTGCGCAAATTGATGGTGACAACCGCCACAGCCGCGGCCACGCCCTGCCTATTGTTGCTGATGGACTATGTGGGGTTCTACGGGTTCATTGACGAGTCGGTGCTTGATCCTCAGCCGCTGGACAACACCACGCCGCTGCCGCGCTATGTGGACGGCCGTGGGCTGCAGTTGATGCCGGTCGTGGTGGCAGGGCAGACAGGCGGGCAGACGTTCACCGTCGAGTACACCAACCAGGACGGCGTGAGTGGGCGCGTCACCAATGTGGCCACCATGTCCACGCAGTTTGTCAACGGGACCATCCTCAACAGCCTGCAGTCTGGCGCGGCCTACGCGAATAACGGCCCGTTCCTGAGCCTGCAGCCGGGCGACTCAGGGGTGCGGTCGGTGCAGTCCGTCACCATTGGTGGCATCGGTGACGTGGGCCTGTTCGCGCTGGTGCTGGTCAAGCCGCTGGCGTCAATCGCGCTGCGGGGCATCGACGCACCCACCGAGATCGACTACCTGACCGACATGGCGGCCTTGCCGCAGATCGAGGACGACGCCTACCTGAACTTTCTGGCGCTGCCAAACGGCAGCTTGTCGGGCGCGCCCATCATCGGCGTGATTGAAACAACCTGGAACTGAAGGACACCCACCATGGCCGGCTTCGCCTCCCAAGACGACATGATCAACCAGATCAGCACCAACGGAAAATTTTTCCGTGCTGACTGGCAGAAGTCCACCTTTGCCACGACTGCGCACACTGCCGGCCTGTGGTACAGCCTGTTCCGTGGCGGCGGCAATCCGGCTGCAGACACAATCCTTGGCACGGGCACCAATCTGGCTTTCCAAGCGCTGACGGACGCCACGGCCAACGCCACCGGTATCCCGCACGGTGGAAACGTGGGCGGCGGCACCGGGTTCAAACACTTGCTCAACGCGGCAGCGCAGACAGCAGCGGCCACGACCGCGCCTTGCGTGCTGATGCTGGTGGATCTGCTGGGCTTCTACCCAATCACCACCGTCACGACAACCGGCGACCAGGCGCTCAACAACACGGTGACGCTGCCCCGGTACACCGATGGCGCTGGTGTGCAGGCTTTCCTGACGCCTTCCACCGTCATGGGCGCAGGTACGCCGAACATCCGGCTGACCTATACCGACAGCGGCGGCACTGCAGGCAACCTGACGCCGGCCACCCTGCCCATCGGCAACACTGCGGCGGCCGTGACCTCCATCGTTTACAGCGGCACCGGCGCCGGCAAATACGGCCCCTTCATCCCGCTGGCCGCAGGCGACGCCGGCATCCGCTCCGTGCAGCAGTTCAACCTCTCGGCCACCTACACCAGCGGCGTGTTGAACCTGGTACTCTGCAAACCGCTGCTCACGCTGCCGATCACCACGCTGGGCGTCACCGCCGAGCGCGACCTGATCAACCAGTTCATGAGCATGCCCAAGGTCTACGACGGCGCCTGTCTGGCCTGGCTCATGCTGGCCGGTGCGGCCACTCCGGTGGCCTCGCCCCTGTCGGGCCATCTGGAATTCGGCTGGTCCTGATATGGCGCTGATCGGCAACCGCTCCGTCTTGCTAAAAAGCCCTGGCCGCTTCTTGTCGGGCACGGTTGCCAGCATCGAGCGCAGCAATTTCCGCCCGCTGCGCAACCAGTTCGAGTCTATGAGCCGGCTGTCGGGCATCCCGTCCGGCCACCTATCGCCCAGTGCATGGGTGTTGCCGCAGGTCGGTGGCGGCATGTCGTCGCACAACTTCACTGGCATCACCTTGACAGGTGCGGCCAGCGGCGCTGAGGGCATCAATATCTCGGGCAGCGCGGCACTGGAGTTGACCGCCGAAGCCATTGGACAACTGATCGCATCGGCCATCGGGTCGGCGTCCTTCAGCATTGACGCAACCGGCAGCATTGTTGCCACGCTGGGTGCGCCTGGCAGCGCATCGTTCACCCTGTCCGCGACCGCCACGGCTACTGCATTGGGGTGGATGACCGGGCAGAGTACAGCCAGCGTCACGGCGGCGCTGACCAGCTACGCCACCGGGGCACTATCGAGCACGGCCAACTTGGCGGGTGAGTCCATTCCCATCACACCTGACAGCCTCGCCGTTGCGGTGTGGGCAGCGGTGGCATCGGCCAACAACACGGCTGGTACGATGGGTGAGAAACTCAACGACGCGGGGGCGGCA
>CAZMXB010000634.1:0-2268 GCA_964569855.1 uncultured Rhodoferax sp.
AGTTCCTTCAACCGCGGGCAAAGATCAAAACCAAGCAAACGGGCATGTGACATGGACGGGCTCGGGCCACATCACGCGGCCCGGTGGAGCGGAGATGCTGTTCCTGCCGCAGCAGCCCTACCTGCCGCTGGGCGACCTGCGTTGCCAACTGACCTATCCACAAACCGGACGGGCCATCTCGGACGATGAACTGTTGACATTGCTGGCGCGCGTGAATTTGCCGACGCTGGCGGACCGCTTTGGCGGCCTGGGCACCGAGTTGGATTGGTCCCGGGTGCTGTCGGTGGGCGAACAGCAGCGCCTGGCCTTTGCGCGTGCCTTGCTCGCCAAGCCGCGCTACCTGTTGCTTGACGAGTCCACCAGCGCGCTGGACGGTGCCAACGAGGAGCTGCTCTACGGTCAACTGGCGGCTCTGTCCATCACGCCAATCAGCGTCAGCCACCACCACGCCATCGCGAAGTACCACCGCCATACCCTGGCGTTGCGCGGCGACGCCAGCTGGTCACTGCAAACGGTAAGCACCGTGTAGTCGTCCCATAAACGGTGCACTGAAACACCCACACAAACGCAAATTGAGGTTCAATTGCGGCGCGTATCAACAAGCAACTTCGGCGACTGCAAAGCAGTGGGCAAAGGTGTTTCGGAACTGCGGGTCGATATTGGCAGCAGCTACCGGGTAAGGTGGTCGGTGGAGCCGGAGAATCACGCGCCTGCGTGAAGCTGTATCAGTGACCGGTTGAATCCAAGACTGATTGCAGACGTTGAACCGGCTAAAAAACCATCACATGGTCAACAAGGTATTTGCCATCTTGTTGAATCAAAACCATCTCCGCCACAAATTCACCTGCTTGCTCAGTAAAGTGTTGCTTCCAAAGCAGTGCAATCGAGTCGGGGCGTCGGAACAGCGTCACAAATTCTCTTTCTGCGAAAAAGCCCTTGGTGGACTGGTACTCCTGGCAAATCCATTGCAAACGCTCCTTTGAAAGCTGGGCTTTAAGTCGGACTGAGAAGTCACGTATGTGCCGTTCGTAATCGACTTGTGTAGAGGCATCCATCAAGTTGTCCATTATGGGATTGGCAATTGACAGAATTTCAGCTTCAGATTTTTGTACCAGTTCCATAAGGCTTGTCCTTCGGTTGCAATCGTTCTTGAGCTTTTCCATTATTTCGGCTGCGTTCCCGATAGTGACGCGGCACCCTGGATTCCAGTTTTTTTGCTGGCGTTCGCACGCAGTTCGCCAGCAGGGGATGGGTTGGGGTGGCGGCCGATTTCTGGGCCTTTGACAGTATGAGGCCGCCGCCCCAACCCATTCCCGGCCACCACTATCGCTGCCAACCCGACCACCAAACCAGTGAAATGAATGCGATCCTCCGCCCTCAACTCACTATCATTTCAATAGCTACCCACGCATATAAAACGCGGGCCAGCGCCCTAAAACACCCACACATCTACTCCGCAGCCGATTGCTGCAGCGCCCACATCTCGGCATAGCGCCCGTTGGCTGCCAGCAGCTCGGCATGCGTGCCGCGTTCCAGAATGTGACCGGCGTCCATCACCAGGATTTCGTGGGCATCGACCACGGTGGAGAGGCGGTGGGCGATCACCAGCGTGGTCTTGTTTTGGGCCACGTTTTGCAGTTCGGCCTGGATGGCGCGTTCGTTGGCGGAGTCCAGCGCCGAGGTGGCTTCGTCAAAGATCAGGATCGGCGGGTTTTTCAGCAGGGTGCGGGCAATGGCCACGCGCTGCTTTTCGCCGCCCGAGAGTTTGAGGCCGCGTTCGCCGACCAGGGTGTCGTAGCCCTTGGGCGTGGCGCTGATAAAGCTGTGGATGTGGGCCGACTGCGCCGCCTCCACCACCTGCTCGCGCGTGGCGCCGGGTTTGCCGTAGGCGATGTTGTATTCGACCGTGTCGTTGAACAGCACGGTGTCTTGCGGCACGATGCCAATCGCCTGGCGCACGCTGGCTTGCGTGACCTGCTTGATGTCCTGTCCTGCAATCGCGATGTGGCCCTGCTGTACGTCATAGAAGCGGTACAGCAAGCGCGCCAGTGTGGACTTGCCTGAGCCGCTGGGTCCAACCACCGCAACTGTTTTGCCAGCGGGTATTTCGAAACTGATGTGGTGCAGGATGACCCGGGCCGGATCGTAGGCAAATGTCACATCGTCAAATCGCACTGCCGCATCTTTGCCGTCAGGCGCCAGTTGCAGCGGCTTGGCACCGGGCACATCCGCAATTTCGCGTTCGCGCTCCATCAGCGTGAACATCTT
>CAZMXB010000635.1:0-2265 GCA_964569855.1 uncultured Rhodoferax sp.
GCGAACTGAACCCTTCGTTGCATGCCCATGCTGCTGCTGAGCACCGAACTGCTGTTGGCCCTGGCCCTGGTGGTTGCGCTGTGGATGCGCCCGTGGCAGTTTCTGCGCGGTGGCGCGCTGATCTCCCCTTTGCTCGGCAGCCTGGTAGTTCTGCCCTGGCTCTGGGCCCTGCCCTGGCTGCATACCATGCCGCTGCAGTTGCACTGGTCTCTGGCCTGCCTGGTGCTGCTGATGCTGGGCTGGCCGCTTGCGGTGCCCACCTTGTGTCTCGTCGCCGTGCTGGCGGGCTTGCTCGGGAACCAGACGTGGGAGGTGGTCGTGACGCTGGCGTTCTGGCGCGGCGTGCTGCCCGCCACCCTGGCGCTGGGATTGGGCGCAGGCATTCGCCGCCTCGTTGGCCCCCACCTCTTTGTTTACGTTCTCGGGCGTGGTTTTCTTGGCGCTGCCGTTTGCCTGTTTGCTGCAAGCGCGCTGCTGCAATGGCTGGGGCCTGCACAACCGGGGCTGGACAAGGCGCTGTCGCTGGTGGCGCACTGGCTTACCGCCTGGGGCGATGCTTTTGTCACTGGCATGCTCACCGCCATTTTTGTCGCCTTCAAGCCGACCTGGCTTGCCACCTGGTCCGACACGCTTTATTTGCCCAAACCACCCCCTACGCATGACACACCCGACTGAATTTGCACCCGGCCTGATCGTCCAGGGCATTGATGCACCGCTGAATCTGGCCGACTACCGGCTGATCGCGTTCGATATGGATTCCACGCTCATCAACATCGAATGCGTGGACGAAATTGCCGATGCCGCCGGCCGCAAGGCAGAGGTGGCGGCCATCACCGAAGCGGCCATGCAGGGGGTGATCACCGACTACAAGGAAAGCCTGCGCCAGCGCGTGGCTTTGCTCAAGGGCGTGCCCGTAGCGCACCTGGAGCAGGTCTACAGCCAGCGCCTGCGCTTGAATCCGTGGGCGCAGACGCTGGTGTCTGCCGCCAGAGCTGCCGGGCTCACAACGCTGCTGGTGTCGGGCGGGTTCACCTTTTTTGCCGACCGCGTGCGCGCCGGTCTGGGCATCGATTTCGCACGTTCCAACCTGCTCGACGTGCAGGACGGCGCTTTGACCGGGCGCATGCTGGACCAAAGCTGGGGCGACATTTGCGACGGTGCGGAAAAGCGGCGCAGTTTGCTCGAACTCGCGTCGTTCATGCGCATCTCGCCCACCCAAACCATTGCCGTAGGCGACGGCGCCAACGATCTGCCGATGATGGGTGCGGCTGGGCTGTCCGTGGCCTACCACGCCAAGCCGGCCGTGCGGGCGCAAGCCCGCGTGGCCATCAACGAGGGTGGTCTGGATCGCTTGCTGGAAGTGCTTCGCCAAAGCCGAACGTAGGCAGGGCAGGCGTTTCCTGCGCCAGCACACTGCGGCCGGGCAAACCAGGCACCAGCCGAACGACGCTCTCGCCTTGCGGGTCTGCTGCGGCACGCTCGGGCACTACCAGCAAATCGGCCAAGGTGTAGCGGTCCAGCACACGAAAGAAGCTGCCCATGGCCTGGCCCAAAATACCTTGCAATTGGCAGTGGCTGCTGAGCCGGCACTGGTTGCTGGCCGCATCAAAGCACTCGACCAAAGTGAAATCGGTTTCGGTGGCGCGCACCACTTCGCCCACATTGATCTCATTGGCCGGGCGCATCAGGCGCATGCCGCCGCCGCGCCCCCGCGTGGTCTCCAGCAAGCCACCGGCCGAGAGCTGCTGCACGATCTTGGTCAAATGGCTGCGCGAGATACCGTAGCTTTCTGCCACCTCGGTGATCGTTACGGGCTGAGCACGCCCATCGCTTGCTGCGCAGTACATCAGCACGCGCAGTGTGTAGTCCGTCCACTGGGTCAGGCGCATTAGCAAGCTTCCATTCAGAAAAGGGGAATCAAGAAGGAATTTTATTGCGATAAAATATTCACGCAATATGCCTCTTTAAGGACTTACCCCATGAATGCACGAGTTGACTCCCTTGAATCCGCAGCCGCCGTTTCGCCCGATGCAAGCATTGGCAGCATCGCCGTGCAGCTTCCGGGCGCCACTGCCGTGTTTCGCCGGCTCAAGTTGGACTTCTGCTGTGGTGGAAACGTGGCGCTGGCACAGGCTGTGGCCGACAAGGGCCTGGCGCTTGATGCGGTGCTGGCGGAACTCTCGGCCCTGCAACAGCCAGCCACTGCGCCCGAAGCGGCCACACCTGCGCAACTGGTGGATTACATCGTCACGCGCTTTCATGACG
>CAZMXB010000636.1:0-382 GCA_964569855.1 uncultured Rhodoferax sp.
TGTACGAGGGCAACGGCCTGAAGCTGATGCGCGAGTTCTACGCCAAGTTCAGCATCATCAATTTCCCGGGCGGTAATACGGGTGCCCAGATGGGCGGCTGGTACCGCAAGGAAATCAAATCAGCGGCAGACATCAAGGGCCTGAAGATGCGCATTGGCGGCTTTGCCGGCCGTGTGCTGGAGCGCATGGGTGGTGTGCCACAAAACATTCCTGGCGGCGAGATTTACCAGGCGCTGGAAAAAGGCACCATCGATGCCGCCGAGTGGATTGGGCCGTACGATGACCAGAAACTGGGCTTCAACAAAGTGGCCCCCTTCTACCACTACCCTGGATGGTGGGAAGGCGGTCCCCAGCTCGACTTGTATGTTAACGAAAAGGCCTT
>CAZMXB010000636.1:392-2263 GCA_964569855.1 uncultured Rhodoferax sp.
CTTCAACTCCCTGTCGGCCGAGAACAAGGTCATTGTCGAGTGCGCGGCGGCCTTTGCGCATACCAGCATGCAGGCGAAGTACGACGCCAAGAACCCCACTGCATTGAAGCAGTTGGTCGGGGCCAAGACCAAGGTCTTGCCTTTCCCCAAGGACGTACTGGACTTGGCGTTCAAGGAATCCATGGCCCTTTACGAAGAAGTCAGCGCCAAGAACCCAGGCTTCAAGAAGGTCTACGACGACTACGCTGCCTTCCGTCGCGATTCCAACCTGTGGTTCCGCTTTACTGAAATGCGTTTCGACCAGTTCATGCAGTCGCAAAAGCTGTAATTCCAGCGCGCTGGTAGCGTCAAAAAAAAACCCCGCGTTGCGGGGTTTTTTTTGGTGCGTGTACAGCTTGGTGGGCTGGTACTCGTGCGATATGTGGCGGGCGCACTGGTATATATTGCCAAGCATCGGCAAGTGGGTTAAGCCAAGGGATCACCATGAACAAATCGGTTGAACATCGTCGATTCAAGGCTCGATGGATCGCGCTTCCCCTCCTCCTGATTCTGTTCTTTCTCATCTGGACCACGGATAGGGCCACTCTGCAAAGTGAGCGAACAATTTATGCGGTGAACTGTGCCAACAGGGCCTGGGTGGACCATCGTTTTACGGGCGAAGTTTCGGCTGGGCCTCCATACCGATACAGGGCATTGAAGGCGCGTCGGGAAGTTTTATTTTGGGTTTTGGGTTCACTTGAACCGTCTTTCAAGTTGACGGACTGCACCATCCAGGATGGCCGGAACTGGCCCTTCCCGGTGTGCAAGGATGCGTCCAAGTCCCTGACACTTGAATTGGCCAAAGGCGCAGCTGTGGGCAATGGTGACCGGCCCACACAGCCATTTCATGCCGTCTCGAAAGTTACTTGGCTATTGCTGGATTTTGGTTTCACGCCAGCTCAAGCGTGGACATGAGATGGAGTGCCACAGTTGACCACTCGATTTTCCCGCCAATGGCTATTGCTCGGTTGCATCTGGCTGCTCTTTGGCACCGCCATGGTGTGGAATTTGTACGATGACTATCAGTCAACAGAATTGAACGAACGAGAGCGCCTGACCGGTTTGTCCCGAGTCGTGGATGAAAACATCCAAGTTCAGTTGGGCGCGACCCATGAAGCACTCAAATCCATTCGGACAGACCTCACGCTATTCAAGGTTCAACGGGACAGCAGGGCTCTCGTCAATCTGCGTCTCAAGGCCATGACAGACGCCATGGTTGGGGTGCGCAGCCTCATTGTTCTTGACGCCGATGGAACGGTAACCGCGAGCAGCAGGGCGGATTTGCTGGGGAAAAACTTTTATGGCCGGGAGTACTTTCGGGCGCCCCTCAAGAATCCCAACCCGGATCGCCTATATCTGTCGCACCCATTCCGGTCGTCGCTTGGCGACATCACCGTGGGCGTGAGCAAGACCATTCAAAGCCCCGCCGGGGAGTTGGCTGGGGTTATTGTCGCTGCGCTCGACCCCGTGTACTTCAGCACCATGCTGAGTTCAGCGCTTTACGCGCCGGATATGCGGGCGACGCTATTCGATGGCGACGGCGACGTGTTTGTGTCCGCACAAATGCCTGGAACTCCCGGTCTACTGCTGGCGTTGTCGGGCGGACTTCTTTCGCAGCACCTTGCTAGGGGTGAAGACTCCTCGGTATTGAACGGCCGGGTTTTCGCGACCGACGCGCTTCGGTTGGCGGGCTTGCGCACGAATCGATTCAACAGCCCATCTTTGGATAGACCCTTGATCGTCGCTTTGGACCGTGATGCGCAGCGCGTTTTTTCCGAATGGCGCAAAGGGTGCTACGCACAAGTCGCCGTTTTACTGGGGTTGATTTTGAT
>CAZMXB010000637.1:0-2263 GCA_964569855.1 uncultured Rhodoferax sp.
TTCATTACCGGCTGGTACGACATTTACGATTCGTCGAATGGATCCGACGGTTTTTCCGGTTCTCGGGTTAAGCCTTACCTCGGCGCGCCGGCCGCTCACGGATCTGCATGACGTAGCCACATATCAGTTGGCACCTGCGCTCTCAACAGTCGAGGGCGTGGCGCAGGTTGAAGTTTTGGGGGGGCGGCTTTCTGAGTATCAGATCTTGCTCGACCCGATGTTGCTTCAGTCGCACTCGCTTACCCCTCAAGACGTCGCAACCGCGCTTTCGGCCAACAATGTGGTAACGGCTATCGGCAGGTTTGAAGATAGGTACAGACTGTATCTCGCATTGTCTGACACACGGCTTCGAAACGAGAACGACATTAGAAAAACGGTCCTTCGAAGTGGCTCCGAGGGCCTCGTACAGCTCGAAGATGTCGGTCAAGTTCGTTTGAGCGAAATGCCGGAGTGGACGCGGGTCAATGCAGATGGCAAAGACGCCGTACTTCTCAACGTCAAGCAGCAGCGCGGGGCAAACACAGTCACGCTGGTGTCCGATATTCAAAAAGTGATTGAGCTCCAGCGACCCTCTCTCCCGAATGACATCAACATTGCTGCGTACTACGACCAGTCCGATCTCGTAAATGCGGCTGCTGGTAGCGTTCGAGATGCAATTTTCATCGGTGCAGCGCTGGCCGGAGTCGTGCTTTGGGCGTTTTTGCGGCATCGCCGGATCACCATCGTCGTTACCGACGTCCTGCCAATCGTGCTGGGGATTACTTCCTTGCTTTTGTGGGCGTTTGGTCAGAGCTTCAACATCATGACGCTTGGCGGCATGGCAGCTGCTGTCGGGCTGGTCGTCGATGATGCGGTCGTCATGGTCGAACACATCGCAAGGCGACTTGGTGACGCGACAACCGCAAGTAGGAAGCAAAGCTACGCTGTTCTAGTGTATGCCGGGGAAATGCTGAAGCCGCTCGCTGGGTCATCGATCGCGACGGTGATCGTCTTCCTTCCATTGGCGCTGCTGGGTGGCGTTGCTGGTGGCTTTTTCAAGCCACTCGCGCTGACTATGGCGCTGACCCTTGCCGTCTCCTTCTTTGTTGCGTTCCTTGTGGTTCCAATTTTCTCACGAGCGTTGTTGCGGGAAGAGGATGTTCGCGAATTGGAGCAGGAAGGACTTTGGCAGCGCAGTGTGGACATTGCGTTATCGACCGCCCACAAGAGTAGTGCCGACCGCCCGATGCTTCTGGTCGTACCCTTGATCGCACTGGCTCTGATTGGATCGTTTGCCTTCAAGCAACTGGGGAGTGGATTCATGCCTCACATGGACGAGGGAGGGTTCATTCTCGACTATCGCGCGGCCCCTGGCACCTCGTTGACCGAAACCGACAGGCTTGTCCGGCAAGTTGAAAGCATCGTCAAGGCGACTCCAGACGTTGAAAGTTACTCTCGGCGCACTGGCCTTCAGTTGGGGGGTGGCTTAACCGAGGCAAACGAAGGGGATATTTTCATTCGACTGAAGGCGGGAGAGCGCCGACCAATTGAACAAGTAATGAGCGAGATACGACAAAGGGTCGACGAAACAGTGCCCGGTCTACAGATCGAAACGGCGCAGCTAATGGAAGACCTTATCGGTGATTTGATCTCAAATCCACAGCCCATTGAGATAAAGATTTTTGGCCCAGATGATTTAGAGCTTCGCATGCTTGGCGAGAAAATCGCGCAGTCAATTGGCAAGATCCCTGGAGTTGTGGAGATTTTCAACGGTACGACCGTAGCCGGTGATGCCATCGAGATAAGGATAGATCGCGAAGCCGCGGCTTTGGAGGGCCTTGACCCTGATGCTGTGACGCTTCAACTCCAGCAATTGCTGGGAGGCGTCGTCACAAGTCAAATCCAGTCAGGAGAAAAAATGGTAGGCGTACGAGTTTGGACGCCGGAGTCACTACGACAGCGCGTGAATCAAATCAATGAGCTGCAGGTCCGATCTCCCGCAGGTCATTACTTGCCCGTGTCGCGAATCGCATCGATATCTGTCTCTGAAGGGCAAGCGCAGCAGGATCGAGACAATCTCAGATCAACTGTACGAGTGACGGCGCGATTGGATGGAGTGGATCTCGGGACTGCGATGCGTGATGTGCGACGGGAGATCGAGCTGCTGGGACTCCCTGCAGGATTCAGCGTTGAGTACGGCGGGCTTTATCGCGAACAGCAACAGTCCTTTCAAGAGCTGATTCTCGTATTCATTGCCGCCATCACGCTGGTCGCAGCGCTCCTA
>CAZMXB010000638.1:0-1914 GCA_964569855.1 uncultured Rhodoferax sp.
AGGACCTGCTCAAGCTGCAGCGGGCCCCCGAGCTCAACATCCGTGCGCTGCTGCGCCCGGCGGTGTTTGTGCCGGAAACCAAGGGTCTGAACGACCTGCTGCGCGACTTTCGGGGAAACCGCAACCACCTGGCCATCGTGATCGACGAGTTTGGCCGTGTGGCGGGCCTGATCACGATTGAAGACGTGCTGGAGCAGATCGTCGGTGAAATCGAGGATGAATTCGACATCGCCGAAGACGAAGGCGATATTTTTGCGCTGGCCGACCGCACCTACCGCGTCAGCGGTGACACCCCCATCGACCGCGTCAACGACGCGTTTTCCGTCACGCTGGTGGGCACCGACCCCGAAGACCATTTCGACACCATTGGGGGCCTGATTGCGCACGAAATGGGCCATGTACCCAAACGCGGCGAGCGCCATGTGCTGGGCGGACTGGATTTTTCCGTACTCCACACCAAGGGTGGCGCGGTGAAGTGGTTCAAAGTAGCCCCCGTTGCGGACGCCGGCCACTGAGCCCATGTTCGGACCGGCATCGCCCCGGCGTTCTGCCGCCTTCACCAGTTTTCAGTTTGCTATCGTTTTAGTAGCTGCTTACGCAAATTCTGCGGGGGCTAGCTGCCCTTTTTCCTTTGGACATTCTGGCGGGCAGCCAATCTGGTGGTTGCAGTGTCTGGCTCTGGCCGGATTGCTTTGGGTGTTGCACTCCTGCACCAGCAGCAAACAGGCCGCTGCCACAGGTTTGGCATTTGCAACCGCTTGGCTGTGCGCCACTTTTTGGTGGCTGTATGTCTCCATGCACACCTTTGCCGGGCTCAATGCCGCATTGACTGTGCTGGCCATTGTGGCGCTCGCCATGGCCTTGGGGGCCTACTACGCTATCGCCTGCGGCGTCTACTGGCGGTTGCACCAGCGCGGGCCGTGGCGCAGCACGCTGGCGTTTGCCGCACTGTGGACCATGGCCGAGATGGCCCGCGGCACGTGGCTGACCGGTTTTGGCTGGGGTGCCATCGGTTATGCCCATGCCGATGGTCCCCTGGCGGCCTGGATTCCCTGGGTCGGCTCCTACGGTGTGGGTTTCCTGGCGGCGTGGGTGTCGGCAGCGGTTATCGCGGCCTTGAACGTTGGTTGGGCGATGCGGCTGGTGCTGGTGCTTGTGTTGGCGGTCGTGCCGGGCCTTGTGTTTTGGGTGCCGGGGCTGCTGCCCGTTTGGTCCTTGCCAGCCGGTAGCCTGTCGGTCACGCTGCTGCAGGGTAATATTCCGCAGGACGAAAAGTTCCAGTCCGGCTCGGGTGTGCCGGTATGGCGACCAGCTCAACCGCAGCAGCACCGACCTGATCGTCGCACCCGAAACCGCCATCCCTCTGTTGCCCCAGGAGCTGCCGCAGGACTATTGGGAAGCGCTCACGAGCCGTTTTGCCAGCGGCGGGCAGGCCGCATTGGTGGGTGTTCCGCTGGGCAATATGGGGCAGGGTTACACCAATTCTGTGGTGGGTCTTGCTCCACAGCAGCAGCAGGTCTGGCGCTACGACAAGCACCATCTGGTGCCGTTTGGCGAGTTCATCCCACCTCTCTTCAAGTGGTTCACCCGCATGATGAACATCCCGCTGGGCGACTTCAACCGTGGCGCAGTGGGGCAGGATTCTTTCGACTGGAAGGGCCAGCGCCTGGCAGCCAATATCTGTTACGAAGATTTGTTTGGCGAGGAACTGGGCGTGCGCTTTGTGGACCCGGCGCGTGCCCCCACCATCTTCGTGAATGTCAGCAACATCGGCTGGTTTGGCGACACCGTGGCCATTGACCAGCATTTGCAGATCAGCCGCATGCGTGCGCTGGAGTTCGAGCGGCCCATGGTGCGCGCCACCAACACCGGGGCCACGGCCATCATTGACCACCGGGGCGTGGTGACGCACCA
>CAZMXB010000638.1:1924-2262 GCA_964569855.1 uncultured Rhodoferax sp.
CCGGCACGGTCATGCAGTCGCTGCCGCGCTACACCCGGGGGGCGCTGGTCGGCACGGTGCAGGGGCGCAACGGCACCACGCCCTTTGCCTGGTGGGTGGGGCGCCTGGGCCTGTGGCCGCTGTGGATACTCTCACTTGCTATTGTTTTTATAGCTGCCCGTGCAAGGATTACGAGGGCACGTTGACGGTTTCGCCCCTGTAAAATCGGGGCATGCTCACATTTCAACAAATCATCCTGAAATTGCAGGCCTATTGGGCCGACCAGGGCTGCGCATTGCTGCAACCCTATGACATGGAGGTCGGCGCTGGCACTTCGCACACCGCCACCTTCCTGCGCG
>CAZMXB010000639.1:0-2253 GCA_964569855.1 uncultured Rhodoferax sp.
TATCGTCATCGATAACTGCAACAACCCTCCTGCACAATATGATCTTGGAAAAGCAAAGCCAATCTATCAGGATAAAGACGGCAATCAATGTTTTAAGGGAACTGTTTCTGTTTCTGCAGGAACACCAACAGCGTATAGCTCAACTGCAGCGCTTGCATCAAATAAGGTCGTAACTTCAACTCCTAATCAAAGCCTTACAGGATTTCAGGTCTCTGCCGATGCAACGCTAGCCGCGGCTGATTGGTGGATCATGATTTTTGATGCCACGTCGGCTCCTGCGGATGGCGCTGTGACACCTGCCAAATGCTACTACATGCCAGCGACTACTACATCTTATTCAGCTGGATTTACGGGTTTTACAAAATTTCCTAACGGCATCGTAATTGGTGTGAGCACAACGGGATGCTTTAACAAAACAGCTAGTGCGCACGCATTTATTAGCGGAGACGTACAATGAGATTTATTTTCGCATTTACATTATCGCTCATTGCGACATTTGGAATTAAAGTTGATTCTGCACATGCCCAAGCAACAGGCGCTACAATACCGCCACGCGCATATAAGGTAGCCGCTTTTACCTCAAATGGATCATACTCCTGGACCGTGCCTCCAGGTGTTCATGTAGTTTATCCTTATGGATGTGGAGCAGGCGGCGGCGGCGGTGGTGGACAGTCATTCGGAGCGGGCGGTGGTGGTGGCGGGTCAGGACAATGCATTCAATCATACGCCTATGCGCTTCCAGTTACTCCAGGAGAGGTGCTGTCAATCTCGATTGGTCAGGGTGGCACCGGTGGCGGTGTTGGTTTCCAAGGAACAGACGGCAACGCTGTCTCCCTCTCTGGTGCGCATGGTCCTGGTGGGGTTGTAAGCAACTTTCCAAGTATGCCAGCAGGCAAGGGTGGGTTCCCCGGGTTTAGTATAGGTGGGACCGGCGGCGATGGCGGTGGTCTACTTTATTATGGATCTGGATCGTCCTCCGGGTTTTCCGGTGGAGCCTCATACTACTCACTTAGCGGTGTCATCCCCGGAGCAGGTGGTGCCGGTGGTGGAGCTATTAGCTCCCCTTCTGGCCTAGTAGGCGGCGCAAATTACTTTTGGCAGGCAGTCACAAATAGCACCGGTGGTGCTGCTGGCGGTGGTCCAGGTGCAAACTCGTTATTTGGCATAGGTGGATACGGTCCAAACTCAGGCGATCCCGGCAACTCACCTTCGGCTGGTGCTTGCGGCGCAGGTGCCTCAGGTGGTGGCGGTAATGCCGTAGGCGGCAATGGTGCTGATGGTTGTTTGCACATAATTTATTGAAAGAAAATCACATGAAGAGAATTTTGATTGCTTCGACGTTTGCGCTTTCATTGTTGATCACATCACAGGTCAGTGCTGCTTCTATCACTATCACCAAGTTAGGTAACAACACCTGGAAGCCTCCTTATGGGGTATCAGAAGTCTATATCGATGCTTGCGGCGGCGGCGGTGGCGGTGGTGGTGGCCGCAAGGTAAAAGCCTCTGGCGGTGGTGCGGGTGGAAGTGGTGAGTGGGTTAAGAATTATCGTCTGCCTGTTAGTTATGGATATGATCTAACAATCTTTATTCCTAAAGGAGGGGTAGCAGGTACAGGTGGTGGTGGTGATGGAGGAGATGGTGAAGACCTGAAAATCACCGGAGGCATTGCGTCATTCCCATCGCTTAATGGTGGCGGCGGTGGTCCAGGCGCTGGAGCTTTGTTCCCTGGACTAGGCGGACTAGGCGGCGGTCGCAATGGAGTAGGCGGCATCGGTGCCGGACCGTTAGCAGGTGGCCTTAAACGAGATAATAAAACTATCCCTAGGTTTAACGATACGGGTGGTGGTGCCGGTGGTGGAAACGGCGGTGGCGATGATCCCATTATGCCAGGCACGCCTCTCGCGGCTTCCTATGGTTTTTCAAACGGCATCTTCAAGTCATTAGGGCCCGGTAGCGGAGCCTCGGCAGGAGGAGGCGGCGCACCTTCACCGTTCGGCAATGGCGGTCAAGGTGGTGATACAGCTCCAGCGACAGCTGGCGGCGCACCTACAATCGGTTATTGCGGTGGTGGTGGTGGTGGTGGACCCGATCCTATGACCGGCCCAGGCGGTGCAGGTGCGCAAGGCATGGCTAGACTGAGATGGAATCAGGGGCCGGCGCTCTAAGCACTGAAGTCCAATCCATAATCGAGAACTGAGCTAGCCGCCCTTCGGGGCGGCTTTTTTATTTGTCAAAACATGAGGTCTGACATGC
>CAZMXB010000640.1:0-328 GCA_964569855.1 uncultured Rhodoferax sp.
AGCTATCGATAGTCGGTCGCATTTCTTCAGGTCAGCGTTAGTGACAGCAATGCGTCTTTTCTTGACGAAAGCGGAATCCTCAATGGTTTTGGCGACTCTACACCGGCACTAGGCTGAGAACGGGTGCAGAGATTCACTAACTGGCCGCTCCACAGCTGACTTTCGCATTTGCTCGAATCTGCCCGCAATCGAGTGAGACTGGGCAACTGACTGGGATCGCGTGACACACGCGGCAGTGGCTTCGCCATTCAAGGGCTGCGACGGCTCAACCGGCCGGGATCATGAGCGTCCCGGTTGACCCAGGGGACAGCCACAGCGACTTTCTCGC
>CAZMXB010000640.1:338-2239 GCA_964569855.1 uncultured Rhodoferax sp.
GTGAGTCTCTTGGCCGTCCACCGGGGATGCGTTCACATCAATGCGGAAGGATTTCAAACATGGTGATTGATATCGCGCATGCAACACTGCGGCGGCTGGCTATGGGGCTGACGTGGGGCTTGGCTGTTCTGTCGGGCGGCAACAGTCGGGCGATGGAGTTGGCTACCCAGGGCAACACGGTTATTTTGTCCGGCCCGGTCACGGGTACAGAGCTGGTAATGGTGAAGGATGCATTTGCGGCCAACCCCAAGATCGACCTGGTGGTGCTGCGCAACTCGCATGGTGGCGATGCTTGGACAGGCTACAGGGTAGGCGAATTTCTGCGTGAGGCAGGAGTGACCACGGCGGTTTCGGGGTATTGCATTTCCTCGTGTTCACGCATGTTTTTAGGTGGGAAGCAGCGCCTGCTCACCAGCGACTTTCCGGCAGAGCGAACCTTCGTAGGATTCCACGGACATTACAACAACCAAGGCAATCTCGACCGGCAGACTGTGAACAAAGGCGGGCTGTACGCCTGGATCCTGAAGTATTCCGACGGCAAGGCAGACCCGACTCTGGTCCAACGCTGGATTTCCATTGAGAAGAACCGGGGAGCGGCCAACTTTTTCCACCCCGATGTTGCGGCTTTGCTGGGGCATAGCGTATTTTTCTGCGACGGGTTGCAGGCACAAAGACCGACCGACTGCGAACCCCTGGCCACCAATGCGCTGGAACGAGGGGTCATCACGGACCTTCGCCGCATAGCCAGCCCGGACCAGGATGCGTTGCCGGAGCGGCTGCGTACCCTGCTGTTCCCGGCCAGTGGGTATGCGGCGGCGAACGACACTCAAAAACTGCCACTGGATGCCGCCGCGGGCCTGGAGCAATACCAGCGTTATCTGCAAGCGCCACTGCCGCGGGCATTTGCGGTGGCGCTTGGGCGGAAGCACTGGGCCTGGAGTTCGGGCAGTGCGAATGACGTGAATACACAGGCCCTCAGACGTTGTGAAGAACGAGCCCAGCAAGCCTGCGTTTTGTACAGCGTGGACAACAACGTTGTCTACAAATAAGGCAGAAGTCATCCAAGGCGTCACCCGCTTCTTACACCGAGGTGTCGAGTTCCCATCGAACTTCCGAAAACCTGCCGTTTGTGTTTGTAGAGGACAGCTTTCGCGCCAGTGCCGGTGCAGGCACTTCTGCATTGCCGACGGTCATTTTTGAGTGCCGAAGTCAGAGTACATTGGATGCCTCCAAAAGGCGCAATTCCGCCATCGAACTTGACGAATTGCTTGCTCCAAAGCGGGCCTTACTTGAGGTTCATTCGTTTTTGACAGGGCTTCTGAAGCGAGTTAAGGCCCGGCTTGTACCATCCAGCCTGATAGCAATCCCAAGTCCAGCGGTGTGTTATTGCTCAACGGGCCAAGGTAGTACAAATGGGGTGTACCGCCGTCATTGACTGCCAAGAAATGCCCTCCAGTGTAGGCGCGGTAGCGATAGCCCGGAATCGACGATGAAACTTGTCCTACAGGCCCAAAGACCGCTGCGTAGGTTCTCTCAGCCCAGGCAAACACCTTGTCGGCGTCGGCGGCCGGACTGGATGAGACTGTGACACTCAAATCTAGCAGACCTTGTCCGTTCGCACCAACTACCGAACCTGGCGTGTAGTACAACGACAAGGCCCTGCCATTGCCCAACTGGCCGGAGGCGTTAGCTCCCCAGCACTGCGCAGCGCCGCTGCTGAACACGGCGCAACTGTGGTTCCCACCAGCCGAGACCGACTTGGCGTTGCTGATGCCGATCACGCTCACCGGGCTGCTGCTGCTGATCAAGCTACTATTGCCCAGCTGGCCGTAGCTGTTAGGTCCCCAGCACTGCACAGCGCCGCTGCTGAGCACGGCGCAGGAGTGAGAACTACCCGCCGA
>CAZMXB010000641.1:0-2239 GCA_964569855.1 uncultured Rhodoferax sp.
TTCAATACCCCGCGCTCGCCTTCCGTCGTCACGATGTCAACATTGACCGGGCGTTTTTGCCCGAACCGCCAGCATCGACGGATACCCTGATAGTGCTGCTCGAATGAATGCGAAGGGAACTCGACAACGTGGTTGCAGTGTTGGAAGTTCAAACCCCATGCACCTATTTTGTGTTTCGTAATCAGCACGCGAGATTGACCATTTGCGAACGAAAGCAGCTTTTCCTCCTTCTTTTCGTCGGAGTCCGCGCCGCTCACTTGGATCGCATCGGGTATGAGTTTTTCAAGTAGGTCGCCCTCGTCATTGAGATGACACCAAACCAAAACCGGCTGTCCTGTATTGGTAAGCGCCGCCAGACGTTCGCAGCGCTCCTCAATAGTGCGCCTACGCTCTTCGCGCTGCTCTTGCAGACCAACAGCAGGTAGCGAGAATAGGTAGCCCTCAGCGATTGAATTAGCCTCAACCAAATGCTCTGCCATACTCAACGGAGGAAGCGTAAATTCTTTGTCGTCAAAACCTAGATCGGACGGCTTTCGTACAGCTCGCGCCCACGAACAAACCCAACGCCAGAACGGAAGTTCTGCATGGCCTTTCAATCGCCATTTAATGACTTCGCCACGCATCCGGCCTTGTGCTGAATTATTCAAATCGTTTTTGAAAAACCGATTGAGCATATCGACGTGACCGAGGTAGCCTAGCGCCTCAGACGAAGTGCCTAGCTCGGTGAAATCGTTAGGCGCTGCGGTTGCGGTTGCCAGTAATCGGTATTGCATCTTTCGCATGAAGCTGGTTATCTCGCCCTTGCGCGCTCCATTAAATGATTTCAGGATTGACGATTCATCGCAGACCATTCCGACAAAATCATTCGCATCAAACAGATGGAGTTTTTCGTAGTTGGTAACAGTGATTCCGGGGCCGGGCTTTCCGTCAATGCAGCGCGTCGCCTCGATGCCGAACTTGTCAGCCTCGCGGACAATCTGCTGTGACACTGCCAGCGGTGCGGCAATCAAAATACGCCCGTTTGTTTTTTGGACAACATTGTCAGCCCAGACCAACTGCATCGGGGTCTTGCCTAGACCGCAATCCGCGAGAATGGCAGAACGACCACTCACCAAAGACCACTCAACCAACGATTTCTGAAAATCTTTCAAGAAATCCGGCATCCATATCGGATCGAAACCAAACCCGTCTGTCCGGTGCGCTTTTGACGCTATAAAATCCTCGTACTCCATGTCTGCCCTCCAAGGCGGTTAAGTTACTAGGTGCCACTCCAAGAAACCGCCACAGTTAACAAAAAATGGCACCTAGTAACTTTTTGAAGAACTCGCCAGCCGGAGGGAAACTGGAAAGCCCTTCAAAAAACGCACTCCGAAGAATGCGAAGCCGTGAGAGCGATCACGGCAGGGGGAGGGGTCGTCCGCTATTCGTTACGGTCGAGCCAGTCGGCTACAAACCAGAAGATGATTGCGACAACCACAAGGAAGGACATCCAGTCGATAACGGTAATCAAAATACATCTGGGCGAAGTTGGTTAGGAGTCACGGTCACGCCTTTCATGGCGCATAGCTTCACCGCCCACTTGACGGGGATTTCACGAGACTGCCAGTTATAGACCGTGCTGGTGTAAGGAAACTTAAATTGCTTTGCGATTGCCGCAGCGCCGCCCGCATCCTTAATGGCTTGCGCTAGACAGTCTTTAGGTGATTTCTTTTTCATGACGCTATTACAGCACGTCACACGCCGTATGTCAACACATTTCGTGCTACGCGTCGATTTTTAGCTGCGCATCTTGTTCTGCAACAAACATGTTGTTTTGCAAATTGCTTATGACTTGATCTAGATTTGCCTCGGTGATTCCAGAGCCTGCGGGGAAATCAAGATACGTGAACCCCTTCGCGCCTCGGTCTACGGCCATTTCTAAAACGAGCCGTTCTAGTGAACCTTTTACGGGTGTGAGCATGTTTTCAGCCTTTATTTTGAAGCGACGAACGCAATCGTCATCGCAATAACCGTCAACCCTAGCGCGAAGCCATGTAACAGGCTGATATTGCACGTTGCAGACTTTACACCTAGATGGGTAGAAGCTCTTAATCATTAGCTTTCCGAAAGAAACCAAGAAACCGAAACCCCAAATCCCCCCAACCCCCCTTATGGTTAAGAAGGGTTTCCCTGTCGATTCAGGAAAGTTCGTAAGGAAAGAAGAAAGAAAGATTCAACGTTCTACGAGCGCTCAATCTTT
>CAZMXB010000642.1:0-1429 GCA_964569855.1 uncultured Rhodoferax sp.
ACTGCAACACCGACGTTCGCCGCCAGCGCCAGTTTGGCAATGCGATCCGGAAAGTCGAGGGAGTTCAGGTTGTCCATCGACACATTCACCGCCACCACCAGGTCCAGTCCGCTGTTCTGCCAGACTTTGGTTTGGCAAAACGCTGCCTTGAGCACCGCGTAGGTCAAGTCATTGATCAGGTCATGGGTTTCCGCCACGTTGATGAATTGGTCTGGAAACACCAGACCATCCTGAGGGTGATTCCAGCGCACCAGGGTCTCCACCCCAATCACCCGACCGGTGGCGAGCGAGACTTTGGGCTGGTAATAATTGACGAGTTCGCCGCGCTGAATGGCCGCACATAACGTGTCGGGGTCATAGGTTCTCGATTTTTTGTCCGCCGTCCCCGTCGCCTGCAATCTCGGCACCCAGGTCGACAACAATGCCATCAGTTGTTCGGGAAGGGCCGGCTTTTGCAGATGGCCAAGGACCTCGATGTTATGGGCGCGCACCAGCCGTTCGGCAGTTTGCAGGGTGCGTTCGTCTTCGCCGCTGACCAGAGCCAGGCTACCTTCATAACCATGCTGGTCCAGCAGGCGCACGAATTCGATGCCGTCCATGTCGGGCATGTTCAGATCAAGCAGGATCACATCCGGGCAGGAGGCTTGCGCCTGGATCCGTGCGAGGGCCGCGTTGCCGTTGTCGCAGGCAGCCACGTTGGAGAAACCCAGATCGGCCAGCATGCGTGCCACCAGCTTGAGGGTGAAGGGTTCGTCGTCGAGCAGCAGAATTTTTATCGTTGAAATATGCATGGGGAGCGGGTCTCATTCATCCAGACGCCGATCCGCGCCCGGGGCGTGGAGCGGATCAAGAAATGCATTGACCGCGGCCAGTTCGCGTTCGAATCCGGCCAATAGTAAAAGGCGCGACTCAAAATCGCCGGTCGTGCTGTTTGCTTCTATCGCGGCACACCACTCTGCCAGTGCCAGTGCACCCACGGAGCGTGCTGCAGATTTAAGCTTGTGCGCCTGAGTCTTTGCCACCTTCGCTTCACCGCTGCGGCAGGCGACCTGCAGCTTGCTGGCGATCTCGGCGGCACTGCGCTGAAAGTCACGCAAAAATTCCAGAATCAGCGCGGGGTCGGAGCCAATCAACCGTTCAAGTACGCGAACATCGACGGCAATGGTGGGGTCGGCCCGCGAAGTGGCCGCAGACCCGTCCATGGCGAGTGGTTGCGCAACGCCATCGCCAGGTGACCATTGATTCGCCGGCCGGGTTGGCAGCCACTTTTCAAGCGTGGCCCTCAACTGTGTCAATTGCACTGGCTTGGTCAGGTAGTCGTCCATGCCGGCTGCCAGGCACCGATCGGCTTCACCTTTGAGTACGTTTGCGGTCAAGGCAATGATCGGAAAGCGCCTTGTGGTGTCAAGGCCAACATTCTGCGGTTGTG
>CAZMXB010000642.1:1439-2222 GCA_964569855.1 uncultured Rhodoferax sp.
ATTGCCCGGATGGCACCTGCCAGTTCATAGCCGTCCATCTCTGGCATGTTCAGGTCAGTCAAAAGCAATGCGTAGTCGGCGCCTTTCCAGCGCTGCAACGCGGCGTCGCCGGTAGCGACCACGTCCGCTACCAATCCCAGCAGGTCGAGCTGGCGCACAATGACCTTCTGGTTGACTTCGTTGTCCTCCGCCACCAGGATCGGCTTGTCGCTGCGCAACGCCTGCGTGCGCCACGCTGAGCGGTCGACCAGGGCGTGCCGCTGGGTCAGGGCCGGTGCAAGCTCGTCAACCACGCGGCCCGCAGCCCTCGCAACGGCACGCACCAAGCGTTTACGGGTCAGCAGGTTGCCGTCGACTACCGGCAGACCTGCCAATGGCGCACGCATGGCCAGGTGCGTGCCGCGTTCGATGGCCAGCAACCGGACGTCGTGATGAACCAGTTTGTCCGCCAGACCGCGCAGTACCCCCATCGCTGCGGGCGCCTGGGCAAGGTCGACGATCCAGAGCCATGGGCCTGTCGGCAGCCGGACCATCCGATCCAACAAGTCGCCCGGACCCAAGGCGCGCTCCACGTACGCGCCATCGGCTGCGAGATAGGCGGCGATGTGCTGGGCAATGCCCCCCAGGTCGCCGATCACCATGCAGCAAATCCCGGCAATTGGCAATGACCCCACTACCGCCGCCTCCTGTGAAACCAGCGCGGCTAGGTTCAAGCTGTCGCCTCCGCTGCTGCGGTTGCTCTCGCAGGCCAGCGCCAGGCGCACCGTGAATACCGACCCCTGA
>CAZMXB010000643.1:0-2210 GCA_964569855.1 uncultured Rhodoferax sp.
TCTCGTTGTTCTTCGATAGCTTTGCCTATCGTAATGCCTTCGGGGATGGGGTCAGATTTGATACCAAACATGCCGCTCATCGCGTATCCGACAGTGTGACGGACGACGTATTTCCCAAAAAGCTCTTTGTCATCAGGCGAAAGTTTGTCAATAACTGGTTTGATTGACTCCATTTTCTCAAGTGATGTTGGAACGATAGTAGCCTTCGGATTTGAACATCCGGCAACGGCAACAATTAAGGCGAATATGATGTAGTGTTTCATTCTTGGGTGCTCGGAAGTTGGCCACAATAAATCCCGTTATCATCATAGTCGTTTTGAATTTTAACGTTTAAACGAAAGACAACCTTAGCTCATTTCGCAACAGAATTTAGAGCGAGTCCGGCCAAAAAACAGAGTTCGATTGCCATGCTCACAATCGAACTAATGCCGTATTGCATTGTGCTGCAATGATCTAACTTTCCGTAATTTCAGAGTTACCCCCAAAGTTACCCCCGCCAGAGCGATGCTGCCCTAATTTTCATGGCTGGAAATCGCAACAGATGCAACGTTAAGGCAACGTTAAGGCAACGTTACTCTAACGTTACAGGTACCGCAAAGTAGACGTATGAAAACCCATTCATAACCTACTGGATTTTGTCAGTCCCTAAAGGCCGGCAAATTGGCATGTTAGGGACAGATAGCTACTTTTGCGACGCCCTAAAAGACCCGCGCAATGCGGGTTTTTCTTTTCCAGTCGCCAAACTTCAACCGCATTAGAAATTGATGGGTTAAATGATGGGTACAATAAAAAAGCGCCCGGAAAGGCGCTTGATTACGTTGTTTCTGGCGGAGAGGGCGTCCGCTTTCCGCATAACTCGCATCGTCTCAGGTTAATTCACGATTTCCAGTATTCACGGGCTTCTCAGCCCGTTTAATGTTTCAGCTTGCATCATTTCGTTTCTTACAATACCATCATTATTGATGGGTACATTGTGGGGTACGGATAATGGCACGTAAAGCCAAGGAACTATCAGCGCTAGAAGTCAATCGACTGACTAAAGCAGGTTATCACTTCGTTGGTGGCTTGTCTGGCCTAGCGCTTCAGGTTTCGCCATCCGGCGCACGTAGCTGGATACTCCGGGCAACAGTCGGAACAAGGCGGCGCGATATGGGGCTAGGTGGATTCCCTGACGTTACGCTTGCCGGAGCTAGAGAAGCCGCCCGCACCGCACGCGAGAAGATCAAAAACGGAATTGACCCGGTAGAAGAATCCAAGGCCAAGCGCAGCGCATTGGCCGCTGCTCAGGCTTCAGCGCTTACCTTCAGCGATGCCGCGGCCAAGTATATCGCCGCCCATGAATCAGGATGGAAGAACGCGAAGCACGCGGCGCAATGGTCAGCAACGCTTGAAACCTACGCTTACCCGACAATCGGCAAGATCCGCGTTTCCGACATTGAAACAGCGCACGTGGTTAGCATCCTTGAATCAATCTGGAAAACAAAGACCGAAACGGCAAGCCGCTTACGTGGTCGGATTGAATCTGTTTTAGATTGGGCAACCGTCCGCGGATACCGCAAGGGAGAAAACCCGGCGCGATGGCGTGGCCATCTGGATAAATTGCTTCCGGCGCGTTCTAAGGTACAGAAAGTCGACCACCATGCCGCGCTACCTTTTGGCGAAATCGGCGCTTTCATGGTGGAACTGGCGAAGGTGGAAGGACTAGGCGCTAGAGCGCTGGAATTTGCCATCCTGACCGCAGCAAGGTCTGGCGAAGTCCGCGGCGCTACGTGGTCGGAAATCGACTTGACCGCAAAAGTCTGGACGATTCCAGCATCGCGCATGAAAGCCGAGAAGGAACACCGCATACCGCTATCAGATACCGCCGTTTCACTTTTGGAAGCCCTGCCCCACAGCGCCGGAACGGATCTCGTTTTCCCATCGGCAAAGAACGCGCAACTATCCGACATGACTTTGACGGCGGTATTGCGCCGGATGAATCAGCCAGTTACCGCGCATGGCTTCCGTTCAACCTTCCGAGATTGGGCAGGCGAAACGACAGCTTACCCGCGAGAAGTCATTGAACACGCACTAGCGCATCAATTGAAAGACAAGGCCGAAGCCTCATACGCACGCGGAACACTTTTCGAGAAGCGCCGCCGCTTGATGAATGATTGGGCGAAGCAATGCGGAACGGTACAGAGCGCCGCAACCGTTACGCCGATCCGTGG
>CAZMXB010000644.1:0-2206 GCA_964569855.1 uncultured Rhodoferax sp.
TCAGCGGCTGCATCAACTCCTGCGGCCACCACCACAGCGGCCACATCGGCGTGCTGGGCGTGGACAAGGACGGACGGGAGTGGTACCAGATCTCGCTCGGTGGTTCCGACGGTTCCGCCCTGAGCGGCACGCCGGTGCCCGGCAAGGTGGTCGGCCCCTCTTTCAGCGCGTCCGAGGTGCCCGGCGTGATCGAAGCCGTGCTGGACCGCTACCGCCAGACCCGCAACGGGCGCGAGACCTTTATCGACACGTTCAAGCGCGTGGGCTTTGACACCTTCAAAGCCGCTGCCAACTCGGCCCGCCTGAGCGACAAACACGAAGAGCTGCACACGCTGCCCAAACACACCGGCTTTGCCAAGGATAAGCAGGAAGCCTGAGAATAAACTATGCAATTAATAGCAACAAACGACCATTCCACGAGGGCTAGCGGCCTAAATGTCCTTGAGCTTGCCAACGATGTGGACCCCCGCACGGTGTCATTGGAAGGCGTCGACCGGATCGACCTGGCATTTCCCAAGTTCACCGACGGCCGCGCCTTCAGCCAGGCTTTCCTGTTGCACCGCCGCCTGGGCTTCAAGGGTGAGATTCGCGCCACCGGCGACGTGCTGGTTGACCAGCTGGCGCAAATGCAGCGCAGCGGTTTTACGTCAGCAGTACTGCGCGAGGGCCAGGACCTGGCCGTAGCACAGACCCAGCTGGAGCGCTACAAAGACTTTTACCAGGGCGACGCCGTTACCACGCAGCCGCATTTTGTACGCCATCCGGTGGCAGCGCCCGCCCCAGTTCCACCAGCAGAGTTTTCCGACGCCGGAGCCTATGTATGAGCCTGTCCACCACCGCCGCTCCGGATGACGCCGTCAGCGCATGGCCGACAACCAGTGCAGCCAGCGCGGCAATGGCTGCTGGCAGTGCCATCGCCCGCAACGCCAGGCCGTCCGCCGACTATTCAAAGAAACTGGCCGAAGCCCAGGCAGTGCTTGCGCAGGCAGCTACACAATTTGCAGCGGATCAGCCCGGTGGTGCAGCCAGCGTGACGCAAGCCTCCAGCCTGGGCGCGGAAGACATGGTCATCAGCCACCTCATCAACGGCCTGCAGCTCGACATCCCCATCTTTGTACTGGAAACCGGCCGCCTGCACAATGAAACCCTGGTGCTGCTGGACCAGTTCAAGGCGTCTTCCCGCGCGCCGGTCACCGTCTACACCCCGGTCAACGAGTCCGTCGTGTATTTCGTGACCCGCGAAGGCAAGGATGCGATGTACAAGAGCATCGAGATGCGCAAGGCCTGCTGCGGCATCCGCAAAATGGAACCCCTGGGCCGCGCGCTGGACGGCAAAAAGGCCTGGATCAGCGGCCTGCGCCGCGAGCAGAGCGGCGCCCGCGCCGACGTGCCGTTGGTAGACACCTCCGAGCCGCGCACCAAGCTCAACCCCCTGGCCAACTGGACCTGGGGCGACGTCTGGCACTACATTGCCGAGAACGGCGTCGCCTACAACCCGTTGCACGACGCGTTTTTCCCCAGCATTGGCTGCGAGCCCTGCACCCGCGCCATCAGCCTGGGTGAAGACTTCCGCTCCGGCCGTTGGTGGTGGGAAAGTGAAAGTGCGAAGGAATGTGGTTTGCATGTCAAACCGCATTCCGACCCCGAAGGTGATGTTTCGCACGGTGAAACATTGAGCACTATCGCTTCGGCGCAGGTTCACTTCGCTGCAATCGAAGTGAAGGGCTCGCCGGAGCCCGGCCATAGCCAAAATGAAGCCGCCATTTCGAAAGCACCCGCATGAACGCCATGACAGAACCCACACACTTTGAGCGCCTTTCCAACCAGCACCTCGACGCGCTGGAAGAGGAAACCATCTTCATCCTGCGCGAAGTTGCCGCCGCGTTTGAGCGCCCCACCCTGCTGTTCTCTGGCGGCAAGGACTCGCTGGTCATGCTCAAGTGCGCGGAAAAGGCCTTTGGCGGCCCGACGAGCCCCGGCGGTAGCGGCCGCATCCCCTACCCGCTGTTGATGATCGACACCGGCCACAACTTCCATGAAGTCACCGACTTCCGCGACTTCCGCGCCAAGGAACTGGGTGCCGAACTGATCGTGCGCAGCGTCGAGGATTCGATGAAACGCGGCACCGTGCGCCTGGCCCACCCTGGCGAGTCGCGCAATGTGCACCAATCCGTGACGCTGCTGGAAGCCATTGAGGAATTCCGTT
>CAZMXB010000645.1:0-1047 GCA_964569855.1 uncultured Rhodoferax sp.
TTTTGCTCCAATACTCTCGGATTTTGTTTTAAAATGATGAGCCAATTCTTCTTTTACTGATAACTCTATAATATTTTCCATCGCTCAAAAAGTTTTATTAAAAATTTAACTGCCTCACGCACAAGCCATCGCACCAACATAACACAGGCTATAAGCAATTCTTTCCATCGCACAGGCTACGCTCAACTGCTCATAGCCTCGTCCGTTAAACACAATATTACTACTGTGCATCTAAAACGTAATTTTGTAAAATAGAACCTTGTGGAACGTAAATAATATATGAAGTTTTTAAATCCATTGCAATTGAAAAATTATTTATAAAATCATCATTTACAACTTCTTCAAACATTTCTAATTTAGGTTTTTCAGTAGTATATTTTACGTGTGCATTATTTGCATCAATTGAATATAATTTATATCCATTTTCTTCTGAAATATAAAATGAGTATTTCATTTTTTCATTTATGTATCCACTTCCTAAAAAGAATTGACCATTAATCCTACTTCCATCTTGTAAACTTTCTAATTCAAAAGTTGATTTTTCAATTTGTGTATTAGTTGGAATTATCAAAGCAATAATAAAAGAAACTACAAAACTCAATAAAAGGTTTAAAAAACTAAACATTGTAACTTCTTGCCAATCCATCCAATCATCTTTGATTAAGAAATAAGCTCTAATAGCTACGAATAAAACTGTAATAATAATAATTGTGTACATAATAAATACTGTGTTTAACAGTGGTTTTGCTCAATGGCTGTTTCGGGCAAAATTTCAGCACTGTTTTGTGTTTGTAAAATTTGTTTTTAATTCAATAATTTAGGCTTGCTTTTCAGCCACTAAGCAAAGCCACAGGACGTTAGCAGTTATTTTGCAAAACGTTGTAAACAGAATTTACAATTGCCTTTGTGTGTCAATACAGTTGCATTTCCCCATTCTCCAAGTAGATATTCACAACTATCAACTTCAACTATAATTAAAGGGCTATTACCACCTTTAACTACAAATTCAATCATTGTTTGATAAAATTCAACAATATCAATAATCAG
>CAZMXB010000645.1:1057-2205 GCA_964569855.1 uncultured Rhodoferax sp.
GCCAACCCTCTCGTGCTTCGTAACGGATGTAAATTTCCCATTGGCAAGTTTCGTTCTATAAACTACCTGCTCTGTAAAGTCATTAGCTTTTTTTCTAATCACTTTTTTCATTTGCATCTTGCCATCTACTTCAATGGGAAATTCTACAAACGATGTCATTTTTCTTTTAGCACTTTTGCTGATTACTGTTCTTGTTGTCATTTTATTTTGTTTTTGTTCTGCCAGCCCTCGCAGAGGTTAAATTTTCATCCTATAACATCGGGCTTAATGCAATAGGGTTTTATCGGTTAATTAAAGTTTAGTTCTCGTATTTGGCATTTGTGGTAGGCGGAAGTGTATCGCTTCGTAATCCCTACTGCATAAGCCCGAATACCGTTATAAGCAAGTGGGCGAAAAGCCCACCAGACTTATAACACGGGCTAAGAAGAAATTTAAACCTTGCCACCCTCCTGTAATTCAATTAGCTTATCGCATAAATCATCAATAGTCCAATCTCCTTCTTCAATTACTTCGTGGCTAAAATTTATTGCGGTATATTCAAATGGATTATATCCGTTCTCTAGTCCAAGTTCTTCAATAATTTTTATAGCCTCTACATTATCTGAAACCTCTACAAGTTCTCCATCATCCAATGGCCCGTAAACTTCTGAATGTTTACCAAGCACTTCGCCCCAATAAACTTCAATTTTGTTTTCTAAAAGAACTTTTACTTTAGCTTTTTCGGCTATAAAAATTCCATTTAATTCTCCTTGTCTTCCGCAATCAAATTTTAGTCTGTAAATCGCTTTCATTTTGTTATTTGTTTTTATATTGTTAATGCGTTATTTACCCAACGCAAATAAGGTTTAAGCTTCTCTTAGCCCGAAAACGCTATAAGCAAGTGGCACAAGGCTATCTGACTTAGGTTTTTGGATAACTCCCTTTCGGCTCTTACCTCTCTCGACCATATCAAACTCCTTATTGTACCACCAGACTTATAACAAGGTATAAAACGCAAGCACATTAAAGCACTCCTGCTCTCGCCTCCATTAAAGGACGCTGAATGCCACCGATGAGAGCAACTTCCTCGATGTGTGCCTGCGTTTATACCCATATCGTTAGTTGCTATTTGTTTTTGTTCTTTTTTGTCCCACGCACCGCAGTTTTTT
>CAZMXB010000646.1:0-1635 GCA_964569855.1 uncultured Rhodoferax sp.
CACCCGCCAGGGTGCCCTGCTGCGCGAGGGCATCAAGGTGGTGATCGCCGGCCAGCCCAACGCCGGCAAGAGTTCGCTGCTCAATGCGCTGGCCGGGGCCGAGCTGGCCATCGTGACGCCGGTGGCCGGAACCACGCGCGATGTGGTCAGCCAGGCGATCCAGATCGAGGGTGTGCCATTGCACATCATCGACACGGCGGGCCTTCGCGACAGCGTGGATCCGGTGGAGAAGATCGGCATCGAGCGGGCCTGGGATCAGATTGGAGATGCGGACGCCGTGCTGTTCCTGCACGACCTGACGCGCACCGGCTCCGCCGAGTACGCCGCCGCCGACGCCGTGATCGCCGAGGCACTGGCCCGCAAGTTACCCGCGGGGGTGCCGGTGCTGGACATCTGGAACAAGCAGGACGTCTTGGCCGGCGCCGGGCCGGCGGCAGGGCTGCTGGTGTCGGCGAAGACGGGCAGCGGGCTGCAGGCCTTGCGGCAGGCGCTGCTGGAGCAGGCCGGCTGGCTGGCCGCGCCGGAGGGTGTCTATATAGCGCGCCAACGCCATGTCCAGGCGCTGGAACAGGTGGACAGGCACCTGGCGCAGGCGGCGGCACATATCGCGCAGCAGGCCCAGGCGCTGGACCTGCTGGCGGAAGAGCTTCGGCTGGGACAAAACGCGCTCAATGACATTACTGGCGAATTCAGCGCCGACGATTTGCTGGGCGTGATCTTCTCGAGCTTCTGCATCGGGAAGTAGCTACGTTACCGGCATTAACTCTTCCGTATCATTTGTAAGTGAATGCTAATGGCCCTTGCTGGTACGGGAGTGCTCTCGTACTGTACGACCACCATGAATGCACCCCTGCGCACCCCCCTGAAATTCGACATGCAAGGCCTTGTGCAAGCGGTCTCGCACAACCATTCCAGTGAAGGCCTGAGCCTGAATCTGATGGCCGGCTACCTGCAGCCGTTTGCGGTGGCGCAGGGCCAGGTGCTGATCGAACAGGGCGCGGATGATCGCACGCTCTATCTCGTCGAAAGCGGCTCGCTCACAGTGCATTTTGAGGACGACAAGGGCCGTGTACGTCTGGCCATCGTCGGCCCGGGATCGGCGGTGGGTGAAGGCGCGTTCTTCACGCGCCAGCCGCGCAATGCCACCGTGCAGGCAGCGGGCCCTTGCAAGATCTGGAGCCTGGCAGCCATTCGTTTTGCCGAGTTGTCCAACCGCCAGCCCGCTGTCGCGCTGGAGCTCGCCATGGCTTTGGGCTCCCTGGTTTCGCGCCGGCTCATGAACAAGCCGCGCCGCGTTGCGTTAACTTAATGCAACGGGGCTGGGCCCCGTTTTTGCATTGCGTAGTGCGTCCGCCGTTTTATTTTGGCGCCCACGCGCGTTTTGTACCTGATGAGCGATGGCTTGGCCAATTAGTTGGCAAACAACTCGCGCAAGCGTGGCAACCCGCGCTCGGCCTGCAAAATTGGCAAAAATACCTCTGCCTCAAAAAGAGCGTGGTATTCGCGCACCACGGACAACTGCAACTCTTCACGCGAACCGAAATGCGCAAACACCCCGGACTTACTCATGTGCGCCACCTCGGCCAAGGCACCAATGCTCAAGCCTTCTAAACCAATTTGCGTCGCCAAGCCCAG
>CAZMXB010000646.1:1645-2204 GCA_964569855.1 uncultured Rhodoferax sp.
AATCGCGCACCACGCCGCCAGACTGTATGTTAGAGATAAAAAGCGAAAAAAAAGATAACGAATTGCGCCTGATCCCTGTCACGCAGAAAGCCCACCATGTCCCTGTTCAGCTGGTTGTTCCCCCAGAAAAAAAATACCAAGGCGGCTGCTGAAAGCTCTGGCCTGTCCCGCATGGACGCAACCCGCCCGGTCACGCCCAAGCGCGGTTCAGGCAAAGACGGCATTCCCACCGGCAACGCACAACCCGCCAACCGCAAGGGCGAGCGCATGGCACGCCGTGAGCTGTTGTACACCGTGGTCCGTGAAGCCATGCTCCATTCGGGCGTGCTGACCAGCAGCTACAAGTTCAAGGTGCTGTCTCTCGACGCCCGCGGCCGCCAGTTCATGGTGATGGTGGATCTGGCGCGCGAATACGGCGGCGAGACCTCGCGCCTGGCGGAAATCGAGGCGCTGATCGCCCAGCATGCCAAGTCGCGTTATGACGTGATCGTCACGGCCGTGTACTGGCGCATGAACGAACATGTCGCCCTGGGCGTTCCGGGTACCCGCACACCCCGTC
>CAZMXB010000647.1:0-2195 GCA_964569855.1 uncultured Rhodoferax sp.
CGCGCGTGAAAAACTGCAGGTCGCAGAAGCGGGGGACATACAGGAAGACGCCGTGGACCAGTTGGGGGGTGTGATCCAGGCGGAACTTGTGGCCTGCCTCGTCGACCGCTGTGACTGCAAGACCGTTAACGGGGCATGCTTCAAAGTCCTCAATCCTCAGCGTATCTTGGATCGTTGGGACATTCTCTTCATAGGCCCACAAAAGCAAAGTCTGACCGACTGACAGGAAGAACCTGTGGGAAGAGCGAAGGGCCTGCCAAGCCCTCCAGTTGTCGCCCATCAAAAACCTCTTTGCCCCCTGCTCAGCCCAGGCTCTTTCCAAATTCAAGCGTGAGTTCGTGTCATATTTTGTGCTTGGTTCTTGCGACATAGCTCAGGTTTTCCCATAGATGGCATCCCGAATAGAGGCGAGGTTGCCTTCGGTCTGCTTGACGAGGTCGCCATTGTGCAGCAACCGATTGTGCAAGGGAACCTGAATCGTTCCTTGGGCCACAGCAATGCGCATGGTTGGCATGTGCACCTGGCCCTTGCGGTCTGTGCGCCCAACAGACTGCGCAAAGTGGATCGGCACGGTGGAGTACTCGAGGAACAAGTTCTCCCAGCAGACGTGCTGCGGCTCAAGCCCGAAGCCGGCCGACATGGGCTGCGCCACCAGGATGCGGCAGGTCGGGTCGTGCAGGAACCGGTCCACCGACTTGGCTGTGTTCGCGTCGGAGTAAGCGCCCACTGCGCCGCAATCCTCGAGGTAGCCCAAGACGGAGGCCGACGTCTTCTTGTAGTACGTCCAGATGATCAGCTTAGACTTTTTCGGATCCATGCATTGAGTTTCGTCAATGGTTTGATCAATCAGGTCATAAGCTGCTGAGCGGGCTTCGTTGTCGCCGCTGTAGAAGTCGAGGTTGACGATGATCTGCTGCAGATTGTGGTACAGCCGCTGCGCGGTAGTCGCGTCGATCTTCTGCCCGTCTTCCAACAGTAGCATCTGCTCGTTGGCCAACTCCTGGTACAGCTTCAAGTGGCCAGGGTCCAGGTCGTAGTCCATCACCTGGTAGCGCGGCTTGACGATGCCAGGGAACATCTCCTCCTTCGTCCGCTTGGCTGCGTTGAGCATCAGGTTCTGGTGCACCACGCCTAAGTCGTTGTAGGCGGTGATGTTGCCGAAGAAGTCTCGGGCGGATACATGGTGGTTCTCGAACTGCGCCAGGCTTCGGTACACCATCGGCGTAGTCAGCTTGACGTAGGCGTAGGCATCCGTCGGCTTGCTCGTTGGCGTGCCGGTGAGCAGCTGCAGGTAGCTGGTCGCAAGCGTGTTGACACGCTTGAACAGCTTGCTGTGTGAGTTTTTCAGCGACGTGCAATTATGGACAAGAATTCCTCCGGCAAAATAGTGAGGACATCCTTCCACTTCGAGGTTGAAGACAGGGACAGGGCTTGTGTGTTCTTCACACGAAACACGCGCCACCCTAACTGGCTCAATTTCTCCTCTTTCTTGCGGTCCTGCGCTTGACGTGCCCGGCTTATATGGCTGAACCCATCGACTTCCAGAGCCAGCTTCAGTTTCCTGTGCCCGAAGTCCACCTTGTAGCAAGTGGGGTAGCCCGGCTGGCGTCCTCCCAGCGCGATCGGAACATTCCATTCGAATCCCAACAACTGGAGGTGAGGGTTCAAAAGAGCTTCCGCTGCTGTCAGTCCCGTGCCGTTGCCTTTCCTGACTGTTGGCTTCCAACCAATTTTGCGGAGGGACGCTGAAATTCGGGCGCAGGTCTCCTCGCTCTTGGGCGCCTGCGGCATCCCCTTGGCGTGCTTGCCCGTCGCCGGAACCCCTAGGCATCGTTTCCTTGTTTGCTCCCCGTACTCCGGGTGCAGGAGGTGACGTCGTTTCGTCCCGCAATACCTTGAACAGGTCAAGCCGGTCTGAGTTCCGTGGGAGATCGCCCAGGCAAGCAAGCTCTTCCGCTTTCTGTACTCCGTGCTGCACAGCCCGCAGCGAAGCTGCAGGGAGAACCGATCTTCCCTCACAATCTCGGGCAGCAAGCCACCCACGGTCTGTAAATACTGGGTGAGAAGGGGTGCAAGTGATTCGGCGGCCATCTGTCATCTCCAGGGTACAAAGTAGCGATGTTACCCTTTCAAGAACCTTCTTGATAGCTCTAGGCCCATCAGATGTCAGGACTTCATCGCCAGGCTGCAGGGTC
>CAZMXB010000648.1:0-2193 GCA_964569855.1 uncultured Rhodoferax sp.
CCGGCGATCCGACTTTGCTTCAGCTCGGCATGACAATGCAACAGCGGCAGCAGGACATGGATAGGCAGGGCAGGCTTGATGAGCGTACGATAAAAAATGATGAATTCGGTCATGGCATTCAGCTCGAAAACCTGAAGATTGCGAAAGCCAATCTTGCGAACAATAGCGAGGGGCCGGAAGAGACGGCTGCCCAGCGAGCTTCGGTGGCCCGGTCCTATGGGATTGACCCGACAACTCCGGCCGGGAAGTCCTTCATTCTGACGGGTAAACTACCTGAGGCGGACACTTCATTTCAGTCTACGATTGAACAGCGTAAGCAGGCTGCAATTTCGATTGGCCTTGATCCATCCTCTCCAGGTTACCAGTCTTTCGTGTTGACCGGTAAGATGCCGCGCGAAGATGCACAGCCGCTTACTGCTGGGGACAAAGAAGCGATCAGGACGGCCGATGATGCCATCGTGTCCAATCGTTCTGCAATCGACAGTCTCACTCGTGCCAAGCAGCTTTCGAAACAGGCTTTTGCTGGACCTGGCGCTGGTGTTCGGGGGTATGCAGCGTCATTTCTCGGAGATACAAGCGACATAGGCAAGGCGGGTATAGCGACTGAGAACCTCACAAATGAAGTGATGACAAACTCATTGGGGCAATTGAAGGCTATCTTCGGTGGCAACCCGACCGAGGGCGAGCGAAAAATATTACTTGATTTGCAGGGTTCCGCCTCTAAGCCCGACAGTGTTCGACAGGCTATTTTTGATCGTGCAAGCGCCCTGGCTCAAAAGCGACTTGAGTTCAATCAGCAGCGTGCTGATCAGCTTAGGGGTAACACATATTACAAGCCGCAGGGTAGTAACGGGCGCGCGCCGATGACGGCGTCTCAAAGCGCTATATCTCAACAGCAGTACGAAGCCTTGCCCTCTGGAACACCCTTCACGGCTCCTG
The DNA here is from genome assembly GCA_964569855.1 of uncultured Rhodoferax sp. Lineage (GTDB taxonomy): Bacteria > Pseudomonadota > Gammaproteobacteria > Burkholderiales > Burkholderiaceae_C > Allorhodoferax. The sequence continues at coordinate 940 of CAZMXB010000648.1, forward strand.
ACGGCTCGCAGCGGATCAAGCCCTAATGGCTAATTGGTGGGATAATGCTCCACTTGCCGAGACAAAAACGTCTGCTAGTCCCGCTGCTAGCGCGAACTGGTGGGAAGCGGCATTACTATCCGCCCTGTAGGAGAGCACAAACCCGATCGTGGCGCGGTCGATGCTGGCGCGCGAGGTGTAGCTTCCGGCCTTACGGCAAATTTCAGCGATGAAATGCGCGGGTTAGTCGAGGCGTCCGGCGCGAATCCAGACGAGCCGGCCAGCGTTTACAAACTGCTTAGTGGTGCGCTGAAGTATTGGGGTGGAGATGCTGATGCCAAGAAAGCGTACGAAACGGCTGTATCGCGCGAACGCGATCTGACTAAGACAGCGGAAGAGCAGCATCCTATCGCATCGATGGGAGGCAATATTGCAGGCGCTGTGGCGCTACCGATAGGGGTGACGGCTAGAGCAGTTACGTTGCCGGGCCGTATGGCTGCGGGCGCGGGTGTTGGTGGAGCCCTTGGCGGCTTAGCTGGCGCTGGAGAGGGCGATGGCGCGGCAGACAGGATAACTCGTGGTGCGACCGGTGCGGCAGTAGGAGGTGCGTTGGGTGGTGCTGCTCCAGCAGTTATTGAAGGCGTTGTTCGTGGCGGTCGGGCTGCGCTAAATCCAATTTCAGGCACCATACGCGGTCTTGCCGATCCGGAAGGCGAGGCAGCGCGGCGGGTTGCCACAAGTATTCAGAGAGACATAGAGGCAGACCCTAATGCAGTCTCTAGGCTTACGCCGCAAGAATTTTCTGCAAGTGTTCAATCGGGCGGTCCAGCTACCGTTATGGATATTGGCGGTGAGACGACAAGGGCGCTTGCACGATCGGCGGCCAACACCTCTCCTGAGGGTCGGGCAGCTTTAGGCCGAACTATTAATGAAAGATTTGATGGCCAGGCCGACCGAGTAACTGGCTGGATGCGCAATACGTTTCATTTTCCGGACGCTGACGCGCAGAGCGCGGCAATCGATCAGGTTTCACGCACGGTCAATAAGCCGGCCTATGCGAAAGCTTACTTTGAAGGCCGCTCCGGGATTTGGGACTCTGACCTATCCGAATTATCACAGGCCCCTGTCGTCAAAGAAGCAGTAGCCGCAGCCGTATTTGAATACAACAGTAAACAGCGTGTTGAAGCGATGAACGCAGCAGTGGACGCAGCCATCACTTACCGGGAAAAATTGCTGGTATATGCCACGTTTTTCAGCGCTAACAGCGGCCAATTA
>CAZMXB010000649.1:0-2184 GCA_964569855.1 uncultured Rhodoferax sp.
CCGGCTTCGCCAGCTCCTCGGCGAGACTCTCGATGCGCATCGCCATCGACTCGACCTGGCGGGCCAGCGAGGCGTTCTCGGAGCTTAGGTGATCGCTGTTGGAACGCAGGACCTCGTTCTCGCGCACCAGCTCGCGGTTCCGTTCGCGCACGACCTCGTCATAGGTGTCGTTATTCCTCGCGAGGATGCCACGCAACCGCTCCCGCTCCTCCCACGCGTCAAGGAACTCGCTCGCATGCCTTCGCATGTAGAACTCCCACTCTGCAAGCCGCGCGGCCCGCTCTTGGGTGTGCTCTGGCGCGTCTCTCCACGCCCTCTCCAGTCGCCTCAACTCGTCCAACTCCGCGGGGGTCAGGGTTTGGGGGGTCATCGGTGCTCTCCAGGCAGCGCGGCGAGTCGGCGCTTAGCGTCGGCAATGGCGCACCCTTCGTAGTGGCGAACGTTCCGCCCCGGCTGCGAGTAGATTTCGAACTGCGCGCCGCACTTCGGGCACGACACGCCGCGCTCCGCGAGTTCCACGATTAGCTGCAAGTCATCCACGTTGCTCACGCCGCTACCTTCCTTCTCCGGGGCACGTTGGCCCCAATGCCCTCACGGGGCCGGGTATCTCGGGACCGCACCCGGCGGTCACCGCAGAACTTCGCGCTCTTCGACTACGATTTCGTAGTGCCCGTCTGTGATCGGAAGCGCGCCGCGACGTTTCCACCGGTACTCGCCCTCGCATCGGTACCACTCGCCCGGCGCTTGGCCGAGGATTCCGCCGACCTTGCCCGTTGCGCTCGCGAGCGTTCGGTGGAGCGTCCACGAGCTCCCGCCGGGGAATCGGTAGGTGACCGCGTAGACGACATCTGCGGGGGCGCTGGCGTACATGTCGAGCATCATTGGATAGCCTCCGTGCGAATTGCCAGCGTGCTACCGCACGGGCAATTTCTGAGTACCAACACGTAGCCGTCGCCGTCCGGCTGCGTGCCGACCTCGGGCAGATCCTCCCACTGGTCGAGGGTGTACGCCCGATGGCAGCAGGGGCAGAGCTTGACGATGGGGCGACTGACCGCGGAGCTCATGACCACGGGTTCACCAGCCCGAGGCTCGCCGTCACGTCGATGAACTCCTCGGGCTCGTCCTCGCCCGCGAGGCACTGCTCCAGAGTGTGACCCGCAGCCTCGCACGCCGCGCAGCAGTCGCCACAAGCGTCGCGCCCCTCGACAGCTACGAGCCTGGATGGCTCGCCGCAGATGAAACAGAGCTTGAGGGCGCTCACGGCTGCACCGCCGTGACCGTGAGACTGTAACGACCACGCTCCAGCGTGTACGCGATCAGCCCGGCCTTGATCGCCCGGTGAACGGCCCGGTAGCCGAATTGGCGCGAGCCGTGCGGCCCGATGGCCTCGGCCACGGGGAGAATCGCGCAGCCTGGGTTGGCCCGCACGTAGTTGACCGCCGCCTGCATCCGGACACCAATTCGCTTGCTCATCGTCGTCCCCTTTGGTCCCGCCCCGGCACTGCGCCGGGGACAATTGGTAATCTAGCCGTGGCTAGCCGGAGAGTCAAGGTCCGCGATGCACTTTTTTAGCATTGCGAGCACCCATGCGGAATCACTACGGAATCCCAGCTTTTGCGCCACTTCGGCTACGCGCTTGCGGTCGGCGCGGGTCATTCTGACGTAGAGTGTCGCGGGTGGCCGGGGTTTGGTCGGAGTCGTCATGGTTTGCAATTCTAATCTTGACACGGCTAGACCGCAAGCGCATTGTTCGGATTCACTCACGGAGGTCATCATGATGCAACGAGGGGTTCCGCTGCGCTCGGTCGACGATGCGCGCCTAGCAGACGGCGACGTGACCGACACGCAAGGGCGCGTCCTGTATCGCGCCACGCCGCTCAGGTGGGTGTGGTGCGGGCCGTCCGTGCTCTGGCTCTATCCGTTCGGTCGAGTCACGCGGGGTGTCGCGTGAAGCGCCTCCTCACCGCGCTCCTCATCTCCCCGTTCGTCGCCATCGTCGTGGCGTGGTGCGTGCTCGGGCATGTGGCGGAGAAGAGGCAATGAGCCCCGCGCAACGCTCTCGCCGCATCGCCAGCATCGAGGCCGACCTCGCCTTGCTCCGGCTCGACGTGAAGCATCCGCGCGGTCGCCTCGCGCTCTCCAAGGCGTCCGCCGCGATGGCCGCGCTGAGGATGTCTCTCACGG
>CAZMXB010000650.1:0-2182 GCA_964569855.1 uncultured Rhodoferax sp.
CTCCAGCGGCTTGCGGTGCACCTGCTCGTTCACATAGTCCTCCAGCTTCTGGCCCAGCACCAGGCCGCCAGAGGACCACTGCAAGTCACGGATATTGGCCTCGTCCATGGCGATGGCCGTTTCCTGCAACTCAAACGCATTCAGGCCGCTGGCGTACAGCGCGCCCACCACACTGCCGGCACTGGTGCCCGCCACCACCGCCGGCGCGAAGCCATTGGCCTCCAGCATCTTGATGACGCCGATGTGTGCAAACCCCTTGGCGGCGCCGCCTCCGAGGGCGATGCCGATTTTGATGGGCGGTGCGGCAGGCGTAGTTGCCGTGGCATCGGGAACGGCCATCGGTGCGTTGGGCGGCGAACTGCTGCAGGCGGCCAGGAAGGCCAGGAGCAGAGGCGCCAGCGGGCGTGAAAAGAGGGTCAGGCGCATTCTGAAAAATGGTGTTGTCACATTAAGCGTGAAGGCGTTGAACTGTCGTAGACATCGCCAGAAAATCAATTTTGATAGCTGCTTGCGACCACCCCATAAGCGCTAGAGGCCTATTTTCCACTAAAAAATCGCCTCAAGCATCCTTCAAAAACCGCACAAACGTCTTGCGAAACTTGGCCACCTTCGGCCCCACCACAGCCGCGCAGTAGCCCTGGTTGGGGTTTCGCGCGTAGTAGTCGTCGTGGTAGGCCTCCGCGGCGCTCCAGTTGGAAAGCGGCGCGACTTCGGTGGTGATGGGTGCGTCATAGATGCCCTCCGCCGCCATTTCCTTGAGCATCTGGCGGGCCAGTTCGCCCTGGGCTTCGGTCTCGTAATAGATGCCGCTGCGGTACTGCGTGCCCACGTCGTTGCCCTGGCGGTTGAGCTGCGACGGGTCGTGCGTGGCGAAGAAGATTTCCAATATCTCGCGCAGGCTGATCACGGTGTCGTCAAACTGCAGGCGCACGACTTCGGCGTGGCCGGTGTGGCCGGTGCACACCTGCTCGTACGTGGGGTTTTGCGCATGGCCGTTGGAATAGCCGCTTTGCACGTCGGTCACGCCGCGCACGCGGTCAAATACCGCTTCGGTGCACCAGAAGCAGCCGCCGGCCAGGGTGATGGTCGACGTTCCGGCTGAGGCGGCTGAGGCGGCTGAGGCGGCTGAGGCGGCTGTGCCGGGTTGGTTGTCTGGGTGGTCCATGGCGTCAAGCCCCTTCATATTGCTCTTGATTTCACTGGGCGGGATGCCAGTCGTTGACCCATACCAGTGCCGGGTTGTCCGCATGGTCCACCAGCATGCGTCGCACCCGCTCCTGCCAGAGCTGGCCAAAGCGTTCCAGCTCTGCGCTGTTGGCCTGCTCGGAAAATGCCTTGGCGACCAGCGGTCTCATCTCATCGGGCCAGGGGACTATGGCGCTATCGTGGTGCACGGTGACGGCCTTGCCCGTGTCGCGGCGGCGCATGCCCAGAACGCCGTCGACGTCGGCACCAAAGGTCAGCAGGTTTTTTCGTGCGAAAAGGGCCAGGCTGCCAGCGCCTGGAAACCCGGTTTCCGCAGCGGCTCCGGTCACCAGTTGCACCACCGAGGCAATGACCCCCGTTACACCACTGCCCGGCGCGCCGTGCATGAAGACTTCCACATCGCCCCGTACGGGCGTCTCACTCCCATACAGAGCGCGCAGGCCGTGCAAGGCCATGAGGCAGGCGCCGGCCACCGTGGGGCATGAGTGGCCCGCCAGGCGCACCACATCGGTGTAGCAATATTCAATGAGGCCGTGGCGGGCCGCGCCCAGAAACTGGGCCAGTGGGTCGCGCACCGTGATCACGGGCGCCTTTGCATAAAACTCCGGAAATCCCTGGTCTCGTGTTTCGGTCATGGTGCCTCTTTTGTGCTGTGGATGCGGCAGCGCACGCGCCGTGCCGGAATCGTAAACACTTCTGCCGACTTGCCCGCAATGGGGCTATTGCCCGCAAGCGGCATGATTGACCCGCGTGGGCGGCTTTGTTATATTACTAACCAGTCAGTCAGTAAACAAATCGTGCCTACGCCCCTCCCCTCCTCCCCGCCAGCGCCCAAGCGTGAACGCCGCAAGGAAGCACGCCCTGGCGAGCTGCTGGAGGCTGCACTCGACCTGTCTGTGGAAAAAGGCTATGCCGCCCCGCGGGTGGAAGAGGTGGCGGCGCGGGCTGTGGTCTCCAAGGGCACCTTGTTCCTCTA
>CAZMXB010000651.1:0-2169 GCA_964569855.1 uncultured Rhodoferax sp.
TCTTCTCCCACCGCTTTCAGGATGGATTTGATCGCCGCATGGTTCTTGGGCTTTCCCGCAAAAGCACCATTGAGGTCCACCAGATGCAGCCGGCGCGCGCCCGCTTCCACCCAGCGCCTGGCCATGGCCGCCGGGTCTTCCCCAAAAGTGGTCGATTGGTCCATGTCGCCTTGCTTGAGGCGAACGCAGTGGCCGTCTTTCAGATCGATGGCAGGAATGAGCAGCATGGTGGTCTATGAGAAGAAAGCGGCGCCGGGAGGCTCAGAAAATCAAAAAAAGAAAGGGTGTGCGAGAACGGTGCAGTTGCAGAGACTCAGGGATTCCACTGCAAAAAGTTGCGGTATAGGCGAAGCCCCTGGTCAGCACTCTTTTCGGGGTGAAACTGCGTGGCGAAGATGTTATCGCGCGCAATGGCTGCGGCAAAGGCTTCCCCATACTGCGCCTCTCCGGCACAGTGCGCGGCGCTGGCCGGGCGGGCATAAAAGCTGTGCACGAAATAGAAGTAGCTGTTGTCAGGTACTCCGTCCCACAAAGGGTGCACGGCGCCTCCGTGTGGCACCTGGCGCACCTGGTTCCAGCCCATTTGCGGCACTTTGAAGCGGCTGCCGTCCTGCTGCAGGCGGCCCGCCAGATCAAAGCGCAGCACCTCCCCCGGAATCAGCCCCAGGCCGGGGGTGTCGCCTTCGGCGCTGTGGTCCAGCAGCATCTGCATGCCGACGCAGACACCAAACAGCGGCTTGCTGGCGGCCGCTTCCAGCACCGATTCTCGTAGCCCTGATTGGCGCAGCTCACGCATGCAGTCGGGCATGGCGCCCTGCCCCGGCAGCACGATGCGCGCGGCAGCGCGCACGTCTTCGGGCCGCGAGCTGACGATCACCTGCCAGCCGCTGCCCTGCGCTGCCGCCTGCACCGCCTGCGACACGGAGCGCAGATTGCCCATGCCGTAATCCACCACCACCAGCGTTTTTGCTTCTATATTCATAGCTGCTTGCGCTTTATTCATAAGCGCTGGATGCCTTTTTTACTTAAAGTACGCCCTTGGTGGAAGGAATGCTGCCGGCGCTGCGCGGATCGCGCTCCACCGCCGTACGCAATGCGCGCGCGAAGGCCTTGAACGCCGTTTCGCACTGGTGGTGGGCGTTGACCCCGCGCAGGTTGTCGACATGCAGTGTGGCGCCGGCATGGTTGACAAAGCCCTGAAAAAATTCGTGTACCAGCTGCGTGTCCAGGCCGCCGATCATGCCGCTGGTGAACGGGATGTTGAGCGTGAGCCCCGGCCGACCCGACAGGTCGATCACCACGCGGGTCAGCGCTTCGTCCAGCGGGACGTAGGCGTGGCCGTAGCGGCGCAGGCCTTTCTTGTCGCCAATCGCACGGGCCACCGCCTGGCCCAGCGTGATGCCGACGTCTTCCACGGTGTGGTGGCCGTCGATGTGCAGATCGCCATCCGCCTGCACTTCGAGATCGATCAGGCCGTGGCGCGCAATCTGCTCCAGCATGTGGTCAAAAAAACCAATGCCGGTCGAGAGTTGCGACTGGCCGGTGCCGTCCAGGTTGATGCGCACGGTGATGCGCGTCTCTGCGGTGTTGCGGCTGACTTCCGCCGTGCGGTCCGTATTGGAAGAGGTAACGAGAGCAGAAGAGGTCATATCGAAGCTTGAAGAGCCGCCAGCATGCATGCGTTCTCTTCGGCAGTGCCCACCGCGCGCCGCACCCACTGGTCCAGCAATGGATGCATTGTAGCAACGCTCTCGACCAACACCTTGCGCTCATGGCGCGCAATGCTGCCACCAAGTCTGTGCGCTGGGCGCGCAATTGCGCGGCTTGGTCTGCAAAAACCTCGGCGTGTTCCAGCGCGAACAGCGCCGCCTCGCAGTTGAGAACGCTCACGTTGTACGGCGGGCGCAGTTTGTCTACCTCGGCCACCAGTGCAGCCGGACCCATCAGGTAGCCTAGACGCACGCCGGCGAGGCCAAACTTGGAGAGCGTGCGCATCAGCAGCACATGGGCGCTCCGCTCAGGCTCGGCGCGCATGCGATCGATCCAGCTTCGGCTGGCAAACGGCTGGTAGGCCTCGTCGATGAGCACGATACCGCCCTGCGCACCCACGGCATCGACCACCGCCTGCACGGCCGCCTCGCTCCACAGCGTCGCCGTGGGGTTGTTCGG
>CAZMXB010000652.1:0-558 GCA_964569855.1 uncultured Rhodoferax sp.
AAGTTCGTGATATTTCCATGGCGCCCTTTTATAGCAAGCTACCATCGCTATCGAAACAACGAGAACTAGGGCAAGTGGAATGATTTTCATATTGGGATTCGGATCTTTTAAGGAATGAAACCATTCTAGCTATCTTTTAAGTCTAGAAAATGGATTTCACTTATACCCAACTCGATCAAGCAAACGCTGTGCAGCAATTTGGTTCTTACCAATCGCAGCAACGGAAATATTTTCCGCCTTAAATGACCCCAATATTTTGAGCCCTTCATTTTCAATTTTGACTGACTTCACTACTGGCCATTCGTTATTACCGTTAGCAAAGTACTCTTGCGCAGAGTCACTAGCTAGGTATTCGAGAAACTGAACAGCAGCCTGTGGGTGCGGTGCACCCTTAGCAACGCCACCACCAGCGATATTGATATGCGTGCCAGTAGTCTGCTGATTTGGCCAAACAAATCCAATCTTGGAAACGATCGCCTGATCTTCTGGCTTAGTGGAGCGCAAAAGTCTAACCAAGTAATATGAATTTGTTAAAGCCACCCCACATTCGCCCGAGGC
>CAZMXB010000652.1:568-2158 GCA_964569855.1 uncultured Rhodoferax sp.
GGGTGCACGCGCCATATTCGCCACCATTCCTTTAGCCCATGCTTCAGTAGCTGCCTCACCACTGCGCTCGTACATGGCTCCAATCAGTGACAACATATATGGGTGAGAGCCAGAACGGGTACAAACCTTACCTTTATTGATCGGTTCAGCTAACTTCTCATAAGTATCTACATCTTGTGGGGTCACTTTAGCTTTGTTGTAGACCACTAAACGAGCTCTAGTAGAAAACCCAAACCAAGTTGAACCCTCTGGTTCAGACTTAGATCGTAAGTTTGCTGGAATGCGGCTCTCTAAATACTTTGAATGAATTGGCTTGAAGAAACCATCAATTTGCGCCCGCCACAATCGTGCTGCATCCACCATCAAAATCACATCCGCTGGACTATTGGCACCTTCGCTTTTGAGTCTCTCTGCCAAAGCATTGTCATCGGCTTCAATACGATTGATCTTAATGCCGGTCTTTTTAGTGAAATCGCTATAGAGCGCTTCATCAGTTTGGTAGTGACGAGCGGAATAGAGATTGAGTTCTTTTGCTTCCTGGGCATGCAAAGGTAGAGCCAGAATGCCACCCAGCATTAATGCAGTGAGACCTAGGAATTGATGTATTTTTTGAGTTGCCATTGCTGTATTTGCGATCAGAATTAGAGTAAATCCAATGTATCACAAATACGAATGATTATCAATTAGGACTTGGAAATGACCCTGGAAAGCAGCAAAACCGGGAAAAGCCCAACCAAAACAATGGTTAGGGAGGGCAAAGCCAGCTCAGCAAGGCGCTCATCTGCGGCCAACTGATAGGTTGCCACGGCCAAGGTATCGAAGTTGAATGGACGCAACAAGAGTGTTGCCGGCAACTCTTTCATGACATCTACAAAGACAAAGAGACCTGCAGTGATCAGGCTACGCTTTAATAAGGGGACATGAACCCGTTTCAGAATCTGCACTCTAGAGAGACCCAACAGCGCTGCCGAGGCATCCATAGATGGTGTGATGCGCGCAAGCCCCGCTTCTACACTTTGCAAACTAGAGGAAAGAAAGCGGACCAAATAAGCGTAGACCAATACCAATATGCTGGCAGACATCCACCAAGCTAGTTGAAAGATTTCTAAAAACGAGAGAATGCCGATAGCCAAAACTGCACCAGGAAGTGCATAACCAAAACCGAGTAATCGATTCACCCAGCTCAGGCGGGAATTCATGCGAACCGAATAAGCAAAGAACACTGCAAGCGCAACGGAAATAAGTGCTGTGATGATCGAAACAGATAAAGAATTACTCAACCAATCCAGATATCGAATATCGATAGTGAGTCCTTGCTGAATCAATAACTGCAAAAGCGCAAATGCTGGTAGCAAAAATCCGCATAGCAAGGTAATGCCACAAAATGCAAAAGCAAAAAAGGCTTTCTTGCCTTGTAGAGACTTCGCTAGTGGCTTACCCCGCGTTGAAGAGGCATATCGTAATTTTGAGCGGCTACTTTGCTCAATAAAGAAAATCAACAGTACAAAACTTAAGAGTCCTAAGGCAAGCTGCACTGCCGCCACACGGTCGCCAAAAGAAAGCCAGGCCTTAAAGATGCCAGTTGCAAAT
>CAZMXB010000653.1:0-2151 GCA_964569855.1 uncultured Rhodoferax sp.
CTCTGAATACAACAGACGGTTCAGTTTCATCGAGCTATATTGGAGAATATCATGAAGACACAAGCAGCGATCTCAGCACTTTTTCTTGCCTTGGTGGCTACCGCTTCCATCACCGCAGTAGCAGCTGACGCGAAGGAAGAAATGCCCACTGTTGCGGCCGTGGCGCCTGCACAAAAGGACGAAAAGGCGGGCGCGCCACAAGCCTCTGCCAGTGCGCCGGCCTTAAAAAAACATGCCGCGCAAGATCGCTCCAAGCACTACCACCCTCGCGACGGGAAGTAACCTGGCGCGCAATCCGATGAAGTTCGGCACGCTTGATGCGATGCCGGGCTGACAAAGTGTTTGGTGCAGAACAGCAATTGCCTGTGGGTGTGTTGAATTAGTGGGCCACGGCGCTCGGTATGACGACGCCTGGAGAAAGACCAATTTCCGACATTTGCGATGTGAGAGCTGTATAGGCTCAACTGAGAGGCACAGCACTGCTTCTTCCACTCGCTGTGTGCTGCGTAGCCGACTCCCAGAAGCAACAGGATGCCAACGAAGATTGTTTGCAACCTATTGCGCTAGGCCGGCTGATATCGCCATAACTCCTTTTAAGCCGCTACCGAAGCGTCCGATTGCTTCCTTGTGTTGCTTCAGTTGGCTGTATCCCAAGTAGCGTACGTCCAACTCCGATACGCGCGAAAACGCCGGCCGCGCAAATTGGGAGCGCACATCCTGTTCGCGAACGTCCGGGGCTACCAGGAAGAATGCAGCGCCGGCATGCTCTGGAACGCCCAAAGCCAAATCGAGCATGCGCACGATGCCCGAGTAGATGCTGGTACTGTGTTCAACCTCAAAGGCGGCCACAATCTTGCCGGACTCCTTGGACACCCAGAGGACATCGATCAGTGAAACTGTATCAACAGCACCATTGGAGCGGATGGGGTTTGGGAGGCTATCCAGCCACCCTTCGCTAAGACGGGCTCCCAGATACAAACGATTCTTGTCGTTGCTCGCTATCCAGATGTCATACCCGAGCGCCTTCCCCAAGTCACGAAGCCAGCCCTGAATCTCCGTATGGGTGAGGTCATTCTCTTGAGCGACAGCGAGTGCCTTCTTTGACGCTTCGCTTTCGGCATGGATCTGAGCCAGGGCGGCCTGCCACCCAGCCTCGCCATCGCTGGCTTGCGGAATCACGTAGCGCCCGGAACCAATATCGAATAACAGCCCGGCAACTGCGCCCAGGTCGTTGGAAAGGAGGGCGCGATGCTGCGCCGTCAATGAAAGCATGCCCTGGCGCAAGGCCAGGTAATCCGGCCAGCGGCCGAGCTTGACATTGGCTCCCGTCAGGAGGTTGTAACCCTTGATGATTGCAGTGTTGGACGGGGGAATCACTGTGGGATGCAAGAAATACAGCAGGTTCGCGCATGCCGGCCCTAGTCCCTTGATATTCTTGCCGTCCAACTCCCTGACCGCCTGCACCAACTCAGCTTCATCCTGGCAACAAAGACAGATGTCCAAGAATCGTCCGAATGCGATTTGGTTGTCGCGGTTCTCGTAAATGTCTGGGATTCGGAGTTTAGGTTTCCAGAGGAAGGCGTGGTCGGCGCCTTTGAATATTTGGCGTTGCTCAGCAATGGAGTGCACTACCGTTTCTAGGGAGGACCCGCGATAGGCGGTTCCGAATCGATTTTCTCGAATCTCCTGAACAACGACTTGCAACCCGCGTCGAATTGATCGGAAGTTTTTCAGTCTCTCTTCCCAAAGGAACCAACTTTGGTAAGTGCCGTGCGCATCGACTCTCCATCTTTCGATAAGACTATGGCATCCAGGTGCACTGCTATCGGGAGTAGCTTTCAACGAATCATCCAATTGACATACTTTCAGTTTCGATTGTTCGTCTGCTAGGCAAACGCACTACTGCTCGTTTCTACACTGTGAGCCCACTCCAACATTGCACGTCAGGGTTTGGGACGAAAATTGAATCAGCTCAGTCTGACTGCAAGTTCGTCGACGGCCTCCGACTAATCGCAATCGTCCGTAATGGCTGCAGACAGAAACGTTGCCTGCGCTATGCTCCATAATGGAGCCTGACACAGTGATACGCCGGTTTGAAGCCGATGAGCAGAAATGAATGCATCAATATCTTGGGGATCACCGGACATTCCA
>CAZMXB010000654.1:0-2150 GCA_964569855.1 uncultured Rhodoferax sp.
GGCTGCTACAACTGCCACTCGCAGATGATCCGCACGCTGCGCTTCGAGACCGAGCGCTACGGCCATTACTCGCTGGCCGGTGAATCGGTCTATGACCATCCCTTCCAGTGGGGCTCCAAGCGCACCGGTCCGGACCTGGCCCGCGTCGGCGCCCGCTATTCGGACGACTGGCACCGCGCCCACCTCAACAACCCGCGCGACGTGGTGCCGGAATCCAACATGCCGTCGTTCCCGTGGCTGGCCAAAAACACCGTGGATGGCCCCACCATCCAATCGCATATGCGCGCATTGCAGCGCTTGGGTGATCCCTACACCGATGCCGAAATCAAGGCCGCTCCGGCCGCTGTGGCCGGCAAAACCGAACTGGACGCGATGGTTGCTTACCTGCAAGGCCTGGGTAAGCACGCACCGCGAGGGAGCTGAGCAGATGATTTCCGGAATCGTGACCATCGTATTGATGGTGTTGTTTATCGCCGTCTGGATTTGGGCGTGGCAGCCACGGCTGCGCGCCGGTTTTGAAGCCACCGCCCGTCTGGCCGTGGATGACCAGATGCCCGAGGGCGAAGCGATCGCCAGTACTTCGTCGAGGACCAACGCATGACCACCGTATGGAATTGGTACGTCATCGTCCTGATCTTGTTCAACCTGCTGGGCATCACCTGGTTGCTGTGGTGGACCTCCAAGCGTCGCCCTGGCGACCCCAAGCCGGATGACACCAGCCACTACTGGGATGGCGACATCACCGAGTACAACAAGCCGATGCCACGCTGGTGGATCAATGGCTTTTATATCGCCATCGTGTTCGCCTTCGGCTATCTGTTCTGGTACGGCGGCTTTGGCACCTACCAGGGCTTTGGCCACTGGAGCTCGAAGGGTGAGCACGACCAGGAAGCCGCGATTGCCAATGCGCAGCTGGAAAAAACCTTTGCGCCATACAAGGGTCAGGCCATTGACGTGTTGGCGCAGAATCCACAGGCGCTGAAGTTGGGCAAGTCGATCTTCGCCAACACCTGCTCCACCTGCCATGGCTCATCGGCCAAGGGCGCGGTGGGCTACCCCAATCTGACCGACCAAATCTGGCATTGGGGCGGCAGCCCGGAGCAAATCCTGCACACCGTATTGAATGGGCGTGAAGGCGTGATGCCGGCATGGGGCAAGACCTTGCAAGGCATGGGCGGTCCGGATGCAGTGGACTATGTCATCGCCTATGTGCATCAACTGGGTGATAAGGACGCCAGTACCCGCAGTGACTACGCCGCCGCGCGTGGCAAAACCCTGTACGAAGGCATCTGCGTAGCCTGCCATGGCAAGGACGGCAAGGGCGATCAGAAAGTCGGTGCCCCTGACTTGACCGACAGCTATTGGATGTATGGCGATAGCCGCGAGGCCTTGCGTGAAACCATCAGCAATGGCCGTCACGGTGTCATGCCGGCTTGGGGTACAGTATTGGGTGATACTCGTTCGCGTCTGGTGGCCGCTTATGTCTGGTCGCTGTCGCATTCGTCCAAACCCGGTACCCAAAGCGCACAATGACCGACTTCACTACCCCGACCTTCGATCACCCGCCGCGCCCGATGGCGCAGCGGATCGGGGCCATCCTCTGGCCCAGTTTTTTCGCTGCAGGGGTAGCGACAATGGTGTTCTTCGCCTTCATCGACCCTTTGTTGCTGCGGGATATCACCTTCCCGCAGCTCAATATCACCCGCGGCTTGGGCTATACCATCGGGTTTTTCACTTTCTGGCTGGCGACGGCGTCGTCCAGCCTTTTCACCTGGATCCTGCTGCGGCCCTCCAGCCGCTTCAATGGACCCAAAACCAGGTAGCAGTGCCGTGAGCAAACGCATCGACATCGATCTGCTGGATCAATCCGGTGGGATGGGCGGTGATTCCGTCTATGTGAGCGAACGCAAGGTCTATCCGCGTGATGTTGCCGGGCGCTTCGACCGCCTGCGCAAGCTGGCCGTGTTCTGGCTGCTGGGCATGTATTACGTGTTCCCGTGGCTGAGCTGGGATGGCCGTCAGGCGGTATTGTTTGACCTGCCCGCGCGCAAATTCCATGTGTGGGGGCTGACCTTCTGGCCGCAGGATTTCAGCTTGCTGGCCATGTTGTTGATGATCCTTGCGTTCACCTTGTTCTTCACCACCGCATT
>CAZMXB010000655.1:0-2148 GCA_964569855.1 uncultured Rhodoferax sp.
ACCTTATTTTTACGTGCGCAGGTTTAGGGGGGAGGGGTACCCCCTGCTGGCTGTGGTGACTGGTGCCTGGTAGGCAATAAATCAAGGAAATTCAACATGACAGGATCACGCGGACCGCTCCCGAAGCCCGCCGCGCTGAAGCTATTGGAGGGAAACCCCGGCAAGCGCTCGCTGAATTTGTCGGATGGTGTCAATCCTATGCACCAGATCCCCAGTGCACCGAAGCACCTGGGTGTCGAGGCCCGCAAGGAGTGGAAGCGCATCACGCCGGAGTTGCTTGAGCTGGGCCTGATCACCGGGTTGGACCGTGCCGCCCTGGCGCTGTATTGCCAAGCGGTTGGCCGGCTGTCCGAGCTGGAGACTTCCTTCAATGGTATGGTGGCGCGCTTGGTTGATGAAGGTGTGAACTACGCCGATGCTGTGTACAAGGCCAGCTACAGCGTGACACCCAGCGGCTACGCCCAACAGAGCGTGATCGTGCAACTGATCAAGTCGCACCGGGAGCAGGTCAACCGCTACCTGATGCATTTTGGTCTGAGCCCTGCCGCGCGTGGCCGAGTTCAGGCGTCGAACTACGTGCAGCCGTCGCTGCCTGGCATTGATCCGGCGCCTACTGCGCCGCAAGGCTTCGCCCAGTTCGCCGCCCGGCCGCAGTTGGTCCAGTGAACAAGTATGTAGACGCTGCACATGGATACGTGCAGCGGGTGCAGGCTGGAGAGACACCGGCCTGCAAATGGACGCGCCTGGCGATTGAGCGTCAGGCAGATGACCTGGTGCGTGAACCCGGTGAGCAGTGGCCCTGGGTTTTTGATGCCGATCGCGCTGCCCGCATTTGTGCCTTCCTGGAGCTACTTCCCCACATCAAAGGCAAGTGGGCGCGGCAAGGCAAGTTGCTGGTGCTGGACCCTTGGCAGTGCTTCATCGTCACGACGGTGTTTGGCTGGGTGCATCGTGACACCGGCCTGCGCCGCTTCCGCGAAGCCTACATCGAGGTGCCGCGCAAGAACGGCAAGAGCCTGGTGTCCGCAGGCATTGGCCTCTACATGCTGTCGGCTGACGGAGAGCAGGGCGCCGAGGTGTATAGCGCGGCCACCACCCGTGACCAGGCGCGCATCGTGTTCGACGATGCCAAGGGCATGGCCGAGCGCACGCCGGACATGCGCACCTACCTGGGCGTTGCGATCCTGACCCACAGCATCACGGTCGCCCACACGTCCAGCAAGTTCTCCCCGCTGGCCGCTGAAGCCAGCACGCAAGACGGGCTGAATGTGCACTGCGCTGTGATTGACGAGCTGCACGCCCACAAGAAGCGCGACCTGTACGACGTGATCGATACGGCCCGAGGAGCCCGAGAACAAAGCCTGCTGTGGTTGATCACCACTGCTGGCACCGACCGAAGCGGCATCTGCTACGAGCGGCGCACGCACATCACCAAGGTTTTAGACCGGGTGATTGATGACCCCACCATGTTCGGGATCATCTACTCGATTGACGAGAAAGATGATCCGATGGACCCGTCGACCTGGGCCAAGGCAAACCCGAACTGGGGCGTGTCGGTGCTGCAAGACGACATGGAGGCAGCTGCTCGCAAGGCAGCTGCCATGCCCAGCGCCCTGAATAACTTTCTGACCAAACGCTTGAACGTTTGGGTCAACGGTGAAAGCCCGTGGATGGATATGCGTGCCTGGGAGCGCTGCGCAGTCCCAGGCATGCAACTGAGCGACTACGCCGGTGAGACCTGCTGGATGGGCCTCGATCTCGCGCAGAAGAAGGACTTCGCTGCCCTTTGTTTGGTGTTCAAGCGCGGCGAAGAATGGCACGTGTGCATACGTCTGTACTTGAATGAACTGGCGGTGCAGGAAAGCGGCAACGCCCACTTGAGCGGATGGGCACGGTCGGGATATGTCGAAGTCACCGACGGCGATATAACGGACTTTGACGTGCTGGCTGAGGATTTGCGCAGCTATTGCAAGCAGTTCGACGTGCAAGAGATCGCGTTTGACCCCGCATTGAGCATGTATTTCGCTGGCAAGTTGATTGAAGAGGGCCTGCCTCTGGTCGAAATTGCCCAACGCGCGTTATTTTTCACGCCCCCGCTGATCCAGGTCGAGAACCTGGTGCTGGAGAAAAAACTGAAATTCGACGGCA
>CAZMXB010000656.1:0-2147 GCA_964569855.1 uncultured Rhodoferax sp.
TATTGGCGATTACAACCATGCCGTGCTGTCCACCCGCGCCTCCGGCACCGGCAATAGCGCCCGCTCGATGGTCTATGGCGACGGCATCCTGCTGTCCAACTATCTGGGCAATGGCGCCACGTTCGCGCCGCGCTGGGGGCTGGTGACGCCCGAAGAAATTGAGCGGGTGGATGTGATGTACGGCCCGTTCTCGGCCGCCTACCCCGGCAACTCGGGCGGCGCGGTGGTGGACTATGTGACCCGCATGCCGCAAAAGCTGGAAGCCCATGTCAAGGCAGGATATGTGTCGCAGCCTTTCAGCCTGTACAACACCAGCGACACATTCAAGGCCTGGCAGACCAGTGCCTCGCTGGGCAGCCGTGCGGGTGACTGGTCCTGGTTTGTCAACCTGAACCACACCAACAGCCACGGCCAGCCGCTGACTTTCCCGACCCGGCTCAAGAGTGCCGGTGTGGCGGGTTCCGCGGGTACAGCGGTCACGGGCGCGGTGCTGGACGCCCGCAATGACAACGTGCCCTGGTACAACCTGGGTACCGGCACCGAATACACCACCATTCAGGACCATGCCAAGGTCAAGGTCGCCTACGACGTGACATCCACCGTGCGGGCCAGTTACACCTATGGCCAGTGGAAGAACAATTCCGAAGGCCGCCCTGCCACCTACCTGCGTGATGCCAAGGGTCAAGCCGTGTACAGCGGCGCCATCAATATCGACGGTCTGGCCTTCACCGGTGCCAATGCGTTGAGCGGCGCGGACTACGTGCTGACCAACGAGGACCTGACCCACACCATCCATGGCGTGTCTGTCAAGAGCCATACACAAGGCGTGTTTGACTGGGAAGTGGCTGCCAGCCAGTACAACTACGGAACTGATACCAAGCGCACCAACGGTGCCAGCAACTTCCTCCTCACGGCCAGGACCGGCGGGGCCGGGACGATTGCCGACGCCGGTGGGACGGGCTGGAACGCGCTCTCACTCAAGGGCATCTGGCGTCCTGATGGCGTGCAGGGTGCCCATGTGGTCGACTTCGGTCTGCAGCAGGACCGCTATACCTATCGCACCGTCACCTCCAACATCACTGGCAACTGGATCACCGATCCGGCCGGCTCTTTGGTCAATGACGTGGGTGGCAACTCCGGTACCCGCGCCTTGTATGCACAGGACAGCTGGTCCTTTGCGCCGCTGTGGAAAACGGTGCTGGGCGCCCGCATCGAGAACTGGACCACGGGGGACGGTTTCACCACCTTTGGTCCGGGAAACGCAGCCAACGCACGCTATGCCAGCCGCGATGAAAACTTTGTCTCGCCCAAGGCGGCGCTGTCCTACCAATGGTCTGACAGCACGGTTCTCAAAGGGTCGGTCGGCCGCGCGGTGCGCTTTCCCACCGTGACCGAGCTGTATGGTGCAACGTCCACCACCAACTCGCAGTACATCAACGATCCCCTTCTCAAGCCGGAAAAATCCGTGACAACAGAGCTGAGTGCTGAGAAGGACTTTGGCTCTTCCAGTCTGCGCCTGACCCTGTTTGCAGAAAACACGCAAGATTCGCTGTACTCGCAAACCACCTTTGATGCCGCGGCCAACAAGAACATCAGCCGCGTACAAAACGTCGACCGCATCCAGACCCAGGGCGTGGAGCTGTCCTTCAACGGGGAAAACGTGGCCACCAAGGGTCTGGACCTGAGTGCCAGCATCACCTACACCGACTCCACCATCAAGGAGAACAGTGGTTTCATCGCGGTGGCTGGCGACACCATTGGCAAGCGCCAGCCCAACATCCCGGCCTGGCGTGCCACCGCACTGGTGAGCTACAAATGGGACGACCACTGGAGCACCAGCCTGGGCGCGCGCTACAGCGGCCAGCAGTTCCGCACACTCAACAACGCCGACGTGAATGGCTACACCTACCAGGGTGTCAGCGAATTCTTCACCACCGATGTGCGGGTGCGCTACACGCAGGGCAAGCACTGGAGTGCGTCGTTTGGCGTCGACAACCTGAATAACTACCAGTATTGGAACTTCCATCCCTACCCGCAGCGTAGCTACAGTGCCGAAATCGAGTGGGACCTTTGAGTCCCCAGAGCTCGTTTGAACGAAACACCATGAAGACCATATTTACTATTCAATTGATAGCTGCTTGCGCAGC
>CAZMXB010000657.1:0-2146 GCA_964569855.1 uncultured Rhodoferax sp.
AGACGTGCTCGCGGATGAGGCGGCGAGAAGGGCCGGAGGTGCGAAGTGAGCGGCGTATCGGCGGAAGTCCCGCCCGCGTGGCGGCTGCTGATGTTGCAGATCAACGGGGAGGCGCGCGGTCAAGATCGCTTCGGGCGCGTGCTCGACGGGGAGCCTGGGATTCGCGACATCGATGCGCAGTGCGACATGTACGAACCGATCGAAGTCTCGATGGTCGGGACAATCACCGGCGGCGACTGCGAGACGGACGGGCACTACCTTTGCGCCGACGGGACGAGCGTCTGTCGGCACATCGCACAACACGTGCTCGACGATCGCCGGGATCGGAGCCGCTCGTGACCCCCGATCGCGCATGGCTCACGGCTCGTCTCACGGGCCTCGCGGTCTCCGCCTCGCTGGAGTCCCTCACGCTCGCGGTGGCGATGATCGAGAACCTGCCCCCGAGGGACATCAGCCCCGCCGCGCTCATGGCGGCGCAGCGGGCGCGGGAGGA
The DNA here is from genome assembly GCA_964569855.1 of uncultured Rhodoferax sp. Classification (GTDB taxonomy): domain Bacteria; phylum Pseudomonadota; class Gammaproteobacteria; order Burkholderiales; family Burkholderiaceae_C; genus Allorhodoferax. Next base: position 494 of record CAZMXB010000657.1, read on the forward strand.
CGGCACCGAGACGCCTCCTCGTGCGGTTGATCCAGACGCCGCCATGCTCGGGCGCGCGCTCGCCTTGGTGGTGCGGGAGGTGGAACGGGCCACGGCGCTGCACGGGCGCACGTTCCCGGGCGGCTGGGGGCCTCATGCGAGGCCGCAGGACCACTTGACGGCCCGGCGAGCCAAGGTTGCTTGCGACATCGCCGCGGACGACAGGCAGGCCACGTTCCGGCTCGTCGCGGAGGAGGAGATCGCGGAGGTGTTCGCCGAGGTGCCCGGGACCGCGGAGCATGCGCGCGAGCTCTGCCAGGTGGCTGCCGTGTACGTGCGGGGGCTCTTGGTGGCGATGGCGCCCGATCTCGCCGGCGAGTGCGACCCGAGGCCATCAGCCGAGATCGTGAAAGAGGCCGTCTTGGCGCGGCTGGAGGTATCCAATGGCTGAGAACAGCGCGATCGAGTGGACGGAACATACCTTCAACATCGCCTGGGGCTGCGACAAGGTCTCTCCGGCCTGCAAACACTGCTACGCCGAAAGCCTGGCCAAGCGCTACGGCTTCGATGTCTGGGGCAAAGACAAGCCCCGTCGCGTCCTGTCTGATGCCTATTGGCGGGAGCCGCTCAAGTGGAACAAGGCGGCGGAGAAAGCCGGCAAGGCGGCGCGGGTGTTCTGCTCCAGCATGGCGGACGTGTTCGAGGATCATCCGACGCTTTCGGGACAGCGGGCGCGCTTGTGGCCTTTGATTAAGGCGACTCCGTGGCTCAAGTGGCTTCTCTTGACGAAGCGGCCTGAGAATGTCGCACGAATGATGCCGGCCGGATGGTGGCCGGAAAACGTTCACGCTGGGTTCACCGCTGAAAACCAAGATTGGTTTGACCAAAGATCGAAGTACATTAACACGATTCCGGTGCCTTGGTTCGTGTCCTATGAGCCGGCCCTGGGTCCTGTGGACTTCCGCGGGCTCGGCGGCGTGTCGTGGCTCATCGTCGGCGGGGAGTCGGGGCACGGCGCGCGCGAGATGCCCGAAGCGTGGGTCCGATCGGCGCGTGATCAAGCGGTCGCCGCGGGCGTGGCGTTCTTCTACAAGCAGCGGATCGAGGGCGGCCGGAAGATCAGCCTTCCGCTGCTCGGTGATCGGCAGTGGAGCGAGGTGCCGAGGTGACCGGGCGTCGTCGCTTCGGCCTCCTCGCGCGCCTCCTTGTGATGATCGTGCTCTCGCTCCTCGGGGCGGCGGGGGACGAGTGAGCGGCCCGAAGCTGGACCACGGGACGGTGCGTGGCAATCCGTGGTGTCCCATCATGGCCACAGTCGCACGCGCTGACATCAAGTGCGGGCGGCGTGGCGGGGCGCTTCTCCTGACTATCCGTCTTGAGGTCGAGGTGATGGTGGACCAGCTTGATCGCGAGGACGATGACGCGGCGGGGGACGATCGCCCGTGAACCTCCCCGCCATGCGCGACTACCAGTCACGGGCGCACGCTCGCACCTGCGCGCTCCTCGCCGCCGGCCGCGATCGAGTGCTCAACGTCGCCCCATGCGGCGCCGGAAAGACGCGACTCGGCCTCGAACACGTGGCCGACTTCACGCGCTCCGGCCGGTCCGCGCTGTGGGTTGCGCCTGGCAAAGACCTCGTGCGGCAGCCCGTCGAGCGCCTCCTCGCCGAAGGCT
>CAZMXB010000658.1:0-2143 GCA_964569855.1 uncultured Rhodoferax sp.
GCGGCGAACTGCCTGACCGAAGCGAAGGTGCGCTGCTCTTTGCCACCATGAAGGACGAGTTCGAAGAAGATTGGTACTGGACGCGCGAGGCCCACGCCTCGGATTCCGGTTACGCCTGGTATCAGAATTTCAGCAGTGGCCTCCAGGACTTCTACGACGTCCGCTGCGAGCTCCGCGCCCGGGCCGTCCGCAGATTGTCAATTTAACCATTCATCAATTTTCAGGAGTCATCAGCAATGACCATCACCCTTGAAACCATCAAAGCCGAGCAGACCAAGCTCGCTCAGACGATCGAAACGATCGAAGAAGACATGAAGAAGAACGACTTTTTCGAGTACCAGGGCAAGCGTGTACCGTTGGCCATCGGCGAGAAGTACATCGGAACGATCATCAGCGCCGACGGCACGCGAAACCACCACATCATCCTACTGCCTGGCGCGGTATCTGGAAAGACCTGGAATGACGCCAAAGAGTGGGCGGAATCGATCGGCGGCGAACTGCCTGACCGAAGCGAAGGTGCGCTGCTCTTTGCCACCATGAAGGACGAGTTCGAAGAAGATTGGTACTGGACGCGCGAGGCCCACGCCTCGGAGTCCGGTTACGCCTGGTATCAGTATTTCAGCAGTGGCCTCCAGGACTTCTACGACATCATCGGCAAGCTCCGCGCCCGAGCCGTCCGCAGATTAATTATTCAATAATTTAGCTATTTGATATGGCACTCACCAATCAACTCCCGATCTACAAGGTCGCCTATGACCTGCTCGATTCCGTCACGGACTCGGTCAGGAGTATGCCGCGCGACTTCAAGCAGAGCATCGGCGGCAAGATTAGCGCCGAATGTGTCGAGATCGTCGTGTTGATCTTCCGCGCCAACTGTGCGCGGGACAAAGCTCCGCACCTCGGCGAGTTGATCGAGCGCCTTCAAGTCGCCGAACTGCTGTTGCGTCTATCGCGGGACAAACGGCTGATTTCTACTGCTCAGTACGCGAAGGCCATCGAGTTGACCAACAGCATCGGCAAACAGGCGTCAGGTTGGCGCCGCGCTTCCGCATCGCCTGCTTCCTGACGGTCACGGCCATCATGACTGAGCGATTAATTAATCTGGTCTCGCCGCTGGCTCATAAGGCTACCGACATGCGCATCGCAGATACCGACGGCAGCCGCCGTGACTGGTCTGGCGCCGTTTCACCCCTGATCGGCGACAGCCTTCTCGGGTGCGACATAGATAGCGAGAACACAACGCCTCGGATTCCGGTTACGCCTGGTATCAGAATTTCAACAATGGCAACCAGAACAACAACGACATCAACAACAAGCTCCGCGCCCGAGCCGTCCGCAGATCAATACGCAGATCCACAACCTGACTTCACGTTCCAAGAACTGGTACAGGCTTACTTCGACTGTCGCCAGTCGAAGCGCAACAGCGCCAGCGCGCTGGCCTTCGAACAAAACCTCGAGCGCAATCTTGGGGCGCTGTTCGACGAGCTGCAGCGCGGTACCTATCAACCCGGCCGGTCGATCTGCTTCGTCATCACCAGACCGAAACCGCGCGAGGTATGGGCGGCTGACTTCCGCGATCGGGTTGTCCATCACCTGCTATACAACCGGATCTCGCCACGCTTCTACGCGACCTTCATTGTCGATAGCTGTGCCTGCATTCCTGGGCGTGGCACCTTGTATGCAGCGCAACGCCTGGAAGCCAAGGTTCGCAGCATCACGCAGAACTGGACCCGGCCGGCGCACTACCTCAAGCTGGATCTGGCCAACTTCTTCGTCAGCATAGACAAGCGTATCGTTCACGACCTGGTCGCCAAGCGCGTTAGCGATCCCTGGTGGCTATGGCTGGCTGATCTAGTGCTGTTCCATTACCCAAGGCAGAACTACGAGCTGCGTGGCGATCCTGATCTGCTCGAGCGCGTCCCGGCGCACAAGCGGCTGACCAACCAGCCAGCGCACCTTGGTTTGCCGATCGGCAATCTGTCGAGCCAGTTCTTCGCCAACGTCTATCTTGATGTGCTCGACCAATTCGTCAAGCACCGGATTGGCGCTCGGCATTACATTCGCTACGTCGATGACTTCGTTCTCCTGCACGAATCGCCGCAGTGGCTTAACCAGGCACATGACCAGATCGCCGCGTTCCTTC
>CAZMXB010000659.1:0-2143 GCA_964569855.1 uncultured Rhodoferax sp.
CCTTGGCAAAGTCGCGTTGTGCCGGATGGCTTTGTGTGGGTTTGACGGCGGGAATGTTGACGGCCTGGGCCAGCCGGTCCTTCAAATCGCGAAGACGGCGTTCACCGGCGCGATAGGCCCCGCTCTGGCCTGGGTCGGCGTAGACGATCAGGTGGAGCTTGCCCGACAGGTTGTCGATGACAGCCAGTTCTTCACATTGCAGCAGCAGGATGTCGGGGCACCCCAGCTCGTCGGGTGGGCAACTGGACTCCAGCTTTTTCTCGATGTAACGCACGGCGTCGTATCCAAAGTCGCCGGCCAGGCCACCGCAAAAGCGCGGCAGACCGGGACTCAGGGCCACCTTGAAGCGCTCCTGATAGCTGGCAATAAAGTCCAGCGGGTTGGCAGAGGACGTTTCCACGACCACGCCATCGGTAACCACCTCGGTACGGGTATTGGCACCAAAGCCACTGGCGCGCAATAACGTGCGGGCTGGCAGGCCGATGAAGCTGTAGCGGCCAAAACGCTCGCCGCCGACGACGGATTCAAGGAGGAAGCTGTAGGTGCCACTGTCAGGGTTGCCATTTGCCACGGCGCCGGGCACATGGGCCAGCTTAAGGTACAGCGACAGCGGCGTCTCCAGGTCGGCAAAGGCCTGGGCCATCAGCGGGATGCGGTTAAAACCCTGGGCGGCCAGGGCTTGGAATTCGGGTTCGGAAATCACGGGTTGTGGTCCTCTCGTTGCAAGGCGGCACCGGGGTGCCGCCAACGCTGCGCAGGCTCAAGCCGGCAGCGCTTCATTCAAACCGATTCCCCGGCAAGGTGTTCACCGGGAAAGACTGGGTGCGCGCAAGGTGTCGGAGTGAGGGTCCGTGCCGCTTGGTCGCGCAAGACCCGTGGGGACCTGCGCAGGGTTCGCCTCATGGAAGAGTCAAACGGGTGGCGCAGCCACGGATCCGGGCATGGCGTTCCAGCGACGCCAGGGCCAGGCTCCCCGGTCGCTACAACCCGTGATGAATATGTGATGAACGAACATACAACGAGTGTATCAAAGCACGCAATGCGTCCGTCTTTGCATCAAAAACAGGGCTTTCTCAGCGAAAACCCTATGGCGTTGCAAGTTGTAACAGGAGCAGAATGAACCCATCAAAAACGAACGACTGTTCACTTTTCAGGACGGAGCACAAAATGTACCTTGTCAAGCCCTTTTTGGCCACACTTCTTGCCATGTTTGTCGGTGCCGCTGCAATGGCCGCCACGATCGACATCGCAGGCGTCAAAGTCGAAGACAGTGCCACCGTAGCAGGCACCAAATTGCAGCTCAATGGTGCGGGCATCCGCTACAAGGGCCCTTTCAAGGTGTATGTCGCCGAGTTGTACACCGCCAAAAAAGTGACTTCGTGGGACGAACTGATTGCAGCGCCTGGCCCCAAACGCCTGACCCTGGTCATGACCCGCGAAGTTGATGCCGGCCCCTTTGGCAAACTGCTGACCCGGGGTATGGAAGACAACAACCCCAAGGCTGCGGTGTCCAAACTGGTCCCCGGTCTGATCCGCATGAGCGAGATCTTTGCCTCCCACAAGGTTCTGAATCCGGGTGACGTCATCCACACGGACTGGATTCCGGGCACTGGCATGGTGGTAACCGTCAGAGGCAAAGTACAGGGCGAGCCTTTCCAGGAGCTTGAATTCTTCAGAGCCATGATGGGCATCTGGCTTGGCCCCAATCCGGCCTATTGGAAGCTGAAAGACAACTTGCTGGGCGACATGGGTTAAGCAGGCCCACAAGACGAGCGCGGTTTCAAACAACCCAGGCTCTCAATTCCATCAAAAAAAACCTGCAGGCCCATCGCCTGCAGGTTTTTTTACGCCCGCAGCGCCACACGCATGGCGTCGATCACGCCCTTGTAATCCGGCTTGCCAAAAATGGCGCTGCCCGCCACAAACGTGTCCGCACCGGCGTCGGCCACCCGGCGGATGTTGTCAACCTTGATGCCACCGTCCACCTCCAGCCGAATGTCCTTGCCACTGGCGGTGATGCGGTTTCGCACGTCCTCAATCTTGCGCAGCGCCGAATCAATGAAACTCTGGCCGCCAAAGCCCGGGTTGACGCTCATGATGAGGATGAGGTCGATGTCGTCAATAACCCAGTCCAGCACATCCA
>CAZMXB010000660.1:0-2139 GCA_964569855.1 uncultured Rhodoferax sp.
CGAGGACCTGATGAGTGCGGTTTCCCTCTGCTACGAGTTCTGCGCACGCACGCATGCGGGCAAGGTGCGCACCAACAACGAAGATGCAGTAAGCATTGATGCGCTCGCCCAACTGGCCTTGCTGGCCGACGGCATGGGCGGCTACAACGCGGGCGAAGTGGCCAGCGGCATGGCCATCAGTTTCATCCACAGTGAAATGGCCCGCTGGCTGGCGCAGGCCGGCCCGCGGCTTAAGGCCTTTGATCTGCGCCGCGCCATGGAAATCTGCGTCGACAACGCCAACCAGGCCATTCTGGGCGCCGCCGAGGCCAATCCGCAATACGCCGGCATGGGAACGACCCTGGTGCTCGGGGTGTTTCAGGGTCCCCGTCTGATGCTGGGGCACATTGGCGATTCACGCTGCTATCGGCTGCGGGGTGGACAGCTCGAACAGCTCACACGCGACCACTCCTGGCTTCAGGAGCAGATCGACGCCGGACTGCTCACACAGCAGCAGGCCGCTGTGTCCAGTAGCCGCAACCTGGTCACCCGCGCATTGGGGGTCGAAGAGGTAGTGTTGCTCGAAGTCAACGAATTCGAGGTGCAGACCGACGATCTGTATTTATTGTGTTCCGACGGTCTGAGCGAAATGCTCCATCATGACGACTTGACCAATCTGCTTGTGGCGCGCTCCGCGCTGGAAGAAAAGGCCGCGCGCCTGATTGATGCAGCCAACGCGAACGGCGGACGCGACAATATCAGTGTGGTGCTGGCGCGCGCGAGCGCGGGGCCGCGCAAACAAGGCCTGATGTCGCGACTGCTGCGCGCCTGAAGCGGCGTTTTTTGTTGCACATTGTCACGAATCAAAGCAAAAATACTGGGAGTGGGTCATGCCAAGAATGGTCGTTTCGATTGACGGTGTCGTTATCAAGGAAGTCGAGCTCAGCAAAGAGCGGACCACGCTCGGGCGCCGCCCCTATAACGATATCGTGATCGACAACCTCGCCGTGAGCGGGGAGCACGCGGCCCTGCACATGGCCGGCAACGACGTCGCAGTGGAAGATCTGCACAGCACCAACGGCACCTACGTCAATGGCAAAGCGGTGGTGCGGCAGGAGTTGCGCAATGGCGATACGCTGGAAGTGGGCAAATACAAGATCCGCTACTTCAACGAAGCCGAAGATCCGCAGTTCGAGAAAACCATGGTGTTCAAGCCGGGCATGCTGCCTGCGGCCCTGGCCGCTCGCAGTCCGGTCCCGCGCGCCCAGCCAGCTACACCAGCCATGCCTGCGCCCACGGCAGCCATCCGCGTACTGTCCGGTGCTGCGGCCGGTCGTGAGGTGGCGTTGACCAAGGTGGTGACCACCATTGGCAAACCGGGGGTGGCTGTGGCCTCGGTCACGCGGCGGCACCATGGCTTCGTCCTGGCACACGTGGAAGGGCCGCAGCCGCCCGAAGTCAACGGGGAACGCATCGGCAACGATCCTGTTGCACTGAATGACGGTGACCGCTTGGCGCTGGCGGGCACCGAGATGCAGTTCGTCCTCCTCTGAGCGCTACAGAGCGCCGCGGCCGACGGGCGCGAAACCCGGCATCGTGAAGCAAGCCTTCGCACGGATTCTTCAGCGTCGCTGGCGGCGCATGCTCTGGGCGTTGGTGCCCGTCGCTCTCGGTGTGCTGCACGCTTCGGGCGTCGTGCCCTTGCAACTGTTGGAGCGCCTTGAGCACCTCGTCTACGACGTTCGCCTGCGGCTGACTCTGCCGAACACCCTGGACGAACGCATCGTCATTATCGATATCGATGAAAGCAGCCTGGAGCGCGTGGGCCGCTGGCCCTGGAGCCGGGACAAAATGGCTGTGCTCGCCACCGAACTGTTCGAGCGCCAAGGCGTGAGCGTGCTGGGCTTTGACGTGGTTTTTGCCGAACCTGACGACAGCTCAGGTCTCAAAGACCTCCAGCAGCTCGCCATGCACTACGGTGGAGGCTTCCAGGCCATGTCGGTAGCTTTCGAGCCGGTCCAGAACCACCGCCAGCGGGGTCGGGCTGTACCAGAGCGGAACGCCCGCCGCGTCGGCGCCGACCCGCAGCGCCTCGGCCAGACCGGGTTCGCTGCACGTCAGAATCGCGCCGGTCGGAAATCCCAACAGACTGCCAAGCAG
>CAZMXB010000661.1:0-2131 GCA_964569855.1 uncultured Rhodoferax sp.
GTTGGCGACCACGCTTAAGCGCGTCCCGCAGGTAAAGCGCGGCGATCTGACTAAGGTGCTTGATCTCACGCCGGAGGACGGCACCGTGTTGGGCTGGGCTGCCGGCGGCCTGGCCAACCTGCAGCCGTCCACCATATCGCCGTCGACGGTACTGGTTTCGGCGGCAGGCGAGGCGCTTGTGGGAGCCGCCAGCGCCGCCGCCGAGCGCATTGTCATGGGGGCAGACTTCGCCGGTCCGTCGAATATCTCGCTGTCGGTGAGCGCGGCTGCCGGCGCCCTTACGATCGCGCTCAAGGGCGATGACGGTGCCGATCACTCGACGAGTAACCCGGGCCTCATTGTGGCGCCGGGCTTCCCCAACCTGGGCGAGAAGCTACAAGGGATCTCGATCACCACGGCGCAAAGCATCGTCATCCCCTCTACCGCCACGCTTGGCGCGCTGGCGAATGTTCCTTTTCGCGTGTGGGTGTTTGCGGTCAACATCGACGGCACGATGCGCCTCGGCGTGATCAATCCGCTCTATGCGTCCGCCGGCACGCCAAGCGATGCAGAGTTTAGCGTCGGCAATATCCCGGCTTTCGGCTATACCGATTCTAAGGACGAGCTCACGGCGGCGGGCTCGGACTTCGCGGAAACGTTCTATTTCACCGGCGGAGCATCTGGCGCTTATCGACCATATACGCTTCTCGGATATTGTGAATTCTGGCAGGGCTTATCTGTTCCGGGAACGTGGGTCGCGCCGACGGCGGTTTACGCCTGGCGCCCCGGCATGCCGACGCCCGGGCAAGTTGTGTGCACCTACGGCGAGCGTAACAGCGCGGTGGCGACGGGCGTCGTCCCGATGCCGATCGATGACACCATTCCACAGAAAACAGAGGGCGACCCCTTCATCATCACCGGGCACGTGGCCGCGTCCACCGTGCCGGCGCAATGTCCCTGCAACCTGCTACGTGTAGATGCAACGGCGGTGCTCGCGTCCAGCAATACCGACAACGTGATCGGCGCTGCGCTTTTCTTCAACACCGACGCCAACGCGGTGGCCGCGGCCGTCGGCTCTAGGCCGGCCACAGCCGACGCGCGCTGCCAGGTCAGCATGAGTTACGTCGGGCCGAACACGGACGCCGCAGTGTCGGGGTCGCCTGTCGATTCGATCACGCTGCGCGCCGGGACGAACAGCGCCGGGACTACGACCTTCAACGGATCGGCCGGCGCGCGCACGTTTGGCGGACGCATGGCGTCGCACGTCATCGCTCAGGAGATCATGACGTAGCCCCTACATATGGGGGTGCCGCTTGTTCGCGGCACTCGGGCGCGCTTTATTTGGTGTAGCTTTGCGCGTGAATAATCACAAACAACGGTCGGCGCAGGAGTGGGCAACATGCCAATGGAGATCGCCAAGTTCCTTTTCGACGCATTTGGTGCAATCGGTGGGCTTTTCGTGTTTATATCGGGCTACCTGTTCTGGTGTCTGCGTGACGAGTGGAAACAGAGTAGAGAGGACGGCCGAGAAATGACCAAGACGATCGCGCTGCATCAGTCGACCATGGATCGGGTCGTCGCCGTCCTGGATAGGCGCGGCCCATGACATTCTTGCGGAGGATCTTCGATATGATAGGGATCAAGCGTGCGGCGCAGGGCGCCCGAGACGAATTCCGCAAGGCGGCGCGCGAGCTTCAAAGCGCGGTCGCCGATGCCGACGAGACCGTGACGCGCATCCAAATGCGATCAGACGATCCCAAGACGCAGCCCATGATCCACCCGCTGCGCGGATTCTCCGATCAGCGGCATTAATTCCCGCGGTGGCGCTCAAACGTCACCGCACAATCATTGATCCCCGCGCCTCGTCGATGGCAATTCGTTTTCCGCACTTGTGGCAGAACGTGTGGCCGTTATCTGCTGGCCCGTCAGTGTCGATGAACGTATAGGCCACCCCGCACGACGACTCCCACATTTCGCCATCCTCCCACCACTCGCAAGTTCCATCCCTCAACTCCACCGCCAGTTCGGCGAGGACGTCTTGAGCTACTTCCAGCGCAGTACACCAGTCGCGAGAGAACTTATCGTGACGAATGGTGTTCGCCACCCGCTCTATCAGTTCGTTGTTCACATCCACCTCCAAACACCCACAAAA
>CAZMXB010000662.1:0-1039 GCA_964569855.1 uncultured Rhodoferax sp.
TATTATCTTAGCCTCCTCATTTTTTAAGTTGGCTCAACGAGATTTCCCGATCTCATTTTAAGCAATTTTTTGCTTGTGCGGTTAATCTACCCACTATTCCATTATTTGTATTACCTCCCAATAGACTTTATTGGGGCTCCCTCACGGGATTGTTCTTAGGAGATGTCGGTGGCGCTTACTGTAGAGGCTGTGCAAGCAGCATTAAAGGGTTTAATTGACCCAAATACACAAATCGATTTTGTATCGGCAAAGAGCGTCAGAAATCTCAAGGTAGATGGTGGCGATATTAGTCTGGATATCGTTTTAGGCTATCCAGCGAAAAGCCAGTTTGATGCTATCCGTAAATCCGTGATTGCTGCCCTCCGCGAATTGCCTGAGGTTAAAAATGTTAGCGTCAATGTCAGCAGTCAAATTGTTGCGCATGCCGTGCAACGTGGCGTGAAGTTATTGCCTGGCGTTAAAAATATTATTGCTGTTGCTAGTGGTAAGGGCGGGGTCGGAAAGTCTACTACTGCAGTTAACCTGGCTTTAGCTTTAGCGGCTGAAGGTGCGCAGGTCGGTATGTTGGATGCAGATATTTATGGCCCCAGTCAACCAATGATGTTAGGTATCACCGGTAGACCAGAATCCATTGAAGAAAACACGATGGAGCCAATGGAAGGTCACGGCCTTCAGGCAAGTTCAATCGGTTTCTTGATCGATGACGATGCGCCGATGGTGTGGCGCGGTCCTATGGTGACGTCTGCCTTGGAGCAATTGCTGCGTCAAACTCGTTGGCGCGATCTGGATTACCTGATTGTAGATATGCCCCCTGGTACTGGCGATATTCAGTTAACGCTTGCTCAAAAGGTGCCCGTAACTGGCGCGGTCATTGTGACTACCCCTCAAGATATCGCTTTGCTGGATGCACGTAAAGGCTTGAAGATGTTTGAAAAGGTTGGCGTGCCGATCGTGGGCATCATCGAAAATATGAGCACCTATGTCTGTCCAAGTTGCGGTCATGAGGAGCATGTGTTCGGTACCGGCGGTGGCCAAAAGA
>CAZMXB010000662.1:1049-2131 GCA_964569855.1 uncultured Rhodoferax sp.
TGTGCAAAGAATACGGCGTTGATTTCTTGGGTGACTTGCCACTGAATTTATCGATTCGTGAGCAGGCAGATGCAGGTCGTCCAACAGTTGTAGCTGACCCCGATGGTGCTATCAGCGCAATTTATAAAACAATTGCAAGACGGGTTGCCATTAAGGTGGCGACGCTATCAAAAGATATGAGTAGTAAATTTCCGAACATCGTTGTTCAAAATACCTGAGGCCTTATGCGCTTTGCTGTACTCATGCGTAAGCAGTTTGTTGATAACCCCTGGATTTCCTATCGGTGGGTGCCTCAGGAGGTATTGCCAGACTTCGGGCAATTTACTAACGCTGTCAGCGTAGAAAACAACATTGTTGGGCAGTTTTTAGGGCACGATGATCAAGGTGAATCCTGGTTATTTACTGGCTACGAGCTGGATCTTTTCCCGGATGAGGGTGAAGGCTACTATCTCAATCTATCTGCGACACAACCCTGCTGGTTTGTGATGTGGCGTCTTGAGGAAGATATCGCGCGTTATATCGATGCGCAGTCTATCGAATTGGCTAAATCTGAAGAAACGATTGCAGTTCCACATCGGATTAGTGTTAGCTATAACGAAGCAGGTCGCTTGTTAGATGGCGGCGAATCGGTTGATAACATCCCCTTGTCTGCAGAGCATGCTTCTTGGCTACAAGAGTTCGTGAATGAACATTACCGCCCTGAGCCTAAGAAACGTCATCGCCCTGAATCGTTTAAGGGCGCTAATCGCGGGTCGGAGGATTAATGGCTGGCGGATTCCTAAATCGTTGGTCGCGCCTCAAGTCTGGGGAAAGCCCAGAGCCTGAGAAAAAAGTAGTCGATCAGACCAAGTCCGCGCTAACGGCCCCTCCTGAATTAAAACAGGAGTCTGCTGATGCTAAAGAGCTTACGCCTTCTGCAACATTGGAAGATGTGGAGAAGATTGATCGATTTGCTCCAGACTTCTCCGCCTTTATGAAGCCAGATGTAGATCCAGCAGTTCAGCAGGCAGCCATGAAAAAGATGTTCTCTGATCCGCACTTCAATGTGATGGATGGTCTGGATATCTATATTGATGATTATT
>CAZMXB010000663.1:0-442 GCA_964569855.1 uncultured Rhodoferax sp.
AGATGGAGATTGGTGGCTATGGCAAAACCGGCAGCTATATTCTGTTGGCGCCGCAGCACCGGTTGATCGTCACCGCCACCAACAAAAGCAGCCGATTGCAACCGCTCACGGACCCCGGCGGCGACTCAATGCTGGGAAAATACCTGCAGGGCTATGAGGGCTTTGGCGTTTCCCACAACACACAGGGCGTGGAATTGTTGACCTCGGCGAAGGGAATTCCGGTGGCAGGTTGGATCATGACCATTTCCTTGCCGACCGAAGAGGCGTTTGCCCCCATCGTTGCCGTGGAGCACGAGATCGTGCTGGCGTCACTCATGCTGTCACTGGCGGCCGCCGGTCTGGTCTGGTGGGCTATTTCGGCGATGTTGAAACGACAGATCGACCCCATCCTCACCTCCACCGACACGCTGACCCCACCACACCTGGCGCTGTACAACGCGCT
>CAZMXB010000663.1:452-2128 GCA_964569855.1 uncultured Rhodoferax sp.
GCCACGTTCCCTACCTTTCCCGCTCCCACCATGCGGACGAGGTGGGCCGGTTGATCGACGGCTTCAATCGGGTACTGGGTTTGCTGATGGACCGCGAAGCACGACTGCTGGCTCAGGTTGCGCACCGCAAGGTGTATGAATCCATTGTTTCCAGTATGTCCGAAGGCATCGTGCTGGTGGCCGCTGATACGGCCGCCATTGTCTACGCCAACCCGCAGTATGAGCAGATATTGGGATACGCGGCTGGCGAACTGGTTGGCAAGCCGGTATCCACGGTCTATGCACCAGGTAAGCGCGATCTGTCAGCGCTCTTCGTTGAAATCAAGTCTGCACTTCAGCGGGATGGCGATTGGACCGGTGAAGTCAAGAACGTGCGCAAAGACGGCCGCGAAATCTGGTGTCGTTACCTCATCAACACCATCGACCATGTCGACTACAACGCACAGCAGGACCGCGACCGCATGCATGAGACGCTGCGCCACTTCTCCGACCACATGCAGGCGTCGCTGGAAGCCGAGCGGCGCGCGCTGGCACGGGACATACACGATCAACTCGGCGCCAACCTGACCGGCATACGCTTGCGGCTGGAAACGCTCATTGCGCGCACGGCAGCGGGTTCTTTGTCCACGGGTGAGGAACTCAAGGAACTTGCCCAGCAAATTAGCAGCAGCCAGCAAGCGGCACGCGAAATCTGTACCCGGTTGCGTCCCTCGGTGCTGGACGATCTGGGTCTTGTGGAGGCATGTCGCTGGATGCTGCGCGACTGGATGAAAAATACTGGCTTGCACGCCAGTGGGGAATTTGCCAGCGGCCCCGAACCCGACCCGGGCCTGAGTATCGACGTCTTTCGTTGCCTGCAGGAATTGCTGACCAACGTGGCACGGCATTCCGGGGCGACCAGCGTTCAGGTCGCCTTGCTCGCGAACGCGCAACAAATGGTCGTGCGGGTGACTGATGATGGTCATGGTTTTGGCGCGGCTGACAAGACCGACGGATTTGGCCTGATCGGCATTCGCGAGCGGGCTGGCCATCACCATGGCACGGTAGCCATCGACACCAGTGATGCAGGTACAACGATCACGGTCGTTTTCGAAACGGGGGTGCGCAATGACGTTACGCCTGATCCTGGCTGACGATCACCCGATGGTGCTCCAGGGCTTGCGCGGCCTGATTGCGTTGACCCCGGACATGTCCGTCGTTGCAGAAGCAGCCAACGGCGTCGAAGCGGAGCACCTGGCCAGGACCATCGGGGCGGACCTGTTGTTGCTCGACATCCATTTGCCGCAGCGCAGTGGTGTGGCCGTGTTGGAAAGCCTGCGAGCGGACGGCATCGCCTTGCCCGTGCTTTTTTTTACGATGACCGATGTCGCCCAGTACGCGGCCTACGTCATGCACGTCGGGGCGCAGGGCATCGTGGGCAAAGAGGCAGATTCCAGTGACCTGCTGCTGGCCATGCGCCAGGTTCTCAACGGAGGCACCTGTTTTCCAACAGCCACCTCTGGCAGCAGCGCCACCACAGCCCAGGCTCCCAATGCCGGAGTCTTGTCGACGCGGGAAAACCAGGTGTTGCAGGGGTTGTTGCGCGGCGACAGCCAGGTTTCCATTGCGGCCGAACTGGGCGTTTCCAACGCCAGCGTCAACACCAGGTTTATAACCAGCACCGGTGATCGCTGCCA
>CAZMXB010000664.1:0-1035 GCA_964569855.1 uncultured Rhodoferax sp.
ATGCGCCTTGAACGCATTGGCCGCCTGCTTGACCAGCGCGACCCGGTCGGCCAGAAACAGAATGCGTTTGGCCCAGTTGGCGCGCTGCAGCAAGTCCACCAGCGCAATCACAGTGCGTGTTTTGCCGGCCCCGGTCGCCATGACCACCAGGGCCTTGCGCTGGCGGTCGCGTTCAAAGGTTTCGCAAATGCGGCGGATGGCGCGCTGCTGGTAGTGCCGCTCCACGATGGAGCTGTTGATGGTCACACCTGCCAGCGGTTTGGCCGAAGTGCGCCGCTGCACCAGCAGTTGCAGCTCGTCCTTTTTGTGGAAACCCTGCACCGGGCGCGGCGGGTAGGTGGTGTCGTCCCAAAACCAGTGCTCGTAACCGTTGGTGGTGTAAATCAGCGGGCGCTGGCCAAACTGGGCTTGCAGGCCATCGGCATACAGCCTGGCCTGCTGCTGGCCCACGCGCGCATCGCGCCGGGTGCGCTTGGCCTCTACGACCGCCAGCGGCTTGCCGTCGTCACCCCACAGCACGTAGTCCACATAGCCCGTGCCCTGGTTGTTGGGCATGCCCTGCACTTCGAACTCACGGTCGCGTGCCTGATCCAGCCGCCAGCCCGCTTCCTTGAGTAGCAGGTCGATGTAGAGGTCGCGGGTCTCGGCTTCGTTGTAGTCGTGCGCGTCGGGTGTGGCGGTGTTGGCTGCCTTGGCAGCGGCCACTTCGGCGCGCAGTTGGGCCAGCTCGGTGTCCAGCGCAGCCGTCTTTTTTTGTGCCGCAGCCAAGGCGGCATCGCGCGCAGCCAGCTCGTCGGCCAGGGTGGCCAGCTTTTGCAACGCCGCCTGCGTGGCTTGTGCGCTGGCCTGGGCAGCGGCTTGCTCTGCTGCTGCATTGCTGGGCCTGGGCAAAAGCTCCGCACGGAACTGCAGCGCCGCGTCAGGCCGCGCGGCCACGTTGCGACCATAGTTGCGTGCCAGCCAAAAGGCCACCTGAAACAGCTCGCGCAGCGCGGCGGTAGCGTCGGCTGCGGTGATGGGCCGCGCGCTGTGCAC
>CAZMXB010000664.1:1106-2119 GCA_964569855.1 uncultured Rhodoferax sp.
GCCGACAGGTCGGGTTTGTAAGGCATCTGCAGCCGGCCAGTGCTCCCGCCTTCGGCCTGGAACAGCCACACCACCGCCAGCTCCAGCGTGCGCCGGGCATAGAAGCAGGCGGTGCGTGGGTCGGTCAGCGCGGCCTGCTCGGCCTTGGTGGCCTCGGCGTAGAGCGCTGGCCATTCGGCTTGCAGGAACGAGAAGTTGGAGGCCATTGTTCTTGACCCTCAGGGAGTCAGTTTGCCGTGCAGTATTGGCGTGACCAGGCCGCTGATCGTGCTCATACGGGTACCGCCTCCTGCTCAACAACGGCACGGAAGTGATCAGGCAGGGCGCGGGGTGTAAGCACATCTACCGGAATGCCCAACAGTTCTTTCAGTTCATGCTGGATCGCACCAATATCCATCATGGTGGTCTCAGCGGTGGGCTCTACCAGAATGTCCAGATCGCTCCCCTCACTGTCATTGCCATGCACCACGGAGCCGAACACGCGCACGTTGGTCACCCGATGGCGCAGGGCAATCGCGCGGATGGCATCGCGGTGAGTTTGCAGGGCTACGGATGGGCGCATGGCGTGCGTCTTTGACTAGCGTCTAGTCTCTGCGGGGCTGCGCCCAGATGCTTGTGCAAGGCATACAAGTGGTTTCTGGCCAAACTTGGGCAGTTGAAATTCGTCGGCCATGCTTTTGTGTCCTCGAAATCAAAGCTAAAACCACTACCAAAAGTAGCTTTAGTTGTTTTATAAGTTATTGATTTTGTTAATATTTATCGGATTTTTATGCGCTTCTAAAGCAGCCGCTAAAGATCATCGGGCTTAAAGACCCTGAACTCCATGAGCTTCCATCTGGCCCACCGGCGCTGCCCCGCAACGAACACCGAACCCTCATCACGCAACTCATTCATCAGGCCTTGTATGGCGCTAGCTGATAGCGCCGGCAGAACTTGGCGCAATTCGGCCAGCGGGGCTCCTTCGTCACCCTGGCCCGCCAAATGCTTGAGCAGAAGCGCCTTGTTGGTATCCC
>CAZMXB010000665.1:0-2111 GCA_964569855.1 uncultured Rhodoferax sp.
ATCGCCGTCGAGCAGTTCGTCGACCGTGTAGACGCCCAGGATCGCCCCAGGCGCGAACGCGCGCGCCCAGTTCTTGACCTGCAGGTAGCCCATCTGCTGCTTCGGGTTCGTCTTCCAGAGCGGGCTGTTCTTCGTGGTGACGGTCGACGCGGCCAGCCACTCGCCCCAGGTGATCGACTGCTCTCCGCGCAGCACCGCACCGACGCGGCAGGCGTCGCCCTGGTGCTCGTAGTGGAAGCTGCCGACGATCGCGCCGGACTGCATCACCACCGCGTTGACAAGCTGCGCTTCGTAGCCGAGCTTGCCGTTGATGACGTGCGCCTTCTGGGCGACAGAGAACGGGTTGAGGCCCCAGATCATGGCCTGCGTGACGATGGCCAAGCAGTCGCCGACGTTGCCCTTCAGTTCGCGCGGGATCGAGAGCGCGCTATTAGCCAGCGCTTCGGCCATGCGCCAGAGCTTGTCGAAGTTCTGGTCTTCGAGCAGGTCGCGCGGGGTGAATGGGCGCTGCAGCAGGCGGTCCAGTTCGGACTGCGTTGCGGCTTCAGCGGCGCGGGCTACCGCGGTGCGGTGTTCTGGGGCGTTCACAGGGGTCCTTTCAAAAATGCGCCGATCCAGGCGCGACGGAGTGCGTGGCGCAGCGGCATGCCGCAGCGACGGTGGAAGGCGAGGAGGCGGAGGAAGGCGGTCACAGCAGCACCACCGCGGCGGCGGCGCCCAAGATGGCCACGATCACGAGCAGTTGCACGCGGCGCAGGCGCACCTGCATGTGGTCCATCCACTCGGCGTCGGTCAGGTGGCGGTGCATGTCAGTCTCCGATGTAGCGGCCAGGGCGCAGCCAGCTTTGGACGCGGTCATCTTTTCCGCATGGGTCATAGTCGACCCACGGCCGCATGTCCTCGGGCTTCTTCCCGATGGCCTTGGCCGCTCGCCACAGCAACCACGCGCGGTACTGAGGCGCATACCGCGGCCGGCTGGCAAGCGGCATGTCGTCGAAGCGCGAAGCCGGGAACACGTCGGCGGTCACCTGCTCAGCGCCCGCCGGCAGGTACTCCAGCTCATTCGGCGGCTGGCGGACCGCGCTTTCGACGATGTGCGTGCTCGTGACCTGACCGCCCTTCAGCGCGTAGGTCAGGCGCAGCACCCAGGCCACCTTGGTGATGTTCTCCAGGGTGCGCGAGAGGTCCAGCGCCTTCGCCAGCGCGGCCTCTCGGGTGTAGTGCTCGACGGCGCGAGACTTGTCGACGGCCGGGCTCATGCCGCCCTCCGCGCCGCTTCGAACGATGCCCATTCGCTGTCGCGCACTTCGACTCCGGCCATCACCGGCGCGGGCTGGCGTTGCCGCACCGGCTCTCCGGTGACGCGCGAAACGAACCACATGGCTGCCAGCGCCAGCATCAGGCCGAAACCTGTGCCGGCGAGGAAGACGAAGGCTAGGGTCGAGTGGGCTTGCATTTGCGGGTCCCGTTGCGTGTTGCGATGGGATGAATCATGCCGACCATCGAACATTGACGCCATTTGATTCTGTGCATCACCAAAACCGCGTGATAGCGAAAACCAATTTGCGCAGCGGCGGCACAATCGGCAGCATCCGGGCCATGACTGAAACGCCACCCCCCATCGAACTCGGCCCGCTGAAGATCAGCCAGCCGAAACCGAATGACGACCTGACTGTCGTGCACCGCGGCAAGCAAGGCGATGTGCGGGTAACGGTTCCTGCCGATCGTCTGCAGCGGTGGCTTATGCGGCAGATGCGCGAAGAGGCGTTTGCGGCATGAACGACTACAGCGCCTACGTCGCCCGCAAGCTCAGCACAGTGCCGAACACCGGCATCGCCGACGGGTTCAGCGTGCCGAGCAGCTTGTTCCCGCACCAGTCCGCGCTGACCGCATGGGCCATCCGTCGTGGCCGCGCCGCCATCTTCGCCGACACCGGACTCGGCAAGTCCCGCATGCAGCTCGCGTGGGCCGATGCAGTGCATCGCCACACCGGGCGCCCCGTGTTGATCCTGGCCCCACTGGCTGTGGCATCCCAAACCGTCGAGGAAGGGATTGCACTGGGTACGGGGATACTGCATTGCAAAGACCCCACGCAGGTGGGGCCAGCCATC
>CAZMXB010000666.1:0-2110 GCA_964569855.1 uncultured Rhodoferax sp.
AGTCGGTGTTCATTGGCGAGATCAAGGCCGATGGCCAGTTCAACGTGGTGTGGAAGACACCGGGTCCGGTCAAGGCCAAACCATGGTCTCCGTTTATCGAAGGCAATGACAAAAAGCCTGACGAGCCCGTCACCAAATAAGGCAATCAAGCAGGGAGGGGGCCGCCATTGCAATTGGTGCATTGGCGGCCTTTTTTAGGACTATGGAGAGTCTGGCGTATGCCAATTAATGTTCGTCGATGGATATGTCTGCTCGTTTTGTGTGTGCTGCCCAATGCTTATGGACTCACGCCCGACCAGGCGAAAGCGATTGCGGTGGGCGAGGGCGACACCCGCATTGACGCCTTGCGTATGGCGATCGTCGATGCCGATGAGAAGACTGTGCAGTTCATTCAGGCGCTGTCGGATGACGCCGTCAAGCTGGTGGCTGGCAAACCTGTGATCGTCAGGGACGATAAAGCGATTGACCCGGTTACCGGCATCGCGGCCACACTCCCCGACATTGCCGAAGACGTTATGAACAACAACCGCATGCGCGGTGAACTCGATAGCGCCCTGGCCACGCTCAAACTGTTGTCATCCGATGTTGTAGTGCGCACAGCCGCCATCAAGACCTTGCAAGGGGAGGTGGACGAGAGCAAGTTGCCCATGCTGGACAAGGCCTTTGCGCAGGAAGTTGTGCCTGAACTGAAGGACCGCCTGGGTCTGCTGCGCGCTGCAGCACTACTGAGCAGCGCCGACGCTGCCAAGCGCCTGGAAGCGGCGAAGTTGCTGGCAGACAGCTCGCAAGCCGCGACCAAAACCTTGTTGCTTGAACGCTTGCAGGTGGAGACGCATCCGCAGGTCAAAGGCGCTTTGCAGTTCAGCCTGGGCAAAGTCGAATCACGCTTGGCCTGGGGCGACCGGTTAGGTGCCATTTTCAGCGGCATCAGCCTGGGCAGCATTCTGTTGCTGGTAGCACTGGGGCTGGCCATCACCTACGGACTGATGGGCGTCATTAATATGGCCCACGGCGAGCTGATGATGATTGGTGCCTATGCCACCTATGTGGTGCAGGGCCTGTTCCAGAAGTACTTGCCGGGTGCGTTTGACTGGTATTTGTTGGCGTCAGTGCCGGTGGCCTTTCTTGCATCGGCGCTGGTGGGTGCGGCATTGGAGCGCAGCGTGATCCGTTTTTTGTATGGCCGCCCGCTGGAAACACTGTTGGCTACCTGGGGCATCAGCCTGATGTTGATGCAGTTGGTGCGAACTGTTTTTGGTGCGCAAAACGTGGGCGTCGAAAACCCGAGCTGGATGAGCGGCGGCGTGCAACTGATGGGCAATCTCTCGTTGCCCTACAACCGGCTGGTGATTGTGGGCTTTGCGATTGCCGTGCTGGCCGGTGTCTGGTTCCTGATCGAGAAGACCCGGCTGGGCCTGTTTGTGCGTGGTGTGACGCAAAACCGCCCGATTGCCAGTTGTATGGGCGTCAATACGGCACGTATCGACACCTATGCCTTTGCACTCGGTTCAGGCATAGCCGGTCTGGCCGGCTGCGCGCTGAGCCAGGTGGGTAATGTCGGGCCAGACCTGGGCCAGGGCTATATCGTCGATTCCTTCATGGTGGTCGTGCTGGGCGGCGTCGGCCAACTGGCCGGCACTGTCTATGCGGCACTGGGCCTGGGCGTATTGAACAAATTTCTGGAGGGCTGGACCGGTGCGGTGCTGGCAAAGATTGCCGTACTGGTCTTCATCATCATCTTTATCCAAAAACGACCACAGGGCATTTTTGCGATGAAAGGCAGGAGTGCAGAAGCATGACCCACAGAACACCTGCATTGTTACTGCCCACCCGCGCGCCGTTGTTGACGCGCAGCGGCTGGGGCGCGTGGCTGGTCGCACTGATCGTGTTGTGCGCGCTGGTCCCCGTGCTGAACCTGGTGGTACCACCCTCCAGTGTCTTCCATCTGAGCGATTTCGCCGTGGGGCTGGCGGCCAAGATCATGTGTTATGCCATCTGCGCGCTGGCCATGGATTTGATCTGGGGTTACACCGGCATCCTGAGCCTGGGCCACGGCCTGTTCTTCGCGCTGGGCGGTTACGCCATGGGCATGTACCTGATGCGCCAGATC
>CAZMXB010000667.1:0-2109 GCA_964569855.1 uncultured Rhodoferax sp.
AAACCAGCAGGCCACCATCATGGCGTTGTTGGGTGCGTGCAAAAGAACACGGTTGCCGGGTACGACGCCCATGTCATACACCAGCACATTGGCGATGCGATTGGCCTTGTCTTGCAGGTCGGCATAGGTCCAGCTCAGGCCGGGTGCGCGGATACAGACGCGGTGGCCGTTTCCTTCGGAAATGTGCCGATCCAATAGCTCCGTTGCGCAATTCAACTGTTCGGGGAACTGCAGCTCCGGCAGGTCAAACAGAAACTGTGGTTGTTGTTCAACGGGCGGCAGGTTGTCGCGCGCAAAGGTGTCGATGTGGGCACTGGACATGGTGGATTTACTGAGTTTTTGCGGGACAGACCGTAGCGAAGCGAAGCTCTGTCCTCAACTATTTAGAGGGCAGCTCACGCAGAAGGTCTTTGGCGATGATGAGTTGCTGCACTTCGGTGGCACCTTCGTAGATCCGCAGCGAACGGATCTCGCGGTACAGGCGCTCCACGATATGGCCACTGACCACACCCATGCCGCCCCATATCTGCACCGCAGCGTCAATGACCTGCTGCGCGCCTTCGGTGGCCACCATCTTGGCCATGGCCGCTTCACGCGTCACGTTGCGGCCCTGGTCGCGCTGCCAGGCGGACCGGTAGGTCAACAGGGCGCTGCTGTCCACCGTGGTGGCCATCTGGGCCAGCTTGGCCTGGGTGAGTTGAAAGTCGGCCAGCGTCTGGTTGAACATCTTGCGCGTGGTGGCACGCTTGAGCGCTTCGTCCAGCGCACGGCGGGCAAAGCCCAGCGATGCGGCAGCCACCGAGGTGCGGAACACATCCAGCGTGCGCATGGCGATCTTGAAGCCCTCACCGGGGGCCCCCACGCGCTGGCCCAAAGGCACTTTGCAATTGGTGAAGCGCAGCGTGGCCAAGGGATGGGGAGCGATGACGTCGATACGTTCGGCAATCGAAAAGCCCGGCGTGTCCGCATCGACGATAAAGGCGCTGATGCCACGCGCGCCAGGTGCCTCGCCGGTGCGGGCAAACACCACATAGAAGTCGGCAATGCCGCCGTTCGATATCCAGGTCTTGGTGCCATTGAGCACGGCATGGTCGCCATCAACATGTGCGCTGCATTGCATGGCGGCCACGTCGGAGCCTGCGTCGGGTTCGCTCAGCGCAAAGGCGGCTATGGCCTCGCCGCTGGCGACACGCGTCAGGTAACGCTGCTTTTGTTCAGGCGTGCCGGCCAGGCTGATGGCGCCGGAGCCAAGACCCTGCATGGCAAACGCGAAGTCGGCCAGGCCGGAGTGGCGGGCCAGCGTCTCGCGGATCAGGCAGATGGAGCGGGTGTCAATGCTGTCCTCTCCACCGCCATAGGCCGTGCCGGCCACCGCGTAACGCAGCCACCCAGCCGCGCCCAGTTTGCGCACCAGCGCCTTGCATTCGGCATCCACATCATGGCCGTGGGACTGGGACACATGTTGCGTGGCCCAGGTGTCCAGCGTGCGCGCCAGGTCACCGTGGTGGTGGGTGAAAAATGGCCAGTCGAGGTAGGCGGTGTCACTCATGGCGTGCTTTCTTTAGTTGCCCTGGAAGACGGGGCGTTGCTTGGCGACAAAGGCGGCGTACGCGCGGTGGTAGTCCTGCGTCAACATACAAATGGCCTGGGCCTGGGCTTCGGCTTCAATCGCCTGGTCGATGGACATGGACCACTCCTGGTGCAGCATGGTCTTGGTCATGCCGTTGGCAAAGGTGGGGCCGGCCACCAGATCGCGCGCCAGCGCTTCGGCCGCAGCGGCCAGTTCTTCGGGTGCGCACAAGCGGTTGAAGAAGCCACTGCGCTCGGCCTCGGCACCACCAATGGAGCGGCCGGTGTACAGCCATTCGCTGGCGCGGCCCTGGCCGATGATGCGCGGCAGTATGGCGCAGGCGCCCATGTCGCAGCCCGCCAGGCCGACGCGGTTGAACAAAAACGCGGTCTTGCTGCGCTCGGTGCCCAGGCGCATGTCAGACGCCATGGAGATGATGGCACCAGCACCGGCACACACACCATCCACGGCGGCGATGATGGGCTGCGGACACGCGCGCATGGCCTTGACCAGGTCGCCGGTCATGCGGGTGAACATCA
>CAZMXB010000668.1:0-2105 GCA_964569855.1 uncultured Rhodoferax sp.
TGGCAGTTATTTCTTCAGATCGCTCAGTGTGGCAGGTTGACGGACACCGCTGCCGCACGCGATGTCGCACAGTCGGCTATCAGCCGCCAACTTGGGGCCATCGAACGGTCCTGCGGTGGAAAGCTTTTTGAGCGAACCGCTCGCGGTGTACGCCTGAACGAAATCGGCCAGCGCTTATATCCACGCGTTCAGGCGTGGGTTCAGGCGGGGCAACTCCTTACTGAAGATGCCACAGGCATGCTCCGGGAACCGGCTGGACTAGTTCGCATCGGCATCATCGACTCTGTGGCCGACGCCCTATGTGGGCCGATCTATAACGAGCTGCTGCGGTTATTTCCCAAAGTTAAGCTGCACTTGGTCAGTGGCATGAGTGGACGTGTGTCCGCTTTGCTCGAACGCGGCGAACTCGACATCGCGCTTTTTTCCGAAAACACACGTGGCCGCAGTGGGCGGGGAGACGGTATAGCCAAAATGCCCCATGTTCTGATCAGCGCGCCCGGCGATCAGTTGACAGCGACACCGACGATTCCTTTTGATCGCTTGCACAACATTCCCTTGGTCGTTCCAGGCCGCCCGTATGCGTTCCATGATGTCTTAGAGCACTGGGCCAGCCGCAAAGGCATTCACCTGAACATCAAGCTCGAATGCGACAACCTGAATCTCCAAAAAAAAATCGTGGCTGCGGGCGGTATTTACGCCATCGTTGGCATGAGCGCTGTTCGCTCGGAGGTCGCCAAACTTGAACTGCAAGCGACGCGAATTGTCCAACCCAGCTTGGACCGCAATATCGTCCTTCGGCTTTCGCCGCACATAGCACCAACGCAAGCATGCCAAGCGGTTCATGACATTGTGGGCCGTCATGTGAAACAAGCCTTCCCCACGCTTGCGCAATGGATGGACTTGGATATATCTCCAAAAGCATAGGTCTCGTGCCTGTCAGACCTATACCTCACGAAAAAACAAAACATAAGATGACTGCGTGCCTTGAACCGTGAGCCTTATTGCGGCACATCTATAACGGAGACACTGCATGAGACTTATCAATGACCCATCGTTGCGTTTGGACGAGGACTTCACCGAACTCCCCTTGAAGCGCCGCTCTTTACTGGGTGCCGCATCTGTCGCCTTGGCTGCAGTGATAGTGCCCGCAGGCTTGCGGGCACAGCCTTCCTATCCGAGCAAGGCCGTCACTCTGATTGTTCCCAACCCGCCGGGTGGCAACACGGACATCTTGGCTCGCATTTTTTCTGTGCCCTTGTCCAAGGCGCTTGGTCAACCTGTGGTCGTGGAAAACCGTGCGGGTGCGGGTGGTGTGATCGGTATGACGGCAGCGGCCCGTGCGCCCGCCGATGGCCACACTTTAGGACTGGGCAACTTGAGCGATCTGGTGGTCAGCCGATACGCGCAACCCAACGTGCCCTATGACCCCGCGAAGGATTTTGTCGCGGTGTCGACCTTGGCCAAGGTCTCCATCGTCGTGACTTGCCTGCCTACTTTTGCGGCTAAATCTTTCCAAGAATTTTTGGCACTGGCCAAAGCCAATCCTGGCAAATACAAATGCGGCACGGCTGGCAATGGCACGATGGGACACCTGTGCCTTGAAGCTTTAAAGGCAGCAGCGGGCGTCGACATCGTCCACGTCCCCTACCGTGGTGGTGCGCCAGCGCTCAATGACTTGCTGGGCGGGCATATCGATTTGCTGATCGACGGCAGTGCCCTGTCACAGGTTAAGGCGGGCAAACTCAAAGCACTCGCGGTGACCGCTGAGCGTATTCCAGTGCTTCCCAATGTGCCGACTATTGGTGAATCGGGTGTGCCGGGTTTCTCGTTTGGCAACTACTGGGGCTTGCTGATGCCGATCGGCTCGCCTGAAGCCGCAGTGACCCGAATCCATTCAGAAATTAAGCGACTCCTAGAGCAACCTGAAATTCGCCAGCAGCTGGAAAACGCTGGCTTTGCCCCAATGACATTAACGCCCGCAGAGTATGGCCAAG
This sequence comes from uncultured Rhodoferax sp., assembly GCA_964569855.1. Lineage (GTDB taxonomy): Bacteria > Pseudomonadota > Gammaproteobacteria > Burkholderiales > Burkholderiaceae_C > Allorhodoferax. Next base: position 1,995 of record CAZMXB010000668.1, read on the forward strand.
CGCTGCGAAAGTCTTACGAGCACATTGGACAAATCGTCAACAAGTCCAAGATCACTTTCGATTGATTCTGGACAACCCGCGCTATCCAAGACCCATGACAAGCAAACCCAA
>CAZMXB010000669.1:0-2103 GCA_964569855.1 uncultured Rhodoferax sp.
TGCCGCGATACAACGGTCGCTGCATTGGCAGGCTTTGCAACCAACTAATTCAGTCTCGCGCTGAAATACAGGGCTCCTCGGAGCCCTTTTTCAACGCCCACCCGGTCCAAAATGGGAGTGCGATCCAAACCGTGGGAGGCAAGACCATGCGGCTTGGCGTCATTACGACGAATTCGCGCACGGTATCTTGGCCAATTCTGCAAGTCTCTCCACGGAGAATTCGCCACTGAGAACAGCGGGTTGTGTTGCGGTGCCGGCAGTGAGTCGAAAACGGTTGCGCTGTCGGCCTGTTGATCAAGCAACAAAACTGTAGAACTGGGTGGTTGCGGACTTGATTTGGCCGCCGTGGCACTCCATCCGTCCCTTACGGATCATTTGCATGGTCTCGATTCCGGCGATGACGAACTTGGCGCTCCAAAATGATTTGAAACCCATCATCGGTCGGGTGATCCGTTGGATGGCCCGGTGATCCTGCCCGACGATGTTGTTCAAGTAACTGGACTGGCGCATTACGATTTCAACGCTGGGTTCTTTCTTAACGCTTTCAATGGCGGGCGTGTTGGCACCGCTCTTCTCAATATTGATCTTTTCTGTAAGATCAAGCAGGTTGATGGCACGCTCCAAAAACCGGCGGGCCGCAGCCCCGTCACGCTTGGGCTGTGATCGGAAAAACCAACATGTCGCCGGCACGATCAACGGCACGGTAGAGATATTTCCACTGGCCTGAAACCTTGAAGTAGGTTTCGTGCATTCGCCAGCTTCGATCCACGGAGCGCTTGCGCAGACGGAACATGGCGGCCAGAACCTGCAGCATCTTGATCGCCCAGCGATGAACGGTCACATGATCTACGAAATCACCGCGCTCCTGCATCCTCTCCTCGATGTGACGCCGACTCCACGGGTAGACCACGTACCAGAGCAGGCAGGTGAGCATGAGCTCCAGCGGGTGGTGCAACCGATTGAGGACCTTGTTCAGAGTGCTGTTGATCAGGCTTTGGTGGAAATCAAGCATGGTGCAGATTTTCGTTTTTGCTTCATGCAACACAACCGCGTTGGGCGCCTATTTGCCGTCATCGGACTGTGAAGTAACAAAAGAAGAGCAAAAGCTCCAGTGGTTGCGCTGCTGCGACGTTTTATATGCCTCAAACAACATAAACAAACAAAAAAACAGTAGTTTGTGTTTTAAACATGCGTGCTGACAATGGCCCTTCATTCGATTCAGCAAGCAGCATGTCCAGCGTTTCCCCCTCCATCATCATCGTCCCCGGCTGGCGCGACTCCGGGCCCGGCCACTGGCAAAGCCTGTGGGCTGAGCAGTTACCGGGTGCCGTGCGGGTGCAGCAGGATGACTGGATCACCCCCAGCCGCCAGGCCTGGGTCGGCACGCTGGCACGGCAGATTCTGGATGCCGGTGGGCCGGTGGTGATTGCCGCGCACAGCCTGGGCTGCATTGCCACGGTGTACCTGCCGTGCGAAGCTGCGCAGCGCATCCAAGGCGCGCTGCTGGTGGCGCCAGCCGACCCCGAGCGGCGTGGCGTGCTGGCCGACTTTGCGCCGGTACCTTACCAGAGCCTGTCCTACCGCAGCATCATCGTTGCCAGCAACAACGACCCGTATTGCCCGGTGCGCACGGCCGGCGCCTATGCCCGCGCCTGGGGTAGTGAATTCGTGCGCCTGCAGAACGCGGGGCACATCAACATCGAATCCGGCTTCGGTGCCTGGCCGCTGGGCCTGGCGCTGCTGCAATCCCTGGTGGGCGATGGCTGGGTCGCACCCGCAGCCGCCGCACCCCGCCCACAACCCGCACTAGAGACCACACCATGACTACGCCTATGACCTTTAAACAAAAAGCCCGCCTGGCCCTCGCCGTTATTGTGCTAACAGCTAGCAATTTCGTAGCAGCCCAGACCACAACCTTGCTCAACGTGTCGTACGACGTGTCCCGTGAGTTCTACAAGGACATCAACGCGGCTTTCATCACCAGCTACAAGAAGAGCACCGGCAAAGACATCAAGATCGACCAGAGCCACGCTGGCTCCAGCGCCCAGGCGCGGGCCGTGAACGACGGGCTGGACGCCGATGTGGTGACCATGAACACCACCA
>CAZMXB010000670.1:0-2096 GCA_964569855.1 uncultured Rhodoferax sp.
CCAGAAACTACACGACAACTCCCTCGTATGATGGCCATGACCGGCCATTGCGGACGACATACCCTGATGGAACTTATGAGGAAGTTAGCAGCTACGACGGTAATAGCAATGCTCTTGTACTTCGAACAAGATCTGCTGCCACTGTCACTCTGACTTATGATGAGTTGAATCGAGTGAAGACAAAATCGCCAAGCGGTCAAGCTGTTGTCACGACAGTCTATGACATTGGTACTAGAACTCACACAATAATCACACTGTAAGGCTTCTCGGAGGCGTGTAGGCGTGTTTGTAGATGTCGAGGTTTGTGCTCAAGTAGCCTTGTCACAGAAGGCTACGACAGGCACTGGCATAGTGAGGTTTTCTACAGCCGAGCTTGTAGGAGGTTTGTAGGTACTATTTTCGGCCTACAAGATCTCGAGGTGAAATTCTAAATATCAGAACTCACACTATTCTTATGAGGTCGACGTTACCGATAACGTGTAGTCGAGCGGAGGTTCCTGTGCTATCGCTCTGATGGTGCGATCATGCAAGGCGACTAGGCATGTTAATGCAGAGCACGCATCTTCAGTCGTGTTATTCGAATTCTTCTAAGCACTATTTTTGTCTTCGTTGCCTACATAATTCCTACAAGTTTATGAAACTAAATTGCTACTTGTATAGGCTCCTGCAGACGTTTGCGAGATCTGATACCACTGAACGATTTATGTAGCTCTACAAACTGGTCTACATGAGCTCGCAACCACTGGCGGCACCACTGTTTTGTGAGTTCAAATAGGAACTACGATGTTTATCTGACGACAGATACCTGGCCGCCGACTGGCTGCGTTGCTCCTCTGAACGCCTACAACGCGTCGACATGCATTGACGGCGGAGGAGGAGTTTGCTATTGCTGGTTCCCGTCTGCGGGCTTCGGTCCTGGTGGATATGGCTTCAGTATCGCTCCTGGTGGTTCTGCCAACGGCGGTGGTGGAAGTACTGGCTTCGGCGGGAGCAGTCAGCCGACGTCTTCCGAACCGATAGGCTTGTACACGGCTAGCTACTTACTTGATGCCACAGACATCACGATTGGCAGCGCTGGCTTCCCTTATGGTCTGTCTTATTGTTGAAGCCTTCGTTGCTTACGACCTCCAGACCGATCTGACCAAGCCGTTCGACAAGTACATCACTACAGCGCTGATGAATCAGTGGTTCATCGACAACCTCTTCCACAACATTGTGACGATTGGCTCAGGCTTTGACAGCCAGACTTTCGTCAAGCTGCCCGATGGCACCTATGCCAATCCGGCTCTCGATGCTGGCACGCTGACTGTGGTCGGTGGTCTGTTCGTCTATACCCCGCTCACAGGTGTCAAGCTCAACTTCAACAGCTTTGGCCACATTGCCACAATGGTGGATCCGGCTGGCGTTACTATCACTTATACCTACGATTCCAGGGCTCGTCTGAGCACGGTTTCGAATGGTTTGGGTCGCACCCTGACTCTTACCTATGGTGCGGATAACATGCTGGACAGCGTTAGCGATGGCACCGGCCGTAGTGTCGGGTACACGATTGACGCGAGCGGGAATTTGGTCACTGTCACTGACCCGAATTCCAAGAACTGGACCTACGAATACGATATTCCGGGTCGGATGACCAAGCTGTTCAAACCGGCTAACCCGACGGTCGCAATTGTCACAAACACTTATGACAGTCTGGGCCGAATCAAGGAACAGGCTGACTATCAGTCGAATGTCTGGCAGTATTTCTTCGCCGGGTCGCGCACTGAGGAGGTCAACCCGAACAGCAAGAGCAGCATCCTTTACTTCAACAATCTGGGGAACACGGTTAAGGCGATAAACCAGGTTGGGAAGATTTCGAAGGCTACCTTTGATGGTCGCGGTCGTCCGATTAAGAATATCGCACCAGAAGGCAACTCTGTTGAGTTTGTCTATGACTCGAAAAACCGCGTCACGCAGACAACGGCAAAGGCTAAGCCTGCTTCAGGTCTGGCTGACATCGTCAGTTCTGCAACTTACGACGCCACCTGGAACAAGGTAAAGACGACCACCGACAACATGGGTCGAGTAACGACCATGAACTATGACGTGACGAACGG